>CAZQEJ010000014.1:2391-9208 GCA_964592165.1 uncultured Ilumatobacteraceae bacterium | reverse complement strand
TCGATGAGGAGCCGGTCACCGAACGCCTTCGTCAGGCCGGCGGCCTCGACCACGACGTTGCCCAGCCGCGGACCCGGCGGGATCTGGATCTCGTCGAAGTCCAGCTTGCGGGTCTTCTCCGCCTCCGCCGCCATCTCCTCGTACCGGTCCAACCGCGCCCGGCTCTTGGTCTGACGGGCCTTGGCGTTCGACCGCACCCACTCCAGCTCACCCTCCAGACGCTTCTTCTGCTTGGCGTCCTTTTGTCCCTCGACCTTCAGCCGGGCGGCCTTCGTCTCCAGGTACGTCGAGTAGTTGCCCTCGTACGGGTAGGTCCGGCCGCGGTCGAGCTCGAGGATCCACTGGGCGACGTTGTCCAGGAAGTAGCGGTCGTGGGTGATCGCCACGACGGTCCCCGGGTAGTCCTGCAAGAACCGCTCCAGCCAGTCGACGCTCTCCGCGTCGAGGTGGTTGGTCGGCTCGTCGAGCAGCAGCAGATCAGGCCGGGAGAGCAGCAGGCGGCACAGCGCGACGCGGCGCCGCTCGCCGCCGGAGAGGGTGGTCACGTCCGCGTCGTCGGGTGGGCAGCGCAGGGCGTCCATGGCGATCTCGACGTTGCGCTCCAGGCTCCACGCGTCGGTCGCCGCGATCTTGTCCTCCAGCTCGGCCTGCAGCGCGCCGATCTTGTCGTAGTCGGCGTCGGGGTCGGCCCACATCGCCATGACCTCGTTGTACCGGTCGATGATCGACTGCACGGCGGCGACGCCGTCGAGCACGTTGCCCCTGACGTCCTTGGCCGGGTCGAGCTGCGGCTCCTGGGCGAGGTAGCCGACGCTGAACCCCGGTGTCAGGCGGGCCGTGCCCTGGTAGCCGTCGTCGAGACCGGCCATGATCTTCAACAGGCTCGACTTGCCCGCACCGTTCGAGCCGAGCACGCCGATCTTCGCCCCCGGGTAGAAGGACAAGGAGATGTCCTCCAGCACCGTGCGGTCGGGTGGGTAGTGCCGGGAGAGCTTGTGACAGGTGTAGATGAACTCGTGCGCCATGTTCCGCTCGACGCTACCTGGCCGTTCCTTGCTCCGGCCGGGGCCGGGTGGGGACGCTCAGGTCAGCGTCAACGTGGCCTTCATCGAGGAATGGCCGGGGATGTCGCAGAACAACGTGTAGGTGCCCGGTTCCAGCGTGTAGCTCCCCGAGTCGACACCGCGTGACCCGACCTCCAGCCGCTCCCCGAGTTGCTTGGCCTGCGGGCTGACGACGAGGAGCGTGTGGCCGACGCTGCCCTTGTTGACGTAGGCGATCTTCACCTCGCCGGCCGCTGCGGTGTACGACTTGGCGTCGAAGGTCAGCGAGTCGAGCGCGCCGACGACGAGGTTCGCGTCGTCGGGGACCTTCGCCTCGCTGCCTCCCGAGCACGCACCGAGGGTGAGGGTGCCGGCGGCGACGGCCACGAGCAGGGCCGGACGAAGAGCGGGGCGGACCGACATGGGCGGTACCGTACCGGGCTGCCGCAGCGCCCACACTGTGACCGCGGGCGCCCCACGGCGCGCCGTCCGAGGCTGCTCAGCGGCGGCTCGGACCGTTGCCAGCCCAGTACAGTCGGACACTGATGGCAGAAGAAGGTCAGCAGTTCGGGGCCAACGCCTGGCTCGTCGACGAGATGTACGAGGAGTTCCGGCGCCGGCCGTCCTCGGTCAGCCCGACCTGGCAGGAGTTCTTCGAGGACTACCGCCCGCACGGCACGTCCCCGGTGGTCGCCCCGTCCGCTGCGCCGGCCGTCGCGCCTCTCGCTCCTCCACCGCCGAGCGAAGCCTCGGTGCCCGTCGCCGCCGCGCCGCCCGCCGCCGAACCGGGCGAGCCGATCCGCGGCGCCGGCGCGGCGATCGTCACCAACATGACCAAGAGCCTCGGGGTGCCGACGGCGACGAGCTTCCGCAACGTCCCGGCCCGCCTGCTGGAGGTCAACCGGAGCGTGATCAACGGCTACCACGAGCGCGCCGGGCGGGGGAAGGTCAGCTTCACCCACCTGATCGGCTACGCGATCGTGCGCGCCGTCGCCGACGCGGTGCCGGCGATGAACAACACGTTCAGTGAAGGTGCTGACGGCAAGCCGCGGTTGATCCGCAACGAGCACGTCAACCTCGGTCTGGCGGTCGACGTGGCCAAGGCGGACGGCAGCCGCACGCTGC
This sequence comes from uncultured Ilumatobacteraceae bacterium, assembly GCA_964592165.1. GTDB lineage: Bacteria > Actinomycetota > Acidimicrobiia > Acidimicrobiales > Ilumatobacteraceae > JAWKHV01. The sequence goes on along the minus strand of CAZQEJ010000014.1, from coordinate 7,040 downwards.
TCGTGCCGGTGATCCACGATGCCGGCCGGCTCGACTTCGCCGGGTTCATCGCTGCCTACGAGGACATGATCCGCAAGGTCAAGTCGAACAAGCTGCAGATCTCCGACTTCCAGGGGGCGACCGTCACCTTGACCAACCCGGGGACGATCGGGACCGTCCAGTCCGTGCCCCGGTTGATGCCTGGCCAGGGGACGATCGTCGGCGTCGGCTCGATCGACTATCCAGCCGAGTTCCAAGGCGCGGACACCGCTGCTCTGGCCGAGTTCGGGGTGTCCAAGGTCGTCACCATCACCTCGACCTACGACCACCGGATCATCCAGGGTGCCGAGTCCGGCTTGTTCCTCAAGCGCGTCCACGAACTGCTTCTCGGCCAGCACGGATTCTACGACTCGGTGTTCCGCGCCCTGGACGTTCCCTACGAAGCGGTCACCTGGCGCCCGGACGTCACCCCGCTGAGCCGGGACGAGGCGATGCTGCGCAAGCAGATGCAGGTCGCCACGCTGATCCGCACCCACCGCGTGCGCGGCCACCTGATCGCCGACCTCGACCCGTTGCGCTGGAAGGCGCCGAAGATGTACGAGGAGCTCGACCCGGGAACCTATGGGTTGACGATCTGGGATCTCGAGCGTGAGTTCCTTACCGACGGGCTCGGCGGGACCCAGAAGATGACCCTGGGGAACATCCTCGGCGTGCTGCGCGACGCCTACTGCCGCACGATCGGCGTCGAGTTCATGCACATCCAGAACACCGACGAGCAGCGCTTCATCCAGTCGAAGATGGAGGGGGCCGACTTCACCCCGTCACGCGACGAGGTGCTCCGCCTGCTCGAGCGGTTGAACGCGGCGGAAGCGTTCGAGAAGTTCCTGGCCACGAAGTATGTGGGGACGAAGCGCTTCGGGTTGGAGGGAGCGGAAGCGGCGATCCCGATCCTGGACACGATCCTGTCCGCCTCGGCCGACGCGGGGCACGACTCGGCGGTGCTCGGGATGGCTCACCGTGGCCGGCTGAACGTCCTCGCCAACATCATCGGCAAGAGCTACGACCAGATCTTCAAGGAGTTCGAGGGATACGTCGATCCGACCTCGGTGCAGGGATCAGGGGATGTCAAGTACCACCTCGGCGCGTCGGGCAAGTACGAGAGCCCCTCCGGTCGTGACATCAGGGTCGAACTGGCCCCCAACCCGAGCCACCTGGAAGCGGTCGATCCGGTGGTGCTGGGCATGACCCGCGCCCGTCAGGACCTGATCGATCCTCCCGGTTCGTACCCGGTCCTCCCCGTGCTGATCCACGGGGACGCGGCGTTCGCTGGGCAAGGCGTCGTCGCCGAGTGCCTGGCGATGAGCGACATCACCGGCTACCGCGTCGGGGGGACGATCCACCTGATCATCAACAACCAGATCGGGTTCACCACCGCGCCGGAGTACGCCCGCTCCTCGCTGTACTGCTCCGATGTGGCCAAGACCGTGCAGGCCCCGATCTTCCACGTCAACGGCGACGACCCGGAGGCATGCGTGCGCGTCGCCCGGCTGGCCTTCGAGTACCGGGAGCGTTTCCACAAAGACGTCGTCATCGACATGGTCTGCTACCGCCGCCACGGGCACAACGAGGGCGACGATCCGAGCTATACGCAACCGTTGATGTACAAGGCGATCGCCGATCGCCGCCCGGTGCGCAAGCTGTACGTGGAGACACTCGTCAAGCGTGGTGTGCTCTCCGTCGACGAGGCGGAGAAGGCGCTGGAGGACTTCCAGCACCGCCTCCAGGTCGCCCTCGACGAGACCCGGGCCACGGCGCAGGGTCCGGTCAAAGCGGCGCGGCCGCCCAAGCCCGTCGGCGTGCTCCCGCATGTCGCGACCGGTGTCGATCGCTCGGTGCTGGACATGGTCTTCGCCCAGCTGACCCGCTACCCGGAGGGCTTCACCGTCCACCCCAAGCTGGGCCGCCAGTTCGACAAGCGCTCCCACCTGTACCACACCGAGGGTCAGGTCGAGTGGGCGACCGCCGAGGCGCTGGCCTTCGGCTCGCTGCTCGTCGAGGGGACCTCGATCCGCCTGTCCGGCGAGGACAGCCGGCGGGGGACGTTCTCCCAGCGCCACGCCGCGCTCGTCGACTACGAGACCGGGGTGCCCTGGATCCCGCTCGGGGACCTGTCCGGGCGAGCCAAGTTCTGGGTCTACGACTCGCTGCTGTCGGAGTTCGCCGCGCTCGGTTACGAGTACGGCTACTCGACGGCGAACGAGGACGCGCTCGTGTTGTGGGAGGCGCAGTTCGGCGACTTCGTCAACGGCGCGCAGGTGATCATCGACCAGTACATCGTCGCTGCCGAGGACAAGTGGGGGACGACGAACGGGCTGGTCCTGCTCCTTCCCCACGGATACGAGGGCCAGGGGCCGGAGCACTCCAGCGCCCGTGTCGAGCGGTTCTTGACGCTGTGCGCGGACGACAACCTGCAGGTGGCCAACGCGACGACCGCCGCACAGTACTTCCACCTCCTGCGCCGGCAGGTCCGTCACGACGTCAGCCGGCCGCTCGTCGTGCTCACCCCGAAGGCCCCGCTGCGCATGCATCAGAGCCATTCGACGATCGAGGAGCTGACCCGTGGATCGTTCCAGGAGATCCTCGACGATCCGTTCCTCGCCGATCGCGACGCGGTGACGCGGGTCGCGTTCTGCTCCGGGAAGATCTGTTGGGACGCGTTCGCCGAGCGCGACAAGCGCCGGGCGCCCGTCGCCGTCGTGCGCGTCGAGCAGCTCTACCCGTTCCCCTACGACCAGCTGCTCGAGGTCCTGCACGGCTACCCGAACGCCCGCGAGGTCGTCTGGCTGCAAGAGGAACCGGAGAACATGGGGGCCTGGAACTTCGTCGAGCACCGCGCCTGGCGGTTGAAGGAAGCGGGCTACGACCTGTGGCACGCGGCCCGCGTGCCGTCGGGCAGCCCGGCGACCGGATCGAACACGATCCACCACCAAGAGCTCGCCGATCTCCTCGAGGCGACGTTCGCTCCCCGCTGAGCGCGTCTCAGCGCAGAGCGATCCCGAGGATGTCCTCCAGCGCGGAGATCGCGGCGACCGGATCGGTGACCTTGATCGTGCGCATCCCCAGGGCGGCCGCGGGTTTGAGGTTGATCCCCAGGTCGTCGAGGAACACGCACCCCGACGGCTGCACGCCGAGCTCGTCGCAGGCGAGGAGGTAGAAGCGCGGTTCGGGCTTGCGGATCCCGGCCTTCGACGATTCGACGACGACGTCGAAGCGGGCCAGGACGGCGGCGGCCGCAGCGCTCCGGGGGTCCGCCTGCCCGGTGGTGCCTCCAGCGACGTTGTTCGTCAGGCACGCCGTGCGCAAGCCGGCGCCGATCACCGCGTCGAGAGCAGCGACCATCTCCGGGCGCAGGTCGCCGGAGAGCAGGGCGAGGACGTCGGCGCCGGGAACGTCGAACCCGGCAGCGAGCGCTTCGGCGCGGAACGCCGCGTCGAACTCGGCGGGGGACAGCTCGGCGCGCTCCAGGCGGGCCCAGGCGTTCGTGTGCGGATCACGCGCGTTGATCGACCGGATCAGATCGGGGGGCAGGCCTCGGTCGGTCTCGTACCGGTTGAACGCTTCGAACGGGCTGGATGTGAGCACGCCTCCGAAGTCCCACAGCACCGCCTCGATCACGGACCCAGGATAGGAACCGTTGGCCGGCGGCGCGCGCCACCGCCGAAGCGGGGGTGTCCGTCATGCGTGCCACCGCAGCTGCTTGACTGGCACGCGTTATGCCGAGACACGTCATCGTCGACGGATCGAACGTCGCCACCGAAGGCCGTTCGATGCCCAGCCTCAAACAACTCGTCGACGCCGTGCAGGCGTTCATCGAGGAGAACCCGAACGACTTGGTGACCGTCGTCGTCGACGCCACCTTCGGGCACCGCATCGACCCGTCGGAGGTTCCCGAGTTCGACGCCGCGATCGAGCACAACGAGCTCGTCGCGCCGCCGGCGGGGGCCGTGGGACGAGGCGATGCTTTCGTCCTCGCGATCGCTCACAAGGTGAACGCGACGATCCTCTCCAACGACTCCTATCAGGAGTTCCACGCCGAGTATCCGTGGCTGTTCGACGACGGCCGGCTGATCGGGGGCAAGCCGGTGCCGCACGTCGGCTGGGTGTTCGTCCCCCGCGTCCCGGTGCGGGGCCCACTCAGCCGCCGGGTGACGCGCGATGCCAAGCGCCGGGACCGGCCCACGGTGACCACGACCGGCAAGGGGGCCAAGGTCGCGGTCGGCGGCAAGGAGGCGTCGCGCCCGATGCCGGTGCCCGCCGCCCCGCCGCCCCGGGCCCGCCTGGCCCGCGTCGCGGGCCCGGCGACGGTTGATCGGCCCGCCCCTGCGGTGACCGCCGCGATGCCCGAGCAGGCGGTCGAGGGCCACTCGGCTCGCCACACCCAGGTCGCTACGCCGGCCAAGTCGGCGATGGTCAACGAGGTTCTCCCCTTCCTCAGCTTCGTCGAGCACCATCCGCTCGGCTCGCCGATCGAGGCAACGGTGGAGAGCTACGCGTCGCACGGCGCGTACGTGACCGTCGATGGCGCCCGTGCCTACATCCCCCTGCGGCTGATGTCCGATCCGGCGCCGCGCAGCGCGCGGGAGGTGCTCAAGATCGGAGCGGTCCTCACG
>CAZQEJ010000014.1:0-2291 GCA_964592165.1 uncultured Ilumatobacteraceae bacterium | reverse complement strand
CCGCGGCACCGAAGAAGGCCGCGGCACCGAAGAAGGCCGCGGCACCGAAGAAGGCCGCGGCGGACAAGGCGACCGCGCCGAGGAAGAGCGCGGCAGGGAAGGCGCCGGGGCTGAAGAAGGCGGCGGCGAAGAAGGCGGTGGTGGCTGAGGATCAGCCGGCGGCGCCGACCGCCGGCTGATCCTGGCGCCACGTCGGCGCGGCTCGCAGTGGCCCCGGTCCGGCCACCGTCGGGGGACTACCGTGGGCGGTCGTGCGCCTCGCCACCTGGAACGTCAACTCGCTCAAAGCTCGGCTGGCGCGGGTGGAGGAGTGGCTCACCGACGTCCAGCCCGACGTGCTCTGCATGCAGGAGACGAAGCTCGCCGACGACGCATTCCCGGCACTGACGTTCCAGGCCCTCGGTTACGAGTCGGCACATCACGGCCAGGGGCAGTGGAACGGGGTGGCGATCCTCTCCCGGATCGGATTGACCGACGTCGTCGCCAACTTCGCCGATGGTGACGAACCCGACGCGGAGGCCCGCCTGATCGGCGCGACGTGCGGCGGGTTGCGGGTGACCTCCGTCTATGTCCCTAACGGTCGTGCTCTCGGCCACGATCACTACCGCTACAAGCTCGCCTGGCTGGCCCGGCTGAAGGCGCATCTCCTTGCCGACCCGTACGCCGCGGGAAACGTCGTCGTCGCCGGTGATTTCAACATCGCCCCCACCGACGACGACGTCTACGACCCCGCCAAGTTCATCGATTCGACCCACACCAGCGCCCCTGAGCGGGCTGCCCTCACCGATCTCGAGTCGATCGGGCTGACCGACGTGTTCCGCCGCTTTCACGACGCGCCGCGCCTGTTCTCCTGGTGGGACTACCGGGCCGGTGACTTCCATCAGGGGCGGGGGATGCGCATCGACCTCGTGCTCACCTCGCCGGGCGTCGCCGAGCGGTCGACCTACGCGGTGATCGATCGCAATGCGCGTAAGGGCACATCACCGTCCGACCACGCTCCGGTGATCGTCGACTTCGCCGACGCGTGAGCCGCGGCCCGTTGCCGTGCCGCCCGCCCTCCTAACCTGCATCGGATGGACAGCGACGACAGCCCGGTCCGGCGAACGGCTCTCGGCGGCAACGCGCCGCAGATCACCGACACGGCTGAGGTCCGCCGGACGCGCTACAGCGACCACGACCGGGCGCGGGTGGAGGTTGCGGCCGCGACCCGGGAGCTGATCGCCGAGCTATCCAGCACAAATGCCGAGACGGAGGTGCTCCACGAGGCGACCCGGCTCGTCGGTGCGGCCCGTGACCTGCTCATCGCCCAGCCGCACGGGCGGCGCTACATGGGCCTCGCCGAGGGCGCTCTGACCGGCGGCAGCGGCGATTTGAGGTTCGCCGACTTCTCTCCCTTCGCCGGCCCGATGAGTCCGCTCGCCCCCCCTCTCGACGTGCGCATCGAGGGCGATGTCGTACGCGCCCGGGTCGTCTACCGGCTGCCTTACGAGGGCCCGCCCGGGTTCGTCCACGGCGGGTTCATCGCCGCAGGGTTCGACGAGGTGCTCGGCTTCGCCCAGGGACTGTCCGGGCAGGCGGGGATGACCGGCCGTCTGGAGATCAGCTACCGCAAGCCGACTCCGCTGAACAAGCCGCTGGTCTACGAGGCGGGGATCAGCGCGGTGTCCGGGCGGAAGGTGACGGTGTGGGGGAAGCTGAGCGACGGCGACGCGCTGTGCGCCGAGGCGAGCGGGTTGTTCATCGCCTTCGTCGGGGTCGAGAAGATGATGACGATGCTCTCCGCCCGGGACGGTCAGGCCCCTGCGGGCTGACCCGCCGCTGCGCTCAGGGGTGGCGTGCCGGGCACGACGCGAGGACGGAGAGCAGGCGGGGTCCGAGGCGGGCGGCGGCCATCGGGCCCACGCCGGGGATCGCCGCGAGCTGGTCGAGCCGTTCGGGAAGCTCGGCGGCGATCGCTGTGAGAACGTCATCGGTGCACACCGCGACCTCGGGTACGGCCGCCGCCCGGGCGGCACGCGCCCGCCAGGAGCGCAGTTCGGCGAGCACCGGATCGCCGCCGGGGGCGCGGCAGGCCCGGCGAGGGGGGATCAGGTCGGCGGGGGACACGATCGGCGGGTCCACGGCGACTCGCAGCGCGTCGCCGAGCAGCGGGCTGCGCCCGCTGGGCCGGCCGCTACGTGTCGCTGCCCAGGTGACGACGAGCTCGTCGCTGGCCCGGGTCAAGGCGACGTAGAGGAGGCGGGCCTCTTCCGCGAGAGCCGCCGGCGTCGACGCCGTCGAGTGAGGCACCA
>CAZQEJ010000013.1:30662-35268 GCA_964592165.1 uncultured Ilumatobacteraceae bacterium | reverse complement strand
CCCTGGATCGTGCCGTCCTCCCCGAGCGGGCCGTGCAGGAGGGGGAAGGCGACCGTCGGCCGTCCGTCGTGGCGGATCACCGCGGTCGGCTCGATGGGCGGTCCGTCCACCTCCAGACCCTCGGGCAGCGCGTCGGGTCCGGCGGCGAGGGCGTCGAGTGCGCCGAGCACCCGGTGCCACCGGCCGTCGCGGGCGATGCCCACGGCGGTGATCGCGTAACGGTCGGGGTCCACCGCGGCGAGCACGTGCGCTGCGGTGACGCGTGACACGTCGTGCTCGGCCGATTGTCCGCCGAAGATAACGATCAGCTCGATCCGCTCACCGGTCATCAAGTATCGACGGTAGCGGGGCCGCCGCTCGCTACCGTGGAACACCGATGCGACTGCGCGCCGAGGAGATCGCCACCGCGACCGGGGGGACGCTGATCGACCCGAGCCTCGCCGGGCGTGAGATCGACGGTGTGTCCTTCGACGGGCGCACGCTGCGCCCGGGGCAGTTGTTCGTCCCGATCGTCGCCGAACGCGACGGGCACGACTACCTCGACCAGGCTCTCGCTGCTGGCGCAGGTGGCTTCTTGACCAGCAGGGACCACGCCCCGGCCGTGCCCGCCGACGTCCCCGGGATTGCCGTCGAGGACACCGCCGCGGCGTTCCTGTTCCTCGCCCGCTGGGCGCGTCAACGGTTCGACGCGCAGGTCGCCGGGCGGGTGGTGGGGATCACCGGATCGGTCGGCAAGACATCGGCCAAGGACTTCACCGCCGCCGTCCTGCGCCGGACGTTGCGCGTCGCGGCGAACGAACGGAGCTACAACAACGACCAAGGTCTTCCCCACACCGTGCTCAACGCCCCCGACGACGTCGAGGCGCTCGTCCTCGAGATGGGGATGCGCGGCCTGCGGGAGATCGCCCGGCTGTGCACCACGGCCCGTCCTCACGTCGGGGTCGTCACCCGCGTCGCCCCGGCGCACACCGAGCGCGTCGGCGGGATCGAGGGCGTCGCCCGGGCCAAGGCGGAGCTCGTCGAGGCACTGCCCCCGAACGGTGTCGCGGTGCTCAACGCCGACGATCCCCGTGTCGCGACGATGGCCACGCTCAGCGCGGCGCGGGCGATCACCTTCGGCGCCGGCGGGGACGTGCGCATCGTCGGCCTGCGCCTGGACGCCCTGGCTCGGGCCCGGTTCACCCTGGCCACCCCATGGGGCTCCGCGCCGGTCGCCCTTCCCGTCAGCGGGGCACACAACGCGCACAACGCGGCTGCTGCCGCTGCCGTCGGGGGGATCCTCGGCGTGCCGCTGGAGGAGATCGTCGCCGGCCTGGCCGGCGCCGAGTTGTCCCCGTCGCGCATGGAGCTCGCCCGCGCTCCGCACGGGGCACTGATCCTCAACGACGCGTACAACGCCAACCCGACATCGATGGCCGCTGCGCTGGACACGCTCGCCGCGCTGCCCGCCCGGCGGCGCCTCGCCGTTCTCGGGCTGATGGCCGAGCTGGCCGACCCGGTCGGGGAGCACCAGCGGATCGCCATCCGGGCCGCCGAGTTGGGGATCGAGGTGATCGCCTCGGGGACCGACCTCTACGGACGGCCGGCTGCGGCCGATCCGCTCGGCGAGCTCGGCGACCTCGGCGAGGGCGACGCGGTGCTCGTCAAGGGCAGCCTCGTCGCCGGCCTGCAGCCGCTGGCCCGCCGCCTGATCGCCGGCGGTCTCGCCGCCTGACATCTGTTCATCGGTTGCCGCCGCCAGGAGTGGCCGGTGCGGTGTCCGGGGAGTCGCCATCGGTAGGGTCGCGACGCGAGATCAGGGGCAGGAGGAACGATGGGGGAGCTGTTCGATCAGACCGACGCGACTGGTGTGGCGGCGGCGATCGCCGCGGGCACGGTGAGCGCGGCGGAGGTGCTCGAGATGGCGCTGGCCCGGATCGAGGCGCGCAACCCGGCGATCAATGCGATCGTCTCCCGGCGTGACGAGACCGCTCGAGCCGAGGTCGCTGCAGGGCTGCCGCAGGGCCCCCTGCACGGCGTGCCGATCGTGATCAAGGACCTCGGGGCGACGGTCGCGGGGATGCCCTCGACGCGCGGGTCACGCCTGTGGGCCGACGCCGTGGCCACGGAGGACTCCGCGCTCGTCGCCCGCTACCGGGCCGCCGGCGCGGTGATCGTGGGGATGACGAACACCCCCGAGCTGGGCAAGAACGCGAGCACCGAGCCGCTCCTGCACGGCCCGACGCGCAACCCGCGGCGCCTGACCCACTCCGCCGGGGGCTCCTCCGGTGGGACCGCGGCAGCTGTTGCCGCGGGGATCGTCCCCACCGGGCACGGTAACGACGGAGGCGGATCGATCCGCATCCCCGCGTCGGAGAACGGCCTGATCGGGCTGAAGCCGTCGCGCGGCCGGGTCACGTCCGCTCCCGCGCAATGGATGTTCGCCTATCCGCTGGCGATCAACCATGCGCTGGCGCGCAGCGTGCGGGACAGCGCGCTGATGCTCGACGTCGCCCAGGGACCCCAGCGGGGCGATCCGTACGTGATCCCCCCGCCGCTGCGCCCGTACGTCGACGAGGTCGGAGCCGATCCCGGTCGCTTGCGCGTCGCGTTGTGCACGACGATGCCCGACGGGAGCCCGGTCGATGCCCCCTGTGCTGCAGCTGCCCAGGCCGCCGCGGCCCTGCTGGAGAGACTCGGACATCATGTCGAACCGGCGGTTCCGGACTGGCCGGTGGAGGACCTGGGGACGACGATGCGGGTGATGATGGAGGCGCCCCAGGTGCGCGAGGTCGATGTGCGCCTCGCCGAACTGGGGCGGCCCGGCCAGCTCACGGACGACGATCTGGAACCGATGACCCGGGCGATCTACGAGCACGGGATGGCTCTGCGCGGGGTCGACGTGACCGACGCGTTGGAAGCCCTGGAGGGCATCGCTCACCGCCTGGGGGCCTTGTTCGGGACGTACGACCTGCTCCTCACGCCGACGATCGCGCGCACGGTGCCGCAGCTCGGTGTCCTCGACACCACCGATCTGATGGCGATGTACGAACACGCCGGAGCGTTCTCCGCGTTGACCGCACCGTTCAACATGAGCGGGCAGCCGGCGATCTCCCTCCCCCTTGGCACCGACCCGGACGGGATGCCCGTCGGCGTCCAACTCGTCGCCGCGTTCGGTCGGGAGGACCTCTTGCTGCGCGTCGCCTCCCAGGTCGAGGCGACGGGCGCGTGGGACACGACCCCGGTCGACCCGACGAGGCACTGAGCAGGCCTCCGCGAGCAGCGGGGCTCCGCGTCGTCACACGGCGACGGGCACGGAGAGCCGCCCACGGCCGGAGCGCACCCCGAGATCGCACCAACGGGCGAGGCCGACGGCGAACACCGCCCCGATGGCGAGTACCCAGTGCGGGCCGACGCGGTCCATCAGGGGCCCGAAGATCAGGTTGCCGATCGGCACGCTGCCACCGAAGCACATGAACCACAAAGCCATCACCGCCGGACGATCGTGGTCGCGCACCGTCTGCTGGAGGACGGTGAGCAGCGATGTCGTCATCAAGAAGTACCACCAGCCCAAGACGAAGCCGATCGGGAAGGCAGGGGCCGGGCTGCGCACGAGGGCGAATGCGCCGAGGCTGACGGCGAAGCCGATCAGTGCCGGGCGGGCGACGCGGGCCTTGTCCACCCGGGCGAGGACCGTGGCCGCCGACAACGCACCGAGGCATGCGCCGAGTCCCCACACCGCGTACAGCAACTTGTAGCCCGCGCTGTCCGCCGGGATGCGGAATCCGACCTCGGCGACCGTAGGGAACAACCCGATGTACGGCAGGCAGATCAAGGAGAACAAGAGCATCGTCGTCAGGACGCGCCCGAGAGGGAACGTCGTGCGGGCCACGTTCACACCGTGAGTCAACTGCCGCCAGCCGCGAGCCTTCCGCGGGTCGCGCAGATCGGGCATCGTGACCTTGACCAAGCCGGCGATCATGAACAGGTAGCTCGCCGCGTTGATCACGAAGATCTGGGACAGGGTCACCCCCCACAGCCCGAGGATCCCGATCACCAGTGGGCCGATGACCCGCGAGCCGTTGAGCTGGACCGAGTTGAGGGAGATCGCCCCCGGCAGATCGCGGCGGTCGACGAGCATTGGCAGGACCGACTGCAGCGTCGGCGCGGTCAGTGCGCCGCCCACCCCGATCGCCGTGTTGCACCAGAACAGAGCCATCACCGACGCCTCGCGAGCGGCGAGCAGGGCGAGGGTCAGCGACCCGATCACCTGCACGGACTGCATCGACACGAGCCAGGTACGGGCGTTGAAGCGGGAGGCGAGCGCTCCACCCGGGATCGACAAGAAGAGCACCGGCCCGAGCTGACCGAAGACCATCAAGGCGACGAGGCTCGCCGAGTGGGTGCGGTGCTGGATGTACGCGGGGAGGGCGACGTTCTGCATCCACGAACCGACGTTGGAGGCGAACATCCCCAGCCAGATCAGGCGGAAGTCGCGCCAGGAGAGCGCGGCGCGGGCCGAGCCGGGGACGAACCGGTGGGGGAGAGCCGGCAGTTCGGTGGTCGTCATAGCAGCGGTACCCGACCCTACGGGCACCGGCGTACGGTGCGGCGGATGGAACCGCCC
>CAZQEJ010000013.1:1022-30562 GCA_964592165.1 uncultured Ilumatobacteraceae bacterium | reverse complement strand
CCTCGACGCGTTGCAGCGAGTCCATCCCCGAGAGCCGCACTGGTACCTCGAGTTCATCGGCACCGACCCACCGCGCCAAGGCCACGGCTTCGCCAGCGCACTGATCGCCCCGGTTGTCGAGCAGGCCGATCGGGAGGGGGTCGGCATGTACCTGGAGAGCTCCAAAGAGGCGAACATCGCCTTCTACGCACGGTTCGGTTTCGCGGTGGGTTCACCGATCACGCTGCCCGGGCGGGGCGCGCCGCCGATGTGGCCGATGTGGCGCGCCCCACGCTGATCCAGGCTGCTGCCCAGCGGCGCGTCCTCGGGCCTGCCCTCGGCATGGCCAGCGTCGGTCGTCATCGGCGCGCCGCGGGCCCGGCCGGGCGGGTGGGCCGAGCGGACGCCGGCATGGTCCGCGTGGTGTGGCGTCGGCCGCTGCCGGCCGCACTCGTCGAGGAACGGATGATCAGCGAACCGGCAAACGTGACCGAGGTCGGGGGGCCGTGGAGCAACTCGACCGCCGCGGCTCCTGCGGCTGCGGTCGGCATGTGGATCGTCGTCAGCGGGGGAGCGACCATCGCCGCCATGGGCACGTCGTCGCAGCCGACGATGCTCACGTCGCCGGGAACGGCGCGGCCGTGGTCGACCATCCCGGCGAGGACCCCGAGGGCCATCTGATCGTTGAAGGCCATCACGGCGCTCACCGATCGCCCGATGATCGCCCCGCTGAGGGCGTGGGCGGCTTCGAACGTGGGGGATGCGGCGGCGATCTCGACGAGTTCGATCCCCGTCGCCGCGGCGGTGGCGCGCACCGCCCGGCGGCGCTCGTCGGCTGCCCACGAACCCGCCGGCCCGCCGATGTAGGCGAGCCGCCGGTGCCCGAGCAGGGCGAGATGGTGCATCGCGTCCTGAGCCGCGGCGGCGGAGCGCATGAGCACCGACGCTCGCCCGGCGACGGGCCGGTTGACGAACACGGTGGGGACCTCACCGAGCGCGTCGAGGTTGCGGTGCAAGCGGCGGGGGGAGACGACCACGAAACCGTCGACGTCGCCGCGCAGGGTGTGCGCGGCACGCACCTCCTCGTCGTGCTCCTCCCCGGTATCGACGAGGAGGACCTGCAGGTCCGCGCTGCGTGCGGCCCGCTCGATGGCCCGCACGACGAGGGCGAAGAACGGGTTGGTGATGTCCGGGACGACGACAGCGACGTTGCCGGTACGCCCGGTGATCAGGCCGCGAGCGGCGCGGTTGGGGACGAAGCCGAGCTCGCGCACCGCTTGTTCGACGCGGGCGCGAGTCGGCGCGGCGACCTTGCCGGGCGCGCTGAGGGCACGCGACACGGTGCTCGGATGGACGCCGGCCCGTTCGGCGACGTCGAGGATCGTGACCTTCGTTCGGCGGGACACCGTTGCCGACCTTACGTGGCGCCGGATCGGGCGCGGGCCGAGCCGGCGCAGATCAGCCGGGCAGGGCCTCGAACGGGTCGACGACGGCGATGCCCAGCGACTCCCCGACGCGCCCGTTCGTCAACCACCCCGCCGCGGTGTTCACCCCCCGGGCCAGAGCCGGGTCGCGGCGGATCGCCCCGGCCGCCCCGTGGAGGGCGACGTCGAGCTGGTAGGGGAGGGTCGCGTTGGTCAGCGCGTAGGTTGAGGTGTGGGGCACCGCGCTGGGCATGTTGCCCACCGCGTAGTGGATCACTCCGTGGTCCTCATAGGTCGGCGCGGTGTGCGTCGTCTCGTGGGTGGTGGCGATGCACCCCCCCTGATCGACGGCCACGTCGACGATCACCGCAGCCCGCTTCATCGAACTGACCATCTCCTCGCTGACGACCACCGGCGCCCGCCCTCCGGCGACGAGCACTGCGCCGATCAGCAGGTCGGCCTCCGCAACGGAGCGCTCGACCGCCCCACGGTTGGAGGCGAGCGTCGTCATGTGCCCCTCGCTGTACTGCTCCACGGTGCGCAGGCGGTCGATGTTCTTGTCCAGGACGACGACGTGGGCGCCCATCCCCGCGGCGACGCGCGCCGCGTTCCACCCGACGTTGCCGGCCCCGACGACGACGACCCTCGCCGGTCGCACTCCGGGCACACCGCCGAGGAGGGTGCCCCGACCACCGTTGGGGCGTTCGAGGAAGTGGGCGCCGACCTGGGTGGCCAAGCGCCCGGCCACCTCGCTCATCGGGGCGAGCAGCGGCAAGGCGCCGGAATCGAGCTCGACGGTCTCGTAGGCCAGCGCGGTGGTCCCCGCGCCGAGCAAGGCGCCGGCGACGTCAGGGTAGGCGGCGAGGTGCAGGTAGGTGAACAGCGTCAGGTCCGGGCGGAGGAAGGCGAACTCGTCCGCCGTCGGCTCCTTGACCTTGACGACCATCGGCTGGGACCAGGCGTCGGCCGCGTCGGGGACGATCGTCGCTCCGGCGGCGGCGTAGTCGGCGTCGCTGATCGCCGCGCCGTCCCCGGCACCGGTCTCGACGTGCACGGTGATCCCGTGCCGTTCGAGCTCGCGCACCCCGTCGGGGGTCATCGCCACCCGCTCCTCGGCGGTCTTGCGCTCCTTCGGGACTCCGACCGACGTGAGCATCTCAGTGCGCCCCCCAGGTGTAGGTCTGCTTGACGAGATCGAGGTAGATGAACGTTTCGGTGCTGCGCACCCCGGCCACGGCGCGGATCCGGTTGCCCAGCTCGAGCAACGCCTTGTCGCTGGCCACGACGGCCTCGGCGATCAGGTCGAACGACCCTGCGGTGGCGACGAGGTACTCGATGTCGTCGAACCGCTCCAACTCGGCGGCGACAGCGGAGGTGTCACCCTCGACGCGCACCCCGATCATCGCCATCCGCCGCCTGCCGATGGCCAGTGGGTTGGTCACCGCGACGACCTGGATCGTCCCGCTGTCGATCAGCCACTGCAGGCGCTGGCGGACCGCCGCCTCGGAGAGCCCGACCGATGCTCCCAAGCGGGTGTACGGCAGGCGGCCGTCATGCTGCAATTGCTCGATGATCGCCCGGTCGGTGTCGTCGAGCTGATGGGCGCGGGCCGCGGTCACGACAGCTTGATCATCACGTGCTTGAGCTCGGTGTACGCCTCGATCGAGTACATCGACATGTCCTTGCCGACCCCGGACTGCTTGAACCCTCCGTGGGGCATCTCCGATACGAGCGGCCCGTGGTCGTTGACCCACACCGTGCCGAACTGCAGCGCGTTGGCCATCCGGTGGGCGCGTCCCACGTCGCGGGTCCACACCGATGCGGACAAGCCGTAGTCGACCCCGTTCGCCCAGCGCGTCGCTTGGTCCTCGTCGTCGAAACGCTGCACGGTGACGACCGGTCCGAACACCTCACGCTGGATGATCTCCGCGTCCTGGGCGGCGCCGGTGACCACCGTCGGCTCGTAGAAGAAGCCCGCTCCGGACCCCTTCGCTCCGCCGGTGGCGACCCTCGCCCCGCCGGCGACTGCCCGTTCGACGAATCCGGCGACGCGCGCCTGCTGGTCGGCGGACACGACCGGACCGAGCTCCGTCGCCTCCTGCGCCGGATCCCCCATGGTCAACGAACGGGCCGCGTCGGCGAGCCCGTCGACGAAGTCATCGTGCACGCTCCCGGCGACGAGGACGCGGGTCGACGCGGTGCAGTCCTGGCCGGCGTTGAAGTAGCCGAAGACCTTCACCCCTTCGATCACGGCCTGCAGGTCGGCGTCGTCGAAGACGACGACCGGCGCCTTGCCGCCGAGCTCGAGGTGGACCCGCTTGAGGCTGTCCGCCGCGTTACGCATGATCAGCTTGCCGGTGCCGACCTCGCCGGTGAGGGAGACGATCGCCACGTCGGGATGGGCGACGAGCGCCGCTCCCGTCGTCTCACCGTCGCCGGTGATCACGTTGAACACGCCGGGGGGGAAGATGTCGGCGGCGATCTCGGCGAGGCGCAGCGTGCTCAGCGGGGTCAGCTCCGACGGCTTGAGGACGACGGTGTTCCCCGCGGCGAGCGCCGGGCCGATCTTCCACCCGGCCATCATGATCGGGTAGTTCCAGGGGGCGATCAGTCCGGCGACGCCGAGCGGTTCGCGGCGCAGGATCGACGTGTACCCGCTGAGGTACTCGCCGGGGGCCTGGACCGTCATCGTGCGCGCCGCACCGGCGAAGAAGCGGAGGTTGTCGACCATCAAGTCGATGTCCAGGGGAGTCACCGCGATCGGCTTGCCCACGTTGCGGCTCTCCACAGCGACGAGCTCGGCCCGGTCGGCGTCGACCGCGTCGGCGAGCTTGGACAACATCGCGGCGCGCTCGCCGGGTGACGTCGTCGACCATGTGGGGAAGGCCGCGACAGCCGCGCCGACCGCAGCGTCGACGTCGGCCGTTCCGGCACGAGCCACGTGGGCGATCACCTCGCCACGTGCCGGATCGAACACCTCGTCGTGGGCGTCGCTACGGGTCGCCACCCATCCACCGTTGACGAAGATCTGGGCGTGGGTCGTGGGCACGGCTCGCTCCTTGGTCGGCTCTGCGCCGATCATGGCCGCGCCGGCGTCACGAGGCAAGGGAATCCGTGGCAATCAGTGTCTGGCGCGACGGAATCCGTGGTGCGCGTCGGGCGCGGTTGTGCTGCCGCTCGGCCGCGCGAAGCCGGACGCTAGCCTCGGGCGACCATGCCAAGTCAGCGCCCGCCCCGGATCGCCGTCGCCCCCTCGCCCGCTCCAGAGTGGGTCGTCGAGGCGGTGAGGCAGGGCGGGGGGCACGTCGTCGACCCGCCTCAGGCCGAGGCGCTGATCTGGATCGATCCGCGCAACCCGTACGGGCTGGAGGATGCGCTCGCCGCCCATCCGGCGATCACCTGGGTTCAGCTCTGCGATGCGGGAGTGGAGCAGTTCTCCCACCTGTTCGACGAGGAGCGGGTGTGGACCTGCGCCAAGGGTGTGTATTCGGAGCCGGTGGCCGAGCTCGCCCTGACCCTCGGGCTGAGCGGACTGCGCGGAATCGGGCACTATGCACGGGAGGCGACGTGGAGTGGGCCGCGGGGCCGCAACCTGCATGACGGGCGGGTCACCGTGATCGGCGGTGGAGGGATCACCGAGGCGCTCGTGCGCATGCTCCGCCCGTTCGACTGCCACATCACCGTCGTGCGCAACCGGGTGCAGGAGATGGACGGCGTCGACGAGGTGCTCGAAGCGGACCGCTACGTCGACGCGCTGTCCGGCGTGGACCTCGTCGTCCTCGCACTCGCGCTGACCCCCGACACCGAGGGGCTGATCGGGCGGGGCGAGTTGGAGGCGATGGAGGGGCATGCCTGGCTCGTCAACGTCGGCCGCGGTCGACACGTCGTCACCACTGACCTTGTCGACGCGTTGGAGGCGGGGACGATCGGCGGGGCAGGCCTGGACGTGACCGATCCGGAACCCCTGCCTGCTGGTCATCCGCTGTGGTCCTTGGGCAACTGCGTGATCACGCCGCACGTGGGCATCACCCCGGAGATGACTCGCCCCCTGCTCGGACGGCGGATCGAGGCCAACGTGCGCCGTTTCGCCGCTCACGAAGATCTCCTCGGGGTGATCGACCCCGACCTGGGTTACTGAGCCGAATAGTCCCCCGGGTCCCGGCACGCTCGTAGCCTGAACGTCATCGCGACCCATTACCAGCGCCTGGGAATCAGCGACGATGCTGACGCGGCGACGATCCGTGCCGCATACCGGCACCTGGCGCGCGCCCACCATCCGGACGCGGTGGGCGAGCGGTCGTCGGCAGAGATGGCGGAGATCAACGAAGCGTGGCGGGTGCTCAGCGACCCCGCCCGGCGGGCCGCCTACGACGCGTCCTTGCGTCGTGCGGCGCGCCCGGCGCGGGCGTGGGTCCCTCCCCCCGGCTCGTTCCCTCCCAAACCGCCGCCTCCTCCCGACGATCTTCGCCCGGCGCGGTTCCCGATCTGGATGGTGGTCAGCGTCGTCGTCCTCGGGGTGATCTTCGTCTTCACCGCGGGAGCGCTGCGCACCGAACATCCACCTGCCCGGCCCGACGGCCTGCTCCGCCCGGGGGAGTGCGCGAACATCGACGACTCGTTCAGCGCGGTGGAGGTGCCCTGCACCGAGCCGCATGCCTACGTCGTCCACGACTTCGTCAACGGCAACGGCTCGTGCCCGATCGACACAGAGCAGTACCGGGAGCGGCAACGCAACGTCGTCGTCTGCCTCGTGCGTGCGTGACCGCACTGGCCGGGGGGCCCGGCTCCGGGGCCGGCGGTCAACCGGGCGATGTGACGAGCGCGCTGAGACGCGCCGCGCCCCGCTCGATCTGATCGGCGAGGGCCCGCTCGAGAAGCCCGCCGGTCCACAACGTGCCCCCGTAGTGCAGGTCGATGTGCAGCCGTGACCCGGGCGGAAGCGGCTCGACCTCGGCGCTGAGGACCCACGCGGCGTGCCGGCGGCCGTCCAGTTCGCGGCGCTCGAAGACCGCGGCGCTCGGCCTGTGGTGCACGGTGCGGACCATCCGCAGGCGCTTGGAGCGGGTCATCGGGCCAATCCGGGCACGCAACTCGACGAGCCACGCAGGATTGCCGCTGGCATCCTCGGCGGCGACCGGCGCGACATGATGGATCAGACCGCTCCACAACGGATAGCGAGAGAGATCGTCGACCCACCCGAACAGCTCCGCGGCCGGGCACGGTGCGATCAGCTCCGCGGACGCGTCCACCGTCGCCGGTCGTCCCGCTCAGCCCCGTGCACCGCGGCCCTGACGGGTGCCGAAAGCCCGGGACAGGAGTGGGCCGCGCGCGTCGAGGAGGCCGCCGAGATCGTCGTCGCGGTCGAAGGAGGGCACCCACGGCGTGGGATCGGTTGCCGCGTCCGGATCGTCTTCGCGGCCGGACACCGGCGGCCGGTCCTCGACAGCGCGCCCGAAGCCGTCGTCGTGATCGGGAGGGACGGGAAAGGGCAGTTCGTTGGTCTCATCGCCTGCCCGGCGCCGGCGAAGGCCGCGCCGCGCGTCGCCGGGTCGGGCAGGGGACGCGCCGGCGGGGGCGTCGCTCGCCGAGGCGAACAGGCGGGGCAGCGCTTCGCGCCGGTCGTCGAGCCACCACCCCCGTGGCGCGGTGAGCGAGTCAGCGTGACGCCGGCACAGAGCGCCGGCTCGGGTCTGGGGGGCGCCGTCATCGAGCGGCTCGAGCCACACGAGCATCCGCCGGGCCTCGAAGCCGTAGGCGACCGACGCGTGAGCCGAGCACCCCGGACGTTCGCACAACCTGGCCACCAGCCAAGGCTATCCCCGTCCCCCGTGCCGGCGCCGGACCGCCCTGCTACCCTGTGCCGCCCCGGGCGCGTAGCTCAGTTGGTTAGAGCGCTACGTTCACACCGTAGAGGTCCCCAGTTCGAGCCTGGGCGTGCCCACCGAGGATCCGCAGCGTGCACGACTCCGCGCCCGCTCAGGCGGCGTGCGCGCTGAACCGCCCGTTCCGGCGCCGCTCGAGCGTCAACGGCAGATCGAAGCACGTGCTGAGCGCGTCGCTCGTCAGCACGTCCTCCAGCGGTCCGGCGCGGAGCACGACGCCGGCGCGCAGGAGCAGTGCGTGGGTGATCCCTGCGGGGATCTCGTCGACGTGGTGGGTGACGAGGACGAGCGGCGGGGAGTCGGCATCGGCGGCCAACTCGGCGAGCGCGGCGACGAGGTGTTCCCGGCCGCCGAGGTCGAGCCGGGCGCTCGGCTCGTCGAGAAGGACGATCGACGGCTCGTTCATCAACGAGCGGGCGAGCAGGACCCGCTGCTGCTCCCCGGAGGAGAGGCTTCCCCACACCCTGTCCGCCCACCGCCCGACTCCCATCTGTTCCAGGCAGCCCTCAGCGCGCTGACGGTCCTCGTCGTCGTAACGGTGCCACCACGGTTCGAGAGCGGCGTACTTGGCGGTCATCACCACGTCACGCGCGCTGAGCTCGCCGCGCAGCTCGGCAGCGAGGGCGGAAGAGGCGAGCCCGATCCGCCGGCGCAGGACGCGCACGTCGGTCCGCCCGAGCTGCTCGCCGAGGACGTGCACCGTGCCCGTCGTGGGATGGAGGTAGAGCGAGGCGATCCTCACCAGGGTGGTCTTCCCGCTGCCGTTGGCGCCGAGCACCACCCATCGCTGGGCGGCGGTCACCGTCCAGTCGAGCCGGTCGAGGATCGTCCGACCGTCGCGCACGAAGGACACCCCGCTCAGCTCGAGGGGGGGCGGCAAGCCGGGCGTCGCGTCGGGGGAGTGCACCATCGGCGGGGCACGGTACCGCCGCCCGCGAGCCGTAACGGAACTGCAATCTGGCTAGGCTGGGCGCGTCGTGCCCCGCCTGTCGTCCCTCCTCGTCGCCTCCGGAGTGCTGCTCGCCTCGGCGGTGTTGGTCCCCGCTGGTGTGGCGCGCGCCGACATCGACACCTCGGCCAAGGCCGCCCAAGCGATCGTCGACGCCCGTGATCGGGCCAACCGGGCCGCAACCGAACTGGCCACCGCGGAGGAGGCGAGCGCGCAGCTCACCGACCAGATCAGCGCGGTGCAAGCCGAAGTCGATGCCACCGCGGCGCGATTGACCGAGTTGAGCAAAGGAGTCGAGCAGCTCGCCTTGTCGCGTTTCGTCAGCGGAGGATCGTCCGGGTTGAGCCTGCTCGCCGGGGTCGGAGGGCCGACCGAGCAGGTCGAGGCCGACGTGCTCGCCGACGCGGCGAACGACGTCGCCCTCGGTTCGATTGACGACTACGAGGCGACCCGCCGCCGGCTGATCCAGCAGCAGAGTGATCTGGCCGGCAAGCAGGCCGCGCTCGATCAGACGGCGAAGACGCTGGAGACGATGCGCCGCCGGGCCGAGGACGAGGTCAAGGTTCTCGGCGAGCTGGAGCGCACCTTGCTGCGCGACGAGGAGAACCGGCGAGCCCTCGCCGCCCGCCAGGCCGAGGAGCGGCGCAAGGCGGAAGAACGTGCCGAGACTGCGGCGGCCACGCAGGCCGCTTCGCAGGACACCAGCCGCAGCCCCAACGCACCGAGCGATGCGGCCCCGGGCGCGTCGCCCGCTGCGCCCGCCGGCGGCGACCGAGGGCCCGCCACGAAGGACCCGCCCGCCGGGCAATCCCCGAAGCCCGACCCCGGTGGAGGGGCCACGGCCCCTCCCGCGGGGAGTAAGGGTGGTGGGGGGTGCGGAGACTCCTGCGGCTACGTGGATACGTCGATCGTCTGCCCGGTAGCGGGCACGAGCGCGTTCGCCAACACGTTCGGTGCAGCACGCTCCGGTGGCCGTTCCCACCAAGGGGTGGACATGCTCGCGGCTCGCGGTACGCCGATCGTCGCCGTCGTCAGCGGGAGCGCCAACCCGAAGCAGACACCGCTCGGCGGGAACTCGGTGTGGCTCGAAGGGAACAACGGCAACCGCTACTACTACGCGCACCTCGACGCGTTCGAGAGTTCGGGAGCGGTCTCCCCGGGTGACGTGATCGGCTACGTCGGGGACACCGGCAACGCCAAGGGAACCCCGCACCTGCACTTCGAGATCCATCCCGGGGGTGGCGCGGCGGTCAACCCGACCCCGTCGGTTCGCGCTGCGTGCTGACGGGCTGCGAGGCTCGCGCCGATGGGTGCCTCCGACGCAGACGCGGCACTGACCGGCGCGCTGCGCGCCGTGCTCGGGGTGGGTGAGGTCGATGGACTGGTGCGCCTGACGGGAGGCGCATCACGAGAGACGTTCCGCTTGCGCGCCGACGGTCGCTCGCTGATCCTCCAGCGACAGCGCCGCGGCGCGGGGACAGGGATGACGGTCGAGGCGCACGTCCTGGCCGAGGCCGCCCGCCTCGGGGTTGCCGTCGCTCCCCTCGTGGCCAGCGGCTCGGACCCGGTGATCGGCGGCTCATACCTGATCAGCGAAGCGGTCGAGGGGGAGACGGTCCCCCGCCGGATCTTGCGCGAGGAACGCTTCGCCGCGGCGCGCGCCGCGCTGCCCGCACAGATGGCGGAGTCCCTCGCCCGCCTCCACCGCGGCCTCGATCCCGACGCGCTCGGCGGGTTGGCCGAAGACGACCAGGTCACCCAGCAGCGAGCGATCCTCGACGGCCTGGGTCAACCGCACCCGGCATTCGAGCTCGCCCTGCGGTGGCTGGAGGAGCACCGCCAGATCAACCCGCGCCGGGCCGTCGTCCACGGTGACTTCCGCATGGGGAACCTGATCGTCGATGAGAGCGGGCTGGCCGCGGTGCTCGACTGGGAGCTGGTGCACATCAGCGACCCGATGGAGGACCTCGGGTGGCTGTGCGCTCGTGCCTGGCGCTTCGGCTCGCAGCTGCCCGTCGCCGGTGTGGGTACCTACGAGCAGCTGTTCGACGCCTATTGCGCGGTGACGGGAGAGGCCGTCGACCCGGCGGCGGTGCACTGGTGGGAGGTCCTCGCCACGCTCAAGTGGGGGGTGATCTGCATCATGCAGGCATATGGGTTCCTCTCCGGTGCGGTACCGAGCCACGAACTGGCGGCCATCGGGCGGCGGGTCTGCGAGACGGAGTACGACCTGTTCGAGGTGCTGGAGGGACGCTGGTGACCCCCCACGACGTGCCTACCGCCGCCCAGCTCCTGGCCGCCGTGGGGGAGTGGATCGAGCGTGAGCTCGTGCCAGCGACCGAGGGCAAGCTGCGCTACGACGGGCGCGTCGCGCGCACGATCCTGGCGATCGTCGAACGGGAGCTCGTCCTCGGCCCGGCGCAGCACGAGGCGCACCTCCGACGGCTGCGGCAGCTGGGTGTAGCCGACGAGGCGCAGCTCGCCGCGGGGATCCGCGCCGGACGCTTCGACGATCGCCTCGACGAGGTCCGTGAGGTCGTCCGCGCCACGGTGCTGGACAAGCTCGCCGTGGCCAACCCTGGCTACATCACACCGCGCCCGTCGCCGCCCTCCGCTTCGCCGGGCTAGCCACCGTCACCGGACGACCAGCGGCGAGCTGGCCACAGGCCGCGTCGATCTCCGTCCCCCGGTTGCGCCGCACGGTGACGTTGACCCCCAAGCCGGTCAGTTGATCGCGGAACCAGGCGACGCGCGCGGGTGGCGCACCTCGGCTCGGCCAGCCCGGGGTCGGGTTGAGCGGGATCAGATTGACGTGGGCCGGTAGCGGCAGGCTGCGTGCCCGGGCGGCGAGCTCGGCGGCATCGCGCCGCCCGTCGTTGACGCCGTCGATCAGGGCCCATTCGAACGAGATCCGCCGCCCGCTGGCACGCAGGTAGTCCGCGCATGCGGCGAGGAGGTCGTCGAGCGGGTAGCGGCGGTTGATCGGCACCAGTTCGTCGCGCAGCGCGTCGTTCGCCGCGTGGAGGGAGACGGCGAGGTTGACCGGGAGCGGACGCGTCGCCAGCCGGCGGATCCCTGGGATCAGGCCGACGGTGGAGATCGTCAGGTGTCTCGCCGACAGCCCCAGCGCGCCGTGGAGGCGTTCGACCGCGGCCCACACCGCAGGTTCGTTGGCCAGCGGTTCGCCCATCCCCATGAACACCACGTTGGACACCCGCCGGCCCGCTGCCCGCGCCCGGGCAGCGGCACGTACGACCTGCTCGACGATCTCCCCGACGCTCAACTGGCGGGTGAATCCGGCCTGCCCCGTGGCACAGAACCCGCAGGCCATCGCGCATCCGGCCTGGGTGGACACGCAGACCGTGGCTCGCTCCGGGTAGAGCATCAGCACGGTCTCGATCGCGGCCCCGCCCTCCAGCGCCCAGAGGAACTTGACCGTCTCCCCGCCCTCGCTGGCCCGTTCGGCGACCGGTGTCAGCGCGGCCGGGAGCGTCTCGGTGATCCGCGTCCGCAGTTTCGCGGGGAGCGTGGTGATCTGCTCTGGCCGGGCGAGCTGCTCGTAGAGCCCGCTCCACAGTTGGTGGGTCCGGTAGGCGGGCTCGCCGCGCAGCACGCCCGCCAGCCCGTCCCGGTCGAGGTCGTAGAGCGTCGTCATCGGCCCGGTGGAGCGTAGGCCCGATCGACGCGCGCTCGTTCGAAGCCGAGCTTGGTGTACAGGCCGACTGCCGCGGCGTTGTCCGCGTCGACGAACAGCATTCCGTCGCGGATCCCGGCCCGGGCGAGGTGGTCGAGGCCGGCCAGGGTCAGCTCGCGCCCGAGTCCGAGACCGTGGTAGTCGGGGTCGACGGCGATCACGTAGATCTCACCGAGCACGGGCACGGTGCCGTGGTGGACCTTGGTCCAGCAGAACCCGGCGAGCCGCCCATCGCGCTCGTGGAGGAGGAAGCCGGCGGGATCGAACCAGTCCTCGGCCTCCCGCCCGGCGAGCACGTCGCGATCCCAGGCGCCCTGCTCAGGGTGGCCGGCGAAGGCGCGGTTGTTGACCGTGAGCCAGGCGTCCTCGTCCCGGCCGACGACGAACGGCCGCACGCCGATCGTCGCCGCCTGCCCGCTCGGCAATGGACGGCGGAGTTGCAGCAGGGTGCGCTCTGGGGCAAGACCGAGCTGTGTGGCGAGCCGGTCATCAGCCGGGTCGGGATCGACGACCATCCAGTAGGGGCGCATTCCGTCGGCGATGACGGCCGCGAGTGCGGGTTCGAGCAGGCGCCGGGTGGCCCGCACTCGGTCGGCTGCGCCTGGCGCAGCCACGACGACCTCGATCGCCGCGCCCTCGTTGGTCGCCGACCCCTGCGCGTAGCCGACGAGCCGGTGATCCCCCGCGTCGCGCTCGATCACCGCGACGAAGCCGTCGCGGCCGCCGCCGAGGAGGTCGATCCACAAGTGATCGGACAGCGGACGGCGGCCGTCAGGAGCGGTCTGGGCGCTGACGAAGTCCTGGATCTCGCCGATCTCCTCGGCCGACACGCGTCGTTGGACCACCACTGTTCGCACCCGGTCCACCGTATCGGTGCAGTGGTCACTCAGCTGCCGCCCGGCTGCGCGGTGGGAGCGCGCCCCACCGTGCATATGATGAGTGACATATGTCACACGTGTAGGTCAAAAGACCTGGTAGATCCGTTGCTCCGGAGTTGATTAAGCATGGCCGCGCTCCGTGGCATTGCAATCCTCTGCGCGATATGTAGGATGTGCGCTACCAACCAGGTTCCCGCCACCTGGTTTGCGGGCGTCGCTGGGATCCGCCGCCTAGCGCCGCAGGAGCGACGGCCCCGCAAGGGGCCGTCGCCGTTTTTCCCCTGCTCACGGCGCTGCCCGGGACCCGACGACCCCCGACCCTAGTCCGGTGGTCGCCCGCACCGCACGGGACCGGTTCGAGATGGGCTCAATGGACTGCTCGCTGAGCGCGCTCGACCTGGCGCAGCGCCACCCCCAGGCTGCGCTCTGCCTCGATCAGGGCGATGAAGAGATCCTCCGGCATGCCTGGTGCAGGTGCGGCGAGCGTCGCGAGCCGCCCTCGCAGATCCCCGATCGTCGAACCGATCGACGACAATTCGGCGCGCATGCTCATCGCGGTCACCGTCCCAGTGTGCTCCGCCGCGGCGCCCGGCGGTGCATGCACCCGAGGTGGAGCTCACCCTGTGGCGGGCGGGCCCGTTCGGTAGCCTCGCCCCTCGTGGCTGTCTCCCGCATCGTCTCCGTCCGTGACGACCTGCGTGCCCTCGACGGCTATCACTCGCCACAGGTCGACGTGCGTGTCCGCCTGAACACGAACGAGTCTCCCCTCCCCCCGCCGGCCGCCTTCCGCGACGCGTTCGCCGCGGAGGTCTCCCGCGTCGAATGGCATCGCTACCCGGATCGCGCCGCGGGTGAGTTGCGCGGCGCGATCGGCGAGTTCCATGGGGTGGGGGCGGAGCAGGTGTTCGTCGCCAACGGATCGAACGAAGTGCTCCAGACACTGCTGTTGACCTACGCCGGCCACGGGCGGACCGTGGCCACGTTCGAACCGACCTACCAGTTGCACGGGCACCTGGCCCGGATCAGCGGGGCGACGGTGGTCGAAGGGGAGCGCGCCGCCGACTTCACCTTGGACCTCGCCGAGGTGCGTGCCGTCCTCGGCGAGCATCAGCCCGCGGTGACGTTCCTCTGTTCGCCGAACAACCCGACAGGGATCGTCGAACCCGCGGCGACGATCGCCGAGGTCGCCGCGCTGGCTCCCGGGTTGCTCGTCGTCGACGAGGCCTACGCCGAGTTCGCCGCGCACAGTGCGCTCGAGTTGCTCGACGAGGACCGGCCGCTGGTCGTCACGCGCACGTTCTCCAAGACGTGGTCGATGGCCGCGGCACGCCTCGGCTACCTGATCGGGCCGAGTTGGTTGGTCGCCGAGTTGGACAAGGTCGTCCTCCCGTACCACCTCGACGCGCCCAAGCAACTCGCCGGACGGATCGCTCTGCGCCACGTCGACGAGATGAACGAACGCGTCGCCGGGCTGATCGCTGAGAGGGAGCGGCTGGTCGCCGGGTTGTCTCGCCTCGATGTGGAGCAGTGGCCGAGCGGAGCCAACTTCGTCCTCTTCCGCCCGCGTCGCAGAGACGGGCACGCGGTGTGGGAGGCCCTCGTCGAGAGGAGCGTGCTGGTGCGGGACTGCTCGGGGTGGCCGCGCCTCGGCGGCTGCCTACGCGTGACGGTCGGGACCGCAGCGGAGGACGACGCCTTCCTCGACGCGCTCGGCGAGGTGCTCCGGTGAGCCGCAGTGCGGCACGGGCACGAACGACGAAGGAGACGTCGATCGAGCTGTCGATCGATCTCGACGGCAGCGGGACGACCGACGTCCGCACCGGGATCCCGTTCTACGACCACATGCTCGACCAACTGGGGCGCCACGGGGGGTTCGACCTGCGCGTCATCGCCGAGGGCGACGTCCACGTCGACAGTCACCACACCGTCGAAGACGTGGCGATCACGCTCGGCGAAGCGCTGCGCGAGGCCCTCGGCGACAAGCGCGGCGTGCGCCGCTTCGCCAGCGGTCTGTTCCCCCTCGACGAGGCGCTCGTGGAGATCGCCCTCGACCTGTCCGGGCGGCCCTACGTCGTGTGGGACGTGGAGTTGCCTTCCCTCGCTCCGCTGGGCAGCCCGCCGTTCGATCCGCAACTCGCCGAGCACGCCGTGCACAGCCTGGCCACCGCCGCGGGGATCACACTGCACGTCACCCTGCGCCGGGGGCGCAACGTGCACCACATCATCGAAGCGACGTTCAAGGGGCTCGCCCGTTGCCTGCGCGACGCGGTGCGCGTCGAGGGCGAGACGCTCCCGTCGACCAAGGGGCTGCTGTGAGCGCTCGGCAGGCGCCCGCCGAGCCCACGGCCGACCGGCCGTTGATCGCCGTCGTCGACTACGGGATCGGCAACCTCGCCTCGGCGTGCAAGGCGCTGCTCCACGAAGGCGCCGACGCCCGCCTGACCGATGACCCCGGTCTGGTGCGCGACGCGGCGGCGGTCGTCCTGCCTGGAGTCGGAGCGTTCGGCGCCTGTGTCGACGCGTTGCGCCGTACCGGATTGGAGCAGGAGACCATCGCCGCGGCAGCCGGCGGGCGGCCGTTTCTGGCGATCTGCGTCGGGATGCAGATGCTCTTCGAGAAGTCCGAGGAGGATCCCCGCGCTGCCGGCTTGGGCATCATCCCCGGGCGCATCCGGCGGATACCGGGCGGCGTCAAGCATCCCCAGATGCAGTGGAACGTGCTTCACCTGCGCACACCCGGCGACCCGATGTTGGCCGGCCTCGGCGAGCACCCGTGGATGTACTTCGTCCACTCCTATCACGGTGTGCCCGACGAACCCGGGGACACCGTTGCCACGTGCGACTACGGTTCGGAGTTGGGGGCCGCGTTCCGCCGGGGCAACGTCTTCGCCACCCAGTTCCACCCGGAGAAGTCGGCGGGCGGAGGCCTGCGCCTGTTGCGCAACTTCGTTGCCGTCGCCGGCGAGGCTCACCGATGATCGACCTCTACCCGGCGATCGACCTCCGCGGCGGCCAGGCCGTCCGCCTGCTCCAGGGCGATTACGCGCGGGAGACCGTCTACGGCGACGATCCGGTCACGGTCGCCCGCACGTTCGCCGACGCCGGGGCGCGCTGGATCCACGTCGTCGACCTGGACGCGGCACGCAGCGGTGAGCCGCACAACCGCCCGGTGATCGCGGCGATCGCCGCTGCCGTCGCCGGGCGGGCGAAGATCCAGACCGGCGGGGGAGTGCGCACCGCGGCCGACGCGCAGGAACTCGGCTCGCTCGGCGTGGCCCGCGTCGTGATGGGCTCGGCCGCGGTCCGCACACCGGCGCTCGTCGCCGAGGCGTCGCACACGATCGACGTCGCCGTCGGCCTCGATCATCGTGACGGAGAGGTGGCCACCGACGGCTGGACGCGCCGCGCCGGTGTCCACCTGACCGACCTGCTCGGTGAGTACCCGACCGCCGCGGCGTTCGTGATCACGAACATCGCCCACGACGGGATGCTCCGCGGACCCGACGTCGCCGGTCTCGCCGAGGCTGCCCGGCGGAGCACCGTGCCGGTGATCGCCAGCGGTGGCGTCGCCCGGCTCGACGATCTCGTCGAGCTTGCCGCGGTGCCCGGCATCGCCGGGGTGATCGTCGGCAAGGCGTTGTACGAACAGCGGTTCTCCGTCGCCGAGGCTCTCGGCGTCCTCCGAGGAGCACGATGATGAAGGTCGCCCGGGTGATCCCCTGCCTCGACGTGACCGAGGGGAGGGTGGTCAAGGGCGTCAACTTCGTCGGGCTGCGCGACGCGGGCGATCCCGTCGAGCTCGCCCAGCGCTACGACGCCGAGGGCGCCGACGAGCTCGTCTTCCTCGACATCACCGCCTCTTCCGACGGCCGGGCGACGATGGTCGACGTCGTCCGCCGCACCGCGGAGAAGGTGTTCATCCCCTTCACCGTCGGCGGGGGCATCCGCTCCGTCGAGGACGCGCGGGCGCTGCTGCGCGCCGGGGCGGACAAGGTCAGCGTGAACACCGCCGCGTTCCAGCGCCCGGAGCTGATCGGCGAGATCGCCGCCGAGTTCGGTGCACAGTGCGTCGTCGTCGCGATCGACGCCCGCGCCACGCACGCTGACGAACCCGGTTGGTCCGGTTGGGAGGTCTTCCTCCACGGTGGGCGCACACCGACGGGGGCGGATGTTGTCGCCTGGGCGCGCCGCGCGGCAGAGCTCGGCGCAGGGGAGATCCTCCTCACCTCGATGGATCGTGACGGGACGGGGGACGGGTTCGACCTGCCACTGACCGCAGCGGTGTGCGCTGCAGTGGATGTCCCGGTGATCGCCAGCGGGGGAGTGGGCACCCTTGAGCACCTCGTCGAGGCGATCGACCAGGCCGGCGCCGACGCGGTGCTCGCCGCGTCGATCTTCCACTTCGGTGAGCACACGATCGCCGAGGCCAAAGCAGTGCTCCAGGCTCGGGGGATCACTGTCCGCCCCTGTTGACGGCGCGACCGGCCCGCCGGTGCCCCGGGGTGCGCACGATCAGCGCAGAAGGCGGGTACCGTGCCGGGTCGTGGCCGACGACAAGCTGCCGATCAAGATGCTCAACGACCGCCTGCTCGTGCAGATGCCGGCCGTCGAAGGCGAGCGGCGTTCCTCGGGAGGGATCCTCATCCCCGCCACCGCGCAGGTCGCCAAGCGCCTGGTGTGGGCGGAGGTCGTCGCCGTCGGCCCGAACGTGCGCTCCGCGGAGATCGGCGACAACGTGCTGTTCAGCCCGGACGACCGCTACGAGGTGGAAGTCGGCGGGAACGACTACGTGATGCTGCGCGAGCGCGACCTGCACGCGGTCGCGGCCACCCGGATCGAGGGATCGACCGGCCTCTACCTCTGATCGATGCCTCGCCAAGGGTCGGCCGGCGAGCAGTCCGTAGGATGGCGGGCATGCCGACCGGGGTCAGGATCGAGGCGACCGACGAGGAACTCGCCGCCGTCAAGTACGACGTGAACGGGCTCGTTCCGGTGATCGCCCAGGACGTCACCAGCCGCCAGGTGCTGATGATGGCCTGGATGAACGCCGAGACGTTGCGGCTGACCCTCGCCGAGGGCCGGATGGTCTACTGGAGCCGGAGTCGTCGAGAGGTCTGGCGCAAAGGGGACACGAGCGGGGACCGGCAGTTCGTGCGCGAGGCGTACTACGACTGTGACGCAGACACACTGCTGTTCCTCGTCGAGCAAGAAGGCCGCGGCGCGTGCCACACCGGCGCGGTCTCCTGCTTCTACCGCCGGTTCGGGGGGTGAGCACGGGGCAGCGCCCTGCCGGCGCCGTGCGCGTCCACCCGACGCTCGACGAGTTCCGTGCCCAGGCGGGGGCCTACACCGTCGTGCCGGTGTGGACCGAGCTCCTCGCCGATCTGGAGACGCCGGTCGCGGCCTACGCCAAGCTGGTCGGGGAGGGCACCGGGTTCCTCCTCGAGTCCGTCGAGCACGGCGAGCGCTGGAGCCGGTTCTCCTTCGTCGGTCGTGATCCGTCGGCGACGTTGACGGCACGCGGCGGGGCGGTCCAGCTGGACGGGACGTTGCCGCCCGGCATCCCGACCGACGCGGGGATGCTCGCCGCTCTGGAGGCGCTGCTCGCCGTCTACCGCGCCCCTCTCCACCCCGATCTCCCACCGTTGCAGGGCGGGGTGATGGGGTACCTCGGCTACGACATCGTGCGCGAGGTCGAGCATCTCCCCGACGTCCCACGTGACGACCGTGGCCTGCCTGACGCGGTGATGAGCGTGATCGGTTCGCTCGCCGCGTTCGACCACTGGCGCCAACGGGTCTCGTTGATCGAGAGCGTGCCCGTGCTCGGACTGGAAGGCGCGGCGCTCGATGCCGCCTACGAGCGCGCCGTGCAACGGGTGCACCAGGCTGTCGCCGACCTCGCCCGGCCCCTGGCCTACACCGCAGTCGAACCGCCCGATCCCACCGAGCCGCTGCCCGAGCTGAGCTCCTCGATGCCCGCTGGGATCTACCAGGGCGCGGTGGAGGCGGCCAAGGAACACATCCGCGCCGGGGACGTCTTCCAGGTTGTCCTCTCCCAGCGCTTCGATCTGGAGCTCGGCGCCGACCCGTTCGACGTGTACCGGGTCCTGCGCCAGATCAACCCGAGCCCGTACATGTACTACCTCCGCCACCCGGAGGTGACGATCGTCGGGTCGTCGCCGGAACCGATGGTCCAACTGCTCAACGGCCGGGTCGTCAGCCGACCGATCGCCGGCACCCGGCGGCGGGGGCGCGACGAGGACGACGACCGGAAGATGGCCGGGGAGCTACGCGAGAACCCGAAGGAGATCGCCGAGCATGTGATGCTCGTCGACCTGGCACGCAACGACGTCGGCCGGGTCGCCCGCTTCGGCACCGTGCGCGTCGACGAACTGATGGTGCTGGAGCGCTACAGCCACGTGATGCACCTCACCTCCCAGGTCAGCGGTGACCTCGTCGAGGGGAAGGGGCCGATCGACGTGCTGCGCGCGACACTGCCTGCCGGAACTGTCTCCGGCGCGCCGAAGGTACGTGCGATGGAGATCATCGACGCGCTCGAGCCCGTCAAGCGCGGCCCGTACGCAGGCGTCGTCGGCTACGTGGACTTCTCCGGCAACCTGGACACGGCGATCGCCATCCGCACGATGTTCGTCGGTCCCCAGACGGCGTCGTTACAGGCCGGAGCGGGGATCGTCGCCGACTCGGTGGCCGAGGACGAGGACCTCGAGTGCCACAACAAGGCGGCTGCGCTGCTCGCCGCGGTTCCCGCGGCGCGGCGGATGACGGCCAAGCGGCACTCCGGCGGGACCCGCGCCTGAGGACTGGCGGCGGTTCAGTTCGGGCGGGCGATGGCGACGACGTTCTTCCAGTTGATCGTCGTCCGGCAGACTTGGGAGACGCCGCCCTTGCAGGTCCCGGCATGGACCATCTCGGTCTCGGAGATGTACAGCCCGACGTGCTCGACGGGGGTGCTGTCCGTCGGGTCGAAGTCGAAGAGCACCAGATCACCGATCTGCGCTTCTTCCCGGCTGACCTGGGGCAGGTTCTTCAGCATCACCTCGGTCCACGCCGCGTTCTTCTTCACCAGATCGACACCGGCTTGCAGCCACGCAGCGACGACGAGTCCCGAGCAGTCGTAGACGAACGAGCCGGCTGCGGCGGTGCGCGTCTTGCCCTGGGTGTCGACACGTGAACACGACTCGGCCCCATCGGCGCAGTCCCAGGCCTTGCCGTACTTGGAGTCACCGAAGCGGTATGGGTTCATCGCCACGTACGGGGCGCCCGTCTGGGTCAGCGCCCAGTCGGTGACCACCGACCCGGTGGAGTCGAGCGATCCGCTCCCCTGCAACCCGAGCACCGCGGTGCGATCGACGATCACCTGCGTGTCCACACTCGGCGAGATGCACACGGTCCCGGTCGTGCTCACCGGGGCGAGCACGGCGTTGGCGATCGTCTGCCCAGCGGAGAAGTTCAGCGCTGACGTCTCCGGTTTGCTCGCTCCGCAGTCCCAGATGGTCAGGTAGCCACCGGCGACCGGCTGGGTCACGGTCACGTTGATCACCGATCCGAGAGCCCCCGGAGCAGCGAACACTTGCAGCTTGTTGTTCGCCTTGACCCTCCCGGCCTTCTCCCGGGTGTCCGTCAGGCGGGTCGGCTCGGTCGGCTGGACCTCCGTCCCGGAGGCGCCGAACCATCCGCCGACGTCAACGATCAGGTGGGCGTCGACGGAGGACAGGATGCAGATCGCGCCGTTCGCCCCCAGCCCGACGATGGCACCGTTGGCCGCGGCGCCCTGGCCGCGGGCGAAGTTCACGTTCGAGGCAAGCGGTGGGGTGTCGGCGCAGGGGTACACCGTCGCGTAACCCGCCCCCCCAGGAGTGGCCACGGTCACGTTCACGGAGACGGCGGCGACGCCACTCGCCGGCACACCGTTCACCCCGGAGACGATGAGCTCGGTCGGTGTGTTCGCCCGCACCAGGGATCCGCTGGGCTGGCGAGTGTCGAGCGCGCGCACCGGACCGAGCGGGTTGTACAACTGCCCGCCGACCGCGACGTACCCGGACAGGTCGACGATGATGTGCGTCGTCACCGACGGCGTGACGCACACGGCCCCGCCCGTACCGAGGGCGACGACGGACAGGTTGGCGATCGTCTGCTTGGCAGCGAAGTTGATCGTCGAGGTACCGAGAGCCGCGCCGCACGGATAGGCGCTGACGAAGCCACTGCCGGTCGGGTCGACGACCGTCAGGTTGATCACCGCCGCGCTCGCGTTCTTGGGGACGCCGAAGGCATCGGCGACGGGCACCCTCAGCGTCGAATCCCGCCCGACGGCCACGGTCTGGCGTGTGTCGACGAGGCGTACCGGGGGGAGTTGGTACAAGCCGGTGGCCTTGGCCGAGACCGTCGTCGTGCGCTTCACGGGAGCAGTCGTCGTCGCCTGGGTCCGCGCCTGACCGTCGGTGCTGAAGGCGCTCGGGTCTGCGTCCGCAGCGGTTGGTGCCCCGGACGATGCGCTGCGATCCGGATCGGGTCGACCGAGATCCAAACCGATCGCTTCGGATGGATCAGCGGCCGGTGCGGCGAGCGCGACGGTGGCCGGCGCGGCGATCGCGGCGACGGTCAGAAGGGCACCGAAGTACCGGCGGATCCTCATCGAATACGCTTCCCCTTGGCCTCGTCAGCTGGCAGTGCTGCCATCGTTCGACGTGGTGATCGGCCAGAAAGGTCACTATTCAACAACACGGGCCCGGCCTACCGTGTACCGAGCGCCGCGCCGGGAGGGTCCGCTTGCTACCGTGCGCCCACTTCTGCCCGCACCCGAGGAGCCCTGATGAGCAAGGTCGCACTGATCGCCAAACTTCCCTCTGCGCCCGGCCGGCGCGACGACCTCGCCGCCGCTCTCGCGCCGCTGCTCACCGCAGTCGAGGCAGAGCGGGGAACGATCCAGTACATCCTCCACGACGACGCCGGCGACGCGGATGTGCTGTGGATCTACGAGTTGTACACCGACGAAGATGCGCTCGACGCACACGGTTCGAGTGAGGCGATGCGTGCCGTCGGCGGGCAACTCGGAGCGCTCCTCGGCGGTGCCCCGGAACTGACCCGGTTGGTCCCGCGGGGAGGCAAGGGCCTCTGAGCCGCCGCAGCGGATCGGCTCGTCCTGCACCGATGGCGACCTATCTCGATCGCATCCTTGCCCGCCATCGCGAGCGTGCCGCTGCCGATCCGCGGACCTTGGCCCAGCTCGCTGGGTCGGTCGCGGGGATGCCGCCCGGGCGCGACTTCGCCGCCGCGTTGGTCACAGGGGCGACCGCTCACGGGCTGGCGGTGATCGCCGAGGTCAAGCGCCGTTCCCCGTCCAAGGGGGACCTCAACGCTGCCCTCGAACCTGCCGCGCTGGCCCGCCAGTACGCGCGCGGCGGGGCCAGCTGCCTGTCCGTGCTGACCGACGAGGAGTTCTTCGGTGGGTCGGCTGCCGACCTCGCCGCGGCACGAGCCGCGACCGCTCTGCCCGTGCTGCGCAAGGACTTCACCGTCGGCCCGGCCGACGTCTACGACGCGCGGGCGATGGGCGCCGACTGCATCTTGCTCATCGCCGCGGCGCTGGGCACGACCGAGCTCGCCGACCTCCACGCCTTGGCTCGGTCGATCGGTCTGGACGTTCTCGTCGAGATCCACGACGACGGCGAGCTCGCTGCCGCACTCGCCGCCGGCGCCCGCCTGATCGGGGTCAACCAGCGTGACCTCGTGACGTTCGAAGTC
Organism: uncultured Ilumatobacteraceae bacterium; assembly: GCA_964592165.1. GTDB lineage: Bacteria > Actinomycetota > Acidimicrobiia > Acidimicrobiales > Ilumatobacteraceae > JAWKHV01. The sequence goes on along the minus strand of CAZQEJ010000013.1, from coordinate 7,994 downwards.
GACCACGACCGCGCCGCGCGGATGGCCCGGATCATCCCCGAAGGGATCGTCAAGGTCGCCGAGTCGGGCGTGCGCGGCGCCGCCGACGCGGCACGCCTGCGCGCCGCCGGGTACGACGCCGTGCTCGTCGGGGAGACACTGGTGACTTCGCCCGATCCCGCCGCGGCGATCAGGGAGTTGCTCGGCGTCTTGGGGAGGTCCCTGCCGGACGATCGGTGAACCCGTAGCGTGGGCGCGGTGTTCGTCAAGATCTGCGGGATCACCAACGAGGACGACGCGCTGCTCGCCGTCGCTCTCGGAGCCGACGCGCTCGGGTTCGTCTTCGCCCCGTCGGTCCGCCAGATCGCCCCCTTGCGGGCGTACGACATCACCCGGCGGCTTCCCCCGGAGGTGATGACCGTCGGCGTGTTCCGCGACGAGCATCCGACGCGCGTCGTGGAGACGATGCAGCGCAGCGGGTTGCGTGCCGCTCAGCTCCACGGCCATGAGACCCCTGCGCAGGTCGCCCAAGTCGGGCGGTCGGTGCGCTGGGTGATCAAGGCCTTCGCCGCGGGCTCAGCCGCGTTGCGCCGGGCGGACGAGTACGGCCTCGACATCGTCCTCGTCGACGCGCCGAGTCCTGGGTCGGGAACCGTGTTCGACTGGTCCTTGATCGACGACGTCCCCGAGGGGCACCGGATCCTCCTCGCCGGCGGGCTCGCCCCGGACAACGTCGCCGCCGCGATCGAGACGGTCCAGCCGTGGGGCGTCGACGTCTCCTCGGGAGTCGAGATCTCCCCGGGGAAGAAGGACGCGCGCAAGCTGAAGGCGTTCATCGAGGCGGCGCGGGCAGCGGCTCCCGACCCGTACGTCGGCCCCGACGAGCTGCCCTACGACTGGGCCGACGAGTAGCCGCGGGGCGGTCTGGCCCGTTCCCCGCCGACTCTGCGAGGATCGAGCCCATGTCACTGATGGCCGATCCCGGCCCAGCCGGGCGCTTCGGGGAGTACGGCGGTCGTTTCGTCCCCGAGACGCTCGTCCCCGCCTGCGAGGATCTGGAGGCCGCGTTCCGCGGTGCGTGGGCCGACACCTCGTTCCGCGCCGAGCTCGACGTGTTGTTGCGTGACTACGCCGGGCGCCCATCGGTGCTCACCGAGTGCCACAACCTCGGCCGCCGGCTCGGGTTGCGCCTGCTGCTCAAGCGGGAGGATCTCAACCACACCGGTTCGCACAAGATCAACAACGTCCTCGGCCAGGCGTTGCTCGCTCGGCGGATGGGCAAGACGCGCCTCGTCGCCGAGACGGGTGCTGGCCAGCACGGGGTGGCCACGGCGACCGCGGCCGCGCTGCTCGGCCTCGAGTGCAAGGTCTACATGGGTGCCGTCGATGTCGAGCGCCAGGCGTTGAACGTGTTCCGCATGCGCCTCCTCGGGTCCGAGGTGGAGGCGGTGCACTCCGGCAGCCGGACCCTGAAGGACGCGGTCAACGAGGCGCTGCGCGACTGGGTGGCGACGGTGCGGACCACCCACTACTGCCTCGGCTCGGTGATGGGACCTCATCCGTACCCGTGGATGGTGCGCGAGTTCCATCGTGTCGTCGGGGACGAGGCCCGGGCCCAGTGCGGCGCGCTGCTCGGCGCAGATCCGGACGTGGTCGTCGCCTGCGTTGGCGGTGGATCGAACGCGATCGCGATCTTCTCCGGGTTCGTCGACGGTGGCGCGCGCCTGGTCGGCGTCGAACCGGCGGGTGGGGCGGCGATCGGGCGCGGCGTGCCCGGTGTCGTCCATGGGATGAAGAGCTACCTGATGCAAGACGAGCACGGTCAGGTTCTTGAAGCGGAGTCGATATCCGCTGGGCTCGACTACCCCGGCGTCGGGCCGGAGCACTCGCACTTGGCCTCCATCGGGCGCGCCGAGTACCCCGCGGTGACCGACGCCGAGGTGATCGAGGCGTTCACCGCTTTGTCCCGCACGGAGGGGATCATCCCCGCGTTGGAATCGGCCCACGCGATCGCCTGGGTGATCCGCGAGGCACCGGCCCTGCACGGCCGCACGGTGCTCGTCAACCTCTCCGGCCGCGGCGACAAGGACGTCGACCAGATGATGGAGATCCTCCGATGAGCAGCCCTCCCGGCGCGCTGGAGACGGTGCTGCGGGCCAAGCGGGAGGCGGGCCGCAAGCTGCTCGTCCCGTACATCACCGGCGGCTACCCACGCTGGACCGACGCGGTGCGCGCCGCCGCGGCCAACGGCGCCGACGCGGTCGAGATCGGCATCCCGTTCTCCGACCCGGTGATGGACGGTCCGGTGATCCAGGCCGCCTCGCAGCGCGCCCTCGACGGCGGAGCGACCCCGGTCTCGATCCTCGACGAGGCGCGAGGCGTCGACGTGGGCATCCCCCTCGTCGTGATGACCTACTACAACCCGGTGTTCCGCGCCGGTCACGATCGCTTCGCCGAGCAATTGCGCAGTGCCGGCGTGTGCGCGGCAATCGTGCCTGATCTCCCCCTGGAGGAGACCGGCGAATGGGCCCGGGCTGCCGATGATCACGAGATCGAGACGGTGCTCCTCGCTGCCCCGACGGCGAGCGAAGGGCGCCTACGGCGGATCTGTGAGCGGGCGCGGGGCTTCGTCTACTCGGTCGGGCTGCTCGGGGTGACGGGGGAGCGGGCCGCGCTCGCCGGGACGGCGACCGAGCTCGCCGCCCGGTTGAAGGCGATCACGGAGATCCCCGTCCTCGTCGGAGTAGGGGTGTCCGACGCAGCCCAGGCCCGCCAGGCGTGCTCGGTGGCCGACGGGGTGATCCAAGGAGCATCGATGATGCGCCGCCTCGCCGAGGGGGGGCCCGATGCGCTCGGCGAGTACGTCGCTGAGGTCCGCGCCGCGATCGACACGGTCGCTTAGCCCGAGCGGCCCGGGGCACGGCACACTCCGGCGATGGACTGGGAGAACCTGCCGGGGCGCGTGCGCGACAGCGACGCGTGTGAACTGTGCGAGGAAGCCCGGCTCGGAGATTGGTTCTACGAGGACGAAGAGTGCTGGGTCGCTGAGTGCGAATCGTGCTCCGTGCCGATGGTCGTGTGGCGCAATCACCTCCCGTCGCCCCCCGACGACGTCCGTGCCCGCCTCCACGCTCGGCTCGCCGCGGTCGTCGCCGAGTACTACGACTACGAGCACTACGTCGACGACACGCTGCGCACGATCCCCGCGCACTACCACGCCCATGCCCGGCCGCGGCGCTGGGGCGGCGCCCGCCGCCGGGGCTGATCACGCCGTCGGCCGGACGAGACGGGGTTTCCCCGCCGTCCGGTCCGGAGGAGAACGGGGCTCGCTCGCCGACCGATGGATCCGGCCCGGCTGTTCAGGTAGGCGGAGCCGCGAAACAACGTCCGGTCTGGCCGGGGAACAGGTCCGGCGCCATCCCGATCGCGTAGTCGGTGATCGGGATGTCGACGAGGACGTACAGGTTGAAGCGGCAGAATCCGTAGTTCTCCGGCACGTAGGTTAGGTACGAACCCTCGGCGAACGCCTTGAACGCGTCGAAGCGCTGATCCGCGGCGAGCGTCGCGCTGACTGCGTCGGGCAGCTCGTAGTCGATGATGAGGTCGACGTCCGCGGCCCGCCCGAGCGCGTCCTCGTAGTCGAACGTCTGCCCGTTGCCGGCGTCGTTGCCCTCGGCGAACGGGTTGGTCACCCCGAGGGTGTCGAGGATCTTCCCGTTGAAGCTCTTTGGCCCGTGGGCGTAGACGAACTCGCAGCCGTTGTCCGGCTCGATGCACAGGTACGCGGCGCTGAAGCCGCTCGGCATCTGGCCGGCGACGGCCGCCGCGGCTGCGTCGTAGGCCGCCTCGATCTCGCCGAAGCGGGAGTTGGCGAGCGCCTCTTTGCCGTAGAACACCGACACGAACTTCATCCACTCGGCCGAGCCGAGCGGTTCGGGTTCGATTCGGTTGGAGATCATCACCGCAGGGATGCTGCGTTCCCTGGCCGCGGTCACGTTCTGGTACGAGGGCCCGTAGCCGGCCATGAACACGATGTCGGGTTCGACGCCGAGCGTCGCTTCGTAGTCGAGCTCGTCACCCGACGGGGCGATCGCGACGGGGTCGTTCGCGGCGGCGAGGATCTTGTCGCCGTACGCATCGCCGGCGAGCTTGAGCTGCGACTGGGCCAGCCCGACGATCGAAGACAGCTCTCCGAGCTGATCGAGCATCGCGATGGCGTTGTTGTGGTTAGTCGCGGTACGAGCCACCGGGACGGTGATCGTGAGCGCGTCGGCGAGCTCGGGGTCGAGCTCGGGGGTCGGCGCGCCGCAGCGGACGAGCACGTAGTCGAGATCCGGGCGCCCCGGATTCTCGCTGTCGGGAGTCGTCAACACGACGTACGAGCGATGGTACGCCGCGCTCCACATCGTGGAATGGGTGGGTGTGACCTTGTCGGGGAAGTAGTCGGCGTCCGGGTCGAAGTCGGTGACGCACCCATCGGGCCCGATCACGTCACCGGGGTCGGGCGCCGAGGTGGTCGGCGCGCCCGCCGCAGTCGTCGCCAGCGCTGCGGTCGTGGCGGCGCCGGGAGCGCTCGTGGTCGTCGCGGTGGGCTCGGCGGTGGTCGCGCTCGACCCGCACGCGGCGAGGACGGTGGCGATCACCCCCGCGCCGATCAGCGTGCGGCGGGATCGACCGCGCCCTGCGTTGGTCCATGTCATCGGTTCTTCTCCTTGTTGGGTGTTCGGGAGGGGGTCGCACCTCGTTCGCGTAGGGCGTGCACGAGGGAGCTGAGGTCGTGCCCAGCCGCGCGGTCGTGATCCAGCCGGAGCCGCCAGGCGGTCCCGTTCACGGTGACGACGCCGGTGGCGGACGCGTCGACCCGCCAGCCGGCGCGGTCGACAGCTCGCTGTGCCCACCACACCGTCGGCGGGGTGCCGAGCACGGCGATCGATGGGCGTTGCGCGTCCTGCGCCGAGCCGATGACGAGAGCACCGCTGCAGTCGTCGAAGCCGACGTCGTCGGATCCGAACGCCGCTTGCAGGCGCCCGGCGAGCGCAAGATCCTCCGGCCCGCCGGCGTCGAAGCGACCGTCGCCGTCGATCAGCCAGGCGTGGTCTGCGTTGCGCAGCGCGAGATCGAGCTCGTGGGTGGACATCAGCACCGCGAGACCGGTTGTCGCGGCAAGCCGCCGGAGGAGGGCGACGAGCTCGACGCGGCGGGTGACGTCCAAGAACGCGGTCGGTTCGTCGAGTACGAGCAGGCGAGGCTGTTGGGCGAGGGCGCGGGCGATCATCATCCGCTGCCGCTCCCCGTCGGACAGCTCGTGGACCATCCGCTCGGCGAGCTCCGTGGCGCCGGCCGCAGCGAGCGCCCGGTCGACGACGTCGTGGTCGTCGCCGCCGAGGCGTGCAAACCACCCGACGTGTGGGGTGCGGCCGAGCTGCACCAGTGCCCGCCCGGTGAGGAAGCCGACGTCGATGCGGTCGGTGAGCACGACGCTGAGCCGTTGGGCGCGTTGGCGGGCGGTGAGGTTCGTGAGGTCGACGCCGTCGAGCAGCACCCGACCCTCGAGCGGCGGCTGGCTGCCGATCAGGGTCCGCAACAACGTCGACTTGCCCGCGCCGTTGGGACCGAGCAGGCACGCCACCTCGCCCGGGTGCAGGGCGACGTCGACGCGATCGACGATGCGCACCGTGTGGGCTCGGTGGGCGTAGCCGGCGCAGACCCCTTCAGCTCGAAGGACGGCCGGATCGCTCACGTCGGCACCTGACTGGCCTCGCCGCGCTGGCGGAGCAACACCCACAGCACGACCGGTGCGCCGATGAACGCGGTCACCGAGTTGAGCGGCAGCGAGACGTCGGTGAGGCCGTTGCCGCCCGCGACGAATTCGGCGACGAGGATGATCGCGGAACCGAGCAGTGCGCTGGCCGGCAACACGACCTTGTGGTCCGAGGTCCGCAACGCGCCGCGCACGAGGTGGGGCGCGGCGAGCCCGACGAAACCGATCGATCCGCAGAACACCGTCGTGACCCCGGCGAGGATCGCGACCGACGCGAGCGACACGAACTGGACCCGGCGGACGTCGACGCCCATCGTCGCCGCGTAGCGCTCGCCGAGCAGCAGCAGGTTCAGCGGCGTGCACAGCGCGAACGCGAGCACGAGGGCGACGACACAGGTCGGGGCGACGATCGCGAGCTCGGTCCACGACACGTTGCGGACCGTCCCCCGGCTGAACTGGGCCAGGCCGCGCAACCGCTCCGGGTCCGCGTAGTAGGTGAGCACGTCGACGATCGCGTCGGCGAAGTAGGCGAACATCACCCCGACGACGAGCACGGTCACCGGGTTGCCGATGCGACGGGCGAATGCGAGGGCGAGGATCAACGTCGACGCCGCGCCGAGCACCGCTGCCCCGGTCACCCCGAAGCGTCGGACCGTCTCCAGCCCGCTCAGCCAACTCGTCCCCGCACCGGTCGTGCCGAGGATCACGATCGCCGCGCCGAAGCGTGCGCCGGAGCTGACGCCGAGCACGAACGGGTCGGCCAGCGGGTTTCGGAACAGGGTCTGCATCTGTGCGCCGCCGACCGCCAGCGCCGCACCGGCGACGACCGCGGTGGTCGCCTTCGGCAAGCGGGAATCGATCACGATCGTGCGGTGCACAGCCCGGCTGGGTTCGCCGCCGAACAGGATCCGAACGACCTCGCCGGTGGGAATCCGTACCGTTCCTTGGGCGATGAGGACGACGAAGCCGACGACAACGAGTGCACTGAGACCGCCAAGTACGGCAGCAGTTCGCCACCGTTGCCGTCTGGGCGGCCGTTGTTGCAGCGGTGCGGCACTCACGGCCTGACCGACGATGGTCGCGGCGAGCGCCAGCGGGGTCGGCTGCCCGGCGTCGACAGAGGCGGTGGTTCACCCCCTCGGGGGTGAGGGCAAGGCGTGAACGCCCGGCGCGGCGGCACGATGCACAGCTCGATGGCCAGGATCATGGGGACGTCTCCAGCGTCGATTCTC
>CAZQEJ010000013.1:0-1012 GCA_964592165.1 uncultured Ilumatobacteraceae bacterium | reverse complement strand
GTCCTGGCTCCCGGATCAAAGCTCGCCCTCGGCCTTCCAGCCCCGAGAGGCCGTGACCATGAGTTGAGGGGTTGCTCCCCGGTGACAGTTGCTGGACAGCCCCGGATTCACACCGGTGTTCCCTGCGACCAGCGGCCAACATACCAGATCGAGCGGCGCCGCCTACGGACGCTGCCTGCCGCCACCAGTTCGGGCGACCTGGACGCCGCCACCGTCACCGCGGTGGGTGATCCGGACTTCGCCCATCTCGCCGCGAGGCATGCGCTCGGCGACGGACCGATCCCGACGGTCGTCGTCGACGACGCCGCGGGCACCGAACCCGAGCTCGTCTGGCGCAACGACCTCGGCGGGCTCACGTTCCGTGCCGGGGATCGCTACATCAAGTGGAACCCGCACGCGACGACGATCGATCTCACCCTCGAACGCGACCGGCTGCGGTGGATCTGTACGCGCCATCCGGCGCCGCGAGCCGATCTTCGGTGTCGACCTGAACCCGCTCATCGTCTCCACCACGCCCGGCGTAGCACTCAACCCCGCAACCGTTGTGAGCTGCGGCGCGGCCGGTGTCGACAGCGACGTCGCCGGCGTCCCTGCGGCAACAGCTGCGACCGCTCTGGCCGCGCTCCTCGGCTCCGGGCAGGTCCCGGGGCTCGTCACGAGCGGCCACCACGCGTTCACGCTGTCGGAGACCGAGACGATCTACGCGGTGATCCGTGACGACGCGCTCATCACGCACATCACCGTGAGCCGGGGCGACGACAGTTGGGCCGTAACGCACGTGACGGCGCCCGGATGCTGAGGCCACAACACTCACGATCGCGGGCGCGCCCCCTGCCCGCGCCGGCGCGCTGACGATGGTTGCCGGCCGCAGCTCAGCTCGGCCGGACGTGGCTCCACCCATGTTCGAAGCGGTCGCCGGTGGCCGGCTTCGTCTGGAATTGGCCACGGCGGGTACGACTGGGACCGGAACCCCGAGGTGCTGAGCTGCCGGGCCACGTCGTGCCGGTCGCGT
>CAZQEJ010000012.1:0-37750 GCA_964592165.1 uncultured Ilumatobacteraceae bacterium | reverse complement strand
TCGGGTCGGCCGGATGGTTGGGGAACGTCCCGTCGAGCTCGCCGTACATCACCTCCAAGGTCACCTGCGGTAGGCGCTCGAAGACTCTGGGGACGACGAGTCCACCCATCCCGTTGGCCGTGTCGGCGACGACGCGCAATGGCCGCAGCGCCCGGACGTCGACGAAGGAGACGACGTGATCGGCGAATTCATCGAGCAGATCCCGTCGCGACTCGCGCCCGGCAACCGGGGCGGGGCGCGGCCCGCTGGCCGCGAGCACCTGCGCCGCGGTGCGCTTGATCTCCCCGAGCCCGGTATCGATCCCGACCGGACGGGCCCCGGCCAGGCAGAACTTGACCCCGTTGTAGCGGGCCGGGTTGTGCGAGGCGGTGAACATCGCCCCCGGCGAGTCGAGCCGTCCGGCGGCGAAGTAGACGAGGTCGGTCGAGGCCAGCCCGAGGTGGACGACGTCGACGCCCTGCGAGGTCACCCCCTGGGCGAAGGCCGAGACGAGCTCCTCCGCCGACCTGCGCATGTCGTGGCCGACGAGGATCCGCGGCGCTCCACAGAAGCGGGCGAAGCCGACGCCGAGCGCATGGGCGAGGTCGCTGTCGAACTGGTCGGGAACGGTGCCACGGACGTCGTACGCCTTGACGATCGAGTCGAGTCGGGACATGCGGTCGGCCAGCCTAGGGCTGGGTCTCCCCCGAAGTGGGTTCACCCGGTCGATCATCGGGCCCCGTTGCACCGGGCGGCGGCGACCCGGCGGTCGGGTCGGCGGCGAGGGGCAGGTCGAGCCACTCGGTGTCGACGATCATCGCCGGGCTCGGCGCCGACCACGGCGCTGGGTCGCCCACGTGCTGCCCGAAACGATCGGCGTCCGGCTCGCCGGGCTCCGCCGGTGCCAGCGGACGAAGGTCTCCGGGTGGGGACGCACCGCGGACGAGGGCGGTCTCAGCGTCACTGCGGCGGACGACGTCGTCGAAGCCGAACGGGTCGGGCTCGGAGGCGGCCGATCCATCGTCGTCCCCCTCGTCATCGGGATAGGCGACGACACCCCGCCACCACAACAGGGCCAACCCGAGTATCCCGAACAGCGACAGAGCATCCGATCCGTACTCCAGGCCGCTCGTCTCATAGCGCAGCGTCACGTGGTCGGCGGTGGGCACGACGACCATGAAGTTGGGCGCGATGCGGTACGGACCCTCGGCGCCGGAGGCCACCCAGTTCGGGTAGTAGGAGACCTTGACGACGACCGGTACGCCGACGGTGTCGACGTCGAAGGAGACCGATTCGTCGCCGATCACGACGCTGCTCACCTTCGCTGCCGGCACCTCGACGGGCGCGATCGTCTCGCTGGGCTTGACCAGGTCGACGTTCGGGTGGGGTTGCGGGTTGTCGGTGGCTACGTCGACCCGCTGCCATGACGGCGGGCCGTTCGCTGCGGGGACCGCACTCCACAGCTCGGGATGTTGGTACCAGCTGGCCCCGACCTCCAACCATCGCTCGCGCTGATCCCCGCGGCGCGCCTCGACGACGACAGGCTGTGTCGTCAGCGGCTGGACCACGTCGCTGCCGGCGACCTCGTAGATGTGCCACGGACCGGACACGGCGATCTCGATCAGATCCGGCTGGGCCGCAGCCCGGGTGACCGCTCCGGGCGTGTAGGCCATGTAGTAGCGGATGCCCAGGTCCTGCAGGTAACGGACCCCGAGGGCGGCATTGGCGTTGGTGTAGCTCAGGCCGCGCACCGGGTTCGATGCCTTGTCCGACAACGCTGCCGCGGCGAGGAAGTGGTACGGGGTCGTGGCCGACGCCTCGAAGAACAAGCCCTCGCTGGAGCCGATGCACGAGTCGGTCCAGAACGGCAGGAGCATCAGCGCCATCGTCGTCCCGTAGTCGCCGGTGTTGTGCTCCCACAACGCCCGGCCGCAGCCATGGTCGGGGTCGGCGCCGATCGAACCCATCGTCTCCATCAGTGCCCGGTACTCCCCGTAGTACGGGCGCCCGACATAGCCGGCGAAGTTCCACAGAGCCCAGGAGTCGACGAACCCGTTGTTCTTCGAGCTCGTCGAGAGCACACCGCCATCACCCGGCCAGACGAACTGGTAGCGACCGTCGCGGTACACCTCGCGCTCGAAGGGGAAGTGGCCGAGGTGCCAGGCCAGCCAGCCGACCGATACCGATCCGATGATGGCCAGCCCACCGACCGAGGCATACAGGCGCCGCCGGGCGGCCTCCCGCGGACGGGTGCCGTACGGCAGGGCGATCGCCGGCGCGGCCGGGTAGGCGACGATCGCCTCCCGGGCGATCCGTTCGTTGCGCGCCACGCGCAGCACGAACCAGACGACCTCGATCATCCCGAGCATCGCCAGGAAGTAGCGCAGGAGGTACAGGAAGGGGAGCAGGCGGACGTTCCAGAGCAGCCCGAATCCGGGGATCCCCTGCTTGGCGAGGAAGATCATCGCCGTGAGCACGAGCGCGTAGATCCCGAGGAAGGCTCCGGGACGGTGACGGCGCACGACCGCGGCGGCGAACCCGATGAGCGCCGCCCCCGTCCACAAGATGTCGACCGTCGTCAGGTGGGGGAAGAACATCCGCCAGTACGAGTTCCACTGCCCACCTGGCGTCGGCGCGCCCTCGTACTTCATGTCGGTCATGTACTTCGCGGTGAGCACGAACGGGACCAGCCAGAACGCGGCGAGGGCGAAGGCGGTCACCCCGCAGGTGAGGAAGTAGACGAGGCGGTGGCGGTCGGCCCAGACGAGGAACAGGAGCACGACGCCGATCGCGACGAAGAACACGACGATCCCGTGGCACAGCGCGGCGAGGGCGATGAGCGCCGCGGCGAGCGCCCGGTGCTCGCCGGTGCGCATCCCCCGGGCGAACACCCCGAGGGCGAGCAGCGACAGCGACAGCGCGATGGAGAAGGAGAACTCCCCGGCCATCGTGGAGGCGATGTTCCCGCCGAGGATCGTGAACGTCTCGTCGAACAAGAAGATCGTCGCGGCAACGGCGAACAGCGCGGGCACGGGGAAGGGGAAGCGGGCGAGCCGGCCGAACGCCCACGCGCACACCGGCAAGGTGAGCACCCCGAGAACGGCGACGATCTTGAACGCCATCCCGTAGGAGAGCACGACGTCCAGGGCGACGATGAGCAACGCCGGGGGGAGCATGTAGTAGCGGTAGACGGGCAGGCCGTCGTACCAGTCCATCGACCACCCGGAGAACTGGCCCCGGGGCAGGAGGTGATCGCGCAGGTACGCCGGAGCCCACACGTGGGCGCCCATGTCCCCGCCGGTCGGCACTGCGTCGCTGAAGATCTGCGCGGGATGGAGCTGCCCGAAGGTGAACGCGACGCAACCGGCGACGACGAGCAGGGTCGAGCAGGCCTCGATCCATTGACGTGGTCCCCACGGTTCGCGGGGAGTGCGCCGGCGACGCCGCTCGCGGAACGTACGACGGTGAGCCGGGCGCGTGCTCTGGCCCGAATCGTCGATCGTCACCGGGTCGCTGACGGAGGTGATCTCCGTCGGCGGCCAGTCGTCGACATCCGCCCCGAACCCGCGGTCACCCTCGCTCGCCGCGATCGGCGGCTCCTGGATGCGCCCTGCGTCACCCTCGGCCGCGGCCTCGTCCAGATCGGTCTCGCTCATCGCGTGCGCCATTGTTCCATCCGCCGGCCCCGGCAACGTGTCATCGGCGGATCAGTGTGCCGTCGAGCCCGCGCACGAGGAGCAAGACGACGGTCGTCGCGTTGAACGCGGCGTGGGCGAAGATGCTCATGCCCAAGCGCCGCGTCCGTTGGGCACACACCGCGAGGATCACACCGAAGACGAACAACCCGGGGAGCTGCACCGCCTGGACGTGGGCGAGGGCGAACCATCCGGCCGAGCAGAGGATCCCCAGCGAGTCGGCGATCCGCCCGTCGATCGACCGCAGGATCAGCCCGCGGTACATGAGCTCCTCGACGATCGGCGCACCGATGCACACGCAGGCGACGATGAGCACGAGCCACAGGCCTTCGGCACGGTCGAACAGATCGCGCGCCGGGCGGTCGACGACCTTGCGGGCGAACGTCGCCGGGAACAGACCCCGCAACGGCCAGTAGACGAGTTCGAGCACGACGAGTTGGCTGAGCACCCCGATCGGTATCCCGAGCAGATCGACACGCCGCACGGAGAGGCCGTAGTCCGCACTCAGCCGGCCGGTCCCCCAGCGGGCCGATACGTGACGCAGGCCGATCAACTCCGGGATCCACAGCGCGGTCACGCTGACCACGGTGGCCCACGCCGGCAGAAGCTCGACAGGGTCGCCGGCGTGGCCCGTGATGTTGAACACGACGAGAGTGAGCGAGTAACCGGCGAGCAGCGTCGCCAACCAGGTGACGGCTGCGACCCCGACACTGAAGCGGGGATGTCCGGGGACGGGTCGCACGCGCTTCGACGCTACCGGCAACACGGGCGCCCGGAGATGAGGTCAGCCGGCGAGCCGCACCCCGCCCCGGCCCACCGGGCGGGGACGGCGGTCGTCCAGCTCCCAACCCGAGGGAACCCGCAGGCGCACGAGATGCTGCTCGCACAGGTCGTAGGCGTGCGGATCGCGCTCGCTGCCGAGGTCCTCGATCCACGCCGTCGCCGAGGCATAGTGATAGCTCAGCGCGGCGACGGCTACCTCCGAGCAACCGGGTCGGGAACAATGCCGCGTCATCGAGCCGACCGTAACCTCGGGCGCGGAGCGCGGCGCGGATGGTCGGCGGGCCAGTCGCGCTCGCCCGCCGGCCCGCCTCGGCCCGCTCCGACGAGCGCGGATCAACACGGTGAGCGTCGCCGTTCGCCACCTGATGCCTAGCATTGTGCCATGAGCAACCTTCCCCCGCCCCCGCCGCCCCCGCCGCCGGGGCGTTCGTCGGGTTCGCGCGGGTCCGGCCAGCAGTCCCCGGACCGGCGCCCCGGCCGGTCCGGTCCGGGGCTGCCCCGCTGGAGCCTGTGGGTGCTCGTCGGCGTCCTCGCCCTGCTCATCCTCGGGCCCCGCCTGATCCCGGAGTCGAAGGGCAACGAGATCGCCTACAACCAGTTCATCCAGCTCGTCACCGACGGCAAGGTGAGCGACATCTCCTACAACAACAACACCTTGGAGATCTCCGGCAAGCGCACCGACGGGACGACGTTCTCCACCGTCGCCCCGGCGCCGGGGATCCCCGACAGCGACCTGAAGACGATCACCCAGTCGACCGCGACGTTCAAGCCGAAGACGCCCACGTCGAGTTGGATCACCAACCTGATCCCGCTGCTGTTGCCCTTCTTGCTCATCGTCGGGCTCTTCGTCTGGATGCAGCGCCGGGCGGCAGGCCAGATGGGCAACGTGATGTCGATCGGCCGCAGCCGGGCCAAGGCCTACACGACGGATCGCCCTTCGACGACGTTCGCCGACGTCGCCGGGTATGAGGGCGTCAAGTTGGAGATCAAGGAAGTCGTCGACTTCCTGCGGATGCCAGAACGGTTCAAGGAGATCGGCGCCCGGGTCCCCAAAGGGATCCTCCTCGTCGGACCTCCCGGGACGGGCAAGACGCTCTTCGCCCGGGCCGTAGCCGGGGAGGCCGGGGTCGGCTTCCTCTCCGTCACCGGCTCGGACTTCATGGAGATGTTCGTCGGTGTCGGCGCGTCGCGGGTCCGCGACCTGTTCCAGCAGGCGCGCAAGATGGGCCGGGCGATCATCTTCATCGACGAGATCGACTCGATCGGACGAAAGCGTGGTGCAGGCCTCGGAGGCGGTCACGACGAGCGGGAACAGACCCTCAACCAGATGCTCGCCGAGATGGACGGGTTCGAGACGTCCGAGGGGATCGTGATCATGGCGGCGACGAACCGCCCCGACATCCTCGACCCCGCGCTGCTCCGTCCCGGTCGCTTCGACCGCCAGATCACGGTCCCCCTCCCGGAGTACGAGGAGCGGTTGGCGATCCTCAAGGTGCACAGCCGGGACAAGCGGATGGGCCCCGACGTCGACCTCGAGGTGATGGCCAAGGCGACGCCGGGGATGAGCGGTGCAGACCTGGCCAACCTGGTCAACGAAGCCGCGCTGGTCGCCGTCCGCCGTGGGTCGAAGTCGATCGAGCGGATCGACTTCGAGAACGCCCGGGACCGGGTCGTGATGGGTGCCCGGCGGGAGAGCCTGGTGCTCACCGCCGAGGAGAAGCGGGCGACCGCCTACCACGAGGGCGGCCACGCCGTGCTCACCGCGGTGCTGCCCAATGCCGACCCGCTGCACAAGGTGACCATCCTCCCTCGGGGGATGGCGCTGGGGGTCACCTGGAGCCTTCCCGAGGAGCGGCACACCTACTCCAAGGAGTACTTCGAGGACATGATCTGCCGGGCGATGGGCGGACGGGTCGCCGAGAAGCTCGTCTTCGGCCACATCAACTCGGGCGCGGCGAACGACCTCGAGCAGGCGACCGGGATCGCTCGGCGGATGGTCCGCGAGTGGGGGATGTCCGAGCGCGTCGGACCGATGGCCTGGCACAGCCAGCAGCAGGTGTTCCTCGGTGAGGACCTGATGACCTCGGGCCGTGAGTACTCCGACGACACACTGAAGATGATCGACGAAGAGGTCTCCCGGATCCTGCGTGAGCAGGAGATCCGCGCCGCGGATCTGTTGACCAAGCATCGCGTCGGATTGGACAACCTCGCCTCGGCACTGCTCGAGAAGGAGACGATCGAAGGACCGGAGGTGGTCCGCTTGATCCAACAGGGCCTGGCCGTCGACGCCCCAAGCCCGGTTCAACCGGGGGGCTGATCACTCCCGATCGCCGGCTCCCTCGCCGCCCCGCAGGCGGGCCAGGTCGGCCCACAGATCGGTCGCGCTCACCGGGCCGAGGTGGCTACGGCGTACGACACCGGCGGAGTCGGCGATCAGCGTCGTGGGCACCGCCTCGATCCGGTAACGGCGATGCCGGCGCCGATCGGAGCCGTACTCGACGTCTTCGAAGGACACCTCCGCGGAGGCGAGGACCCGGGCCGCGGCGATCACCGCGGCGCATCCCTCACACCCACGAGAGCTGAAGACGACGACGAGCCACGGGCGGTCGCGCCCGGCGAAGTCCGCCCGGTCGAGCTGGGTGGGTACTGCCCACTCTCCGGCGTGCACCGGCGCGTCCGCGGTCCGTCGCCGGCGGGCGATCACGGCGAGGACCGCGACGGCGGCGACGATCACCGCGGCAAGGATCAGCCGGTGCGCCATCGTGCTTGGCTCCACCTCACTCCGGGATCGCCAACGCCGCGCTTCGCCGGCCGTCACCGGCGAGCGGGCGTTGGGCGACTACGAGGGACAACTCGGGACTGCTGACGAGCACGGGCACGTTCGAGACCTCGGCCGGGAGATCGATGACGATCGTCGCTGCCGCAGGCAGAGGGATGTCGGTCAGCGACGGGAGCGGTTGGGCCCCCCCGGGACCGAGGCTGGCAACGGTGACCGTACCGTCGAGTCCGGAGGCGTTGAACACGACGAGCGCGGCGTCCGCCGCGCCGCTGTTGCCGATCGGCGCCCACCACCGCGCCGAGCCGAAGCGTGACCCGAGACTGACCGAGGTCCCCTGCTTGGCACGGGTGATCTCGTGTTCGACGACGAGCGAGGCCTGGCCTGCGCCGGTCACGCTCAACCCGTAGCGCCCGCTGAACCCCAGCCCGAGCGACGCCGGGTCGACGGTTGTCGTCCCGCCCGCCTCGATCTGCAGGTTGTGGGGGGTCAGCGGCGTCCCCGGCGTCGCAGGGAAGAAGGTCAGATCGACGGAGGCGGCCTGGTCCGCGTTGTTCACGATCACGTAGCGCTCGGTGATCCCCTCGCCGATCTCACCATCGGCGAACAGCCACTGGCGGGCGCCGCCAGCTCCACCGAGAGCCACTGAGGTGCCGTGCTCGTCCCCTCCGTAGGTCTGGGCCCGCGCCGCGACGACCTGGCCCCGGCTCGCGGCGACGTGCACCGCGAGCAGCGGCTGATCGCGGGCGATCTCGTCGAGCTCGACGGTCCGCACGGAATGCCCGGGAACGACGAAGGCCTGCAGTTCGGTCGGGGTGCGCGTCCCGCTCGTGGCCGTGAGGGTCATCGCCACCACGGCCGCGCCGGGGAACGGGTTCGTCAACACGAGGGTGTAACGGTCGTCGAGGGTCGACCCCGCAGGTAGGTCCCACGAGCGTGCCGAGTCGTTCGCGCAGGCGGCGACGCTGCGCGCCCCGCCGAGGATCGCCTCCTGCTCGACCACCGCTCCCTGGCCGGCAAGCTCGACCATCACCCCGGCATACCCGTCGGCGATCTGGCCGCCAGCATCGAGCGTGGTCGACGACCGGGGGGCGACCGCGACCGGCGTCCGGCGCAGGTTCCCGTTCTGGTCGAACACGCTCAGTTCCCCACGGATCGCCTCCTCGGACGGGTTCGTGATGGTGACCGAGCCGCCCCGACCCTCACCCGCCGCGGGGACTCCGGGGCAGAAGAAGCTCGTGCTCAGCGCGGGATCGAGGGGCACGTAGGGGGTGGTCGGCTGGCGCAGAGCGGCGAACGCCGCCGGACCGGGCGGCCGGGACCGGTCACCGAGCCCGCTCACCGCGATCGCGGCAGCGCCGGCGACGAGGGCGACGAGCACGGGGACGCGTCGGTTCATCACCCCTCCTCACCCGCCGCGTCCACTGACGCGGCGCGGCCATCGTCCACAGGGACGTGCGCTGGGCCCGGTGTGGCCTCGTCTCCCTCCAGCGGATGGGTGTCGAGTTCGATGACCGGCCAGTCCCCGACCAGCGGCACGTCGCCCGCGGTGCCACCCCGGGGTGAGGCACGCCGCGTCCTCAGCCGGGCGCCGGAGCCGACCCCCACGGCCAGTACGAAGAGCAGTCCTTCGAGGACGAGGAGCAGTGCCCGGCCTCCGTCCCGGTGCTCGATCTGGAGCATTCCGGCTGAATCGAGATCGGCCGCGAGACCCCATCCGAACGAACTGCGCGTCGGCAGCGGCCGACCGTCGAGGCGGACGCTCCACCCGCTCTCGGCGGGAACAGCGAGTTGGAACGTGCCCGCGGTGACCGGCGCGCTCCCCCCCGCGTCGACCCGTTGACCGACGAGCAACGGGGCACCGCGACCGATGTCGCTGACGGCCAGCGTCGCTGCCCCTGCATCGTGGCTCGCCGCGGCGGCGACCGGATCGAGCTGAGCGGCGATCGGCAACCATGCCGTGTTCTCGTACACGACAAGCTGCGCCGGGCTGTCGACGAGGCGCAGGTCGAGTTGACGGGCGAGCGCGCCGAGCAGGCCGAGTGGGGGCTCGACCGCCGCGGCCTGCCCCTGGCGACTGCGGTCGTCGACGGGGACGACGACGTAGCGGATGGCCAAGGGGGCGAGCAGCCGTCCCGCCCGGTCGGTGGTCTGGCCGGCGGCGGCACGCAGCGCTTCAGCGACGAGCGCCTCACCATCACCGGCTTCCGCGGGGAACTGGTCGCCGATCGCCGGCGCCCCAGCTCCAGTGATGGCGAAGCCGACGCCATGCACCACCTCGGCGGACGGCAGGGGGATGACCCGCGGATCCCCGACGAACAGGACCCGGTAGTCACCGGGGTTGGCGGTGCCGTCCGCCTGCGGCAACACGGCGAGGTAGTCGGCAAGTCCGAGGTGGGGCGCCGACCACCGTCCCCCGGCGACGTTGACCACCGCGGGGAGCATCCCCCCGGCGAGCGACGCGGCGACGAGCAGGCCGAGTGGTTGCCGCCAGCCGAACCGCGCCCCGCGGATGTCCCGCTCGAACCCGGCCACCGTCACACAGGCGGCGATCGCCAGCCCGAGGGCGACCGGGGCGAGGACGATCCCCGGCTCCGGCAGGCGCACCGGGAGAAGGCCGCGATCGTCGAGCACGGCGAGGAGCAGACCACCGACGACCAGCGCTCCGGCCCGAGACGCCCAGGTCAGCCGCCAGCCGCCGGCGATCAACGGGGCAGCCGCGATCGGCACGTACAGGAGCACGGCGAGGAGGGTCAGGCTGCCGGGCCCGATCCGGAACGTGGCGAGATCGAGCAGGCCGACACGGCGTGGCCCGGTCGCGCCGAGACCGACGACCTGGGTCCAGGCGCCGCGATGGAGCAGGGAGAAGGACCACGGTTCGAGGAGCACGAAGCTGACCGCGAGACCGGCCGCGGCGGCCCCCACCCCGGTGATCGCGCTGCGCGCCCCCCCGCCGACGAACGTCCCCAGCCCGACGAGAACGGCGACTCCGAGGACGACGATAGGGAAGGTCGGGGAGAACGCCCCGACGACCGCTCCCAGAACGCCCAGCCCGACCACGAGACGAACGAGCTCCGCGGCCGGGACGGGGCTGACTGCATCGGCGATCCCGTCGTCACCCCATCCCGCGCTGGCCAGCACGCTCAACCCCGAGGCCTGGCGCACGAGGGACAGCGCCCAGGGAAGCGCGCCGTAGGTCGCGATCACCTGCCAGCGGCCGGCGGCGACCGCGGCATAGGGCAAGGGCAGGGCGGCGTAGACGACGACCCCGGTGATCCGCGCCCGGCTGCTGGGGACGAACGACAACGCCCTCCACACGCCGAGATATCCGAGGCCGATGGGAACGACGACGAGAAGCGTGCGGAGCAGCGCGACCTTCCCGAGCACCGCCCACCCGGCGAGAGCGATGCCACCGACGGCGGGTGGGGCAGCGGACTCCGACCCGAGTGACACCCAGCGCCACGCGCTGCGGAACGCAGCCCATGCGTTGGCCGGGACAGGCAGGTCGACGAATTGCGCGATCCGGGGGACACCACCGCTGATCAGCTGCCGGCTGCCGATCACCAACGCGGCGAGGAGGATCACGGCGACGATCCCGGGCAGCCGGTCGGCGCGCTCGTCGGCGCCCCGCCCTTGGCCGGGTTCGAGGCGATGGGCGGAGGGTGGACGTCGGCCGTGGTGGCGCCAGAAGCTCGTCAGGCGGGCGCTCCCACGCAGCTGGAGGGCGACCACGTCGCTGTTCGGCACCGTCCGCAAGTGGCGGATCCGCCGTCGGCGGGCGACGATGCCGGGGAGACCGGGCAGCGCCGTGACCAGCGCGTACAGCGAGGCGATCCCGTCACGGGAGCGGCCGGTGAACGCGCCGGCGACGGTCTCCACAAGCGAGACGACGAGCAACTGGAGCACGACGAGGGGGACTCGCCACCGCCCGGTGAGCGTGGCCACGGTCCGGATCCGGGCGCGCGCCGCCGCCCGGCGTTGGTGGAGGTCGGGGCGGCGGGCAGAGAGTTGACCACGGTGCCGTCCGCGCGCCGCAGGGACGACCACGACGCGGGCCCCATGGAGGTGCGCTCGCCAGCACAGGTCGAGAGCGTCCCCGTTGAACTCGATCGCCGGGTCGAACCCACCGAGGGCGCGGAACAGATCGGCGCGCACGAGGAGACACGCGGCGGGCAAGCAGAAGACGTCACGAACGGCGTCGTGCTGTTCCTGGTCGATCTCGCCGGGCTCCACCAGAGGGTCGATCTCCCCGAAGCGGTCCACCGCACAGCCGACCGACTGGAGGACGCCTGGCCGATCCCAGTCGAGCAGCTTCGGGCCGACGATCCCGGCGTTGGACCGGTACAGCTCCTCGACCAGGCGGCTGATCGCGTCGGGATCGAGGGCGACGTCGTCGTGCAAGAAGCAGAACAGGCCACTGCCTTCGACGAGTTGCAGCACCTGGTGAGCTGTGGCGCCGTAGCCCTCGTTGACCGGCACCGCACGGACGTGAGCCTCGGGGAGCACGGTCCGGATCCGCTCTCCCACTCCCGTCGTCTCGCCGGTGATCAAGAACAGCAGGCGCAGGTTCGGGTAGTCCTGCTCGCGCAGCGCACCGAGGACCTCGTCGAACCAGATCCCCGGTTCGTGGACGACCGTCACCGCGACGACGGGCGGCGCGGCAGGGGTGGCTACGTCCACGGTCCGGCGAGGTTACCGGCACGACGGCGCAACCATGCTCCGGCGTCACCCGAGGAGCAGCCGAGGCTGAGCGCCTCTCGCCGTTCCGGCAGCGGCACGCGCTTGCAATTGTTAGCGTTTGTAGGTAGATTGTTAGCAGCAGGTGGTCAACGCCGGGCACCCCCTACCGGCACGAAGACCCGCACGACGAAAGGATCCCCCGATGAGCCGTTCCCTTCCCCGCTTCGAACTGCCCGAGATGAAGCTGCCGACCATCGACCAAGAGCGCCTGGTCAGCACGGCGAAGGACGTGGCCTACGTCGTCGTCGGCTTCGGCGTGCTCACGTTCCAGCGCGCCCAGGTCCGCCGTCAGGAGATGGCCAAGCGCTTCGCCACGGACCTGCGCTCACTCGACAGCCGCGTCGAGGGTGTCGCGACGCGGCTCGACGAGATCGTCGGCAAGGTTGCCGAGCAACTCCCCGATCCTGCCGGAAACCTGCTCGAGCAGGCGCAGAAGGCAGCGGTCAAAGCCCGCGGCGATCTGCGCGCCCGGCTCGTCCCTGCCGCCTGACGAGGAGGGCCCAGCCCATCTGAGCCGTCCCCCTGGGGGACGGCTCAGACCCGTCCGACGATGTCGATCAGCAGGTCGGTGGGCATCGACGAGCGGGCACACCACCGACCACCGGCGTCGGTGCGCAGCAGGACGGTGTTGGCCACGTTCGTACCCTTGGCGGCGTTGGCGACCGAGGTCTCGGTCCCTCCGCCGGCGTCACCGCACGGATAGAGGGCGACGAAGCCCGAGGCGCGCGGATCGACGATCGTCACCTGGGCAAGGATCCCCGCCGACGGGGCTCCTGTGTCCAGGATGCGCTCCACCCCGGGCACGAGCGGTCCGCTCGTCCCCAGTTGGTTGCGTGAGTCGACGAGCCGCGACGGCGTCTGGACACGGATTCCCTGTGCCCCCGGGGCTGCCCCGAAGGCTCCGTCGAGATCGACGACGAGGTGGACAGGCGCCGAGTTCCACAAGCACAGCGCACCACCGGGATCGAGGTCGACGAAGACGTGGTTGGCGCTGTCCGCGGCGACACGGAAGTTGACCACCGAACTGTCCGTCGAGGGGCGGTCACACGGGTACGCGGACACGTACCCGGCCGCCGCCGAACCGGTCGCGGTGACGTTGATCGAGGCGCCGTCGGCAACCGCCCCTGCACTGGCCGGCACGACGACGCGGGTCTCGCTCCCCGCGCCGAGCGGGGCAGCGCCGGGCGCCCGGGTGTCGAGGAGCCGTACCGGCTTGGGCAGGCCGAGATACGACGGTCCTGCACCGGGTACGAGCCAGCCGAGGACATCGACGAGCACGTCGGTGGTGACCGAGGTGTAGAGGCACACCTGCCCATCGGCGCCGAGCGGGACGACGGTCGTCCCCGCTGCGTCGGAGCCCTTGAGGACCTGCACCGCGGACGTTTCCGGGCGAGCGGTTGCGCACGGGTAGGCGGTCGTGTAGCCGTTGTCCGACGAACGGGTTGTGGTGACGACGACGGCGACGGCGGTCGCGCCGGTCGGTCGCTGCCCGAGGTCGACCGTCAAGGTGCATCCGGCTCCCAAGGGGACCGCGGTCGTTCCCAGCGCGTTGCGCGTGTCGATCACCCGCACAGGAGAGACGGGGAGGAGATCGTTCGCCGCGGTGCTCGGCGTCCAGGACGTGTCCACGACGGGCTCGCCGCGCCCTGCGCAGCGGTCGCCGCCGCCGACGGTGAACCAGTTGGAGCGCAGGCCGGCGGCGAGGCGGAACTCGTCGCCGGTGACGGTGACCTTCCCCCGCGTCCCGATCACCTCCATCTTCAACACCCGGCCACCCTCGGCCCCAAGCCCATTTGTCTTCGTCACGGTGACCGCGCTGAGCGTGCCGATCGCCGGCCACCTCGCTTCGATCGTCGCCGTGGGAACCGATGCCGACCAGTCGTGGTAGGGGTTCCGCGTCGCTCGCGTGTCGTCGCCCACGTCGGGCACGGCGGGGAATCCCGGGCTCGTCGAAGGAGCGGTGTACCCCCCGCTGGAGGCCGAGAACATCGTCGACACGACCGTCCCGCCCGGCCGCAGGCGAACGACGCCGGCGGTCGCCGCGATCGCCGAGTCCGTCGCCGGTTGCTCGACGGCGACGAACGGCTTGTCCAACGCCGCCCGCCGCGCCGCGCCGCCGTACACCTGGCACGACTGCGTGTCACAGGTGTCGGCGAAGGTATATCGCCTCTCCGCCCGGGCGTAGGAGCGCGCCGCCACCGCCTGCGCCTTCAACGCCTCGATCCCCCGTCCCCCGCCGAGGGTCGCCCAGCCGGCGGGCATCTCGCTGGGGACGACCCCGCGCAGGTAGGACTCGAGGGACACCTCGTTGACCGTCTGCGCCTTTCCGTTGGCATCGCGCACCGCACGGAGCAGTCCTCGGTAGGCGCGCACCGTGCCACCCGGCTCACACAGCGCGGCGAGGTCGGCGGGAGCAGCGAGCGGCGTCCCGGCCGGCGCGCCGATGTCCACCGGACCGACTACCGCGCTCGCCACCAGCGTCCAGCGCACGATGCCCTGCCCGTCGGGTGCAGCGAGGTCGTCGGAGGACCCTGGGCACTGCTGCGCGTCGGTCCGGCCCCACACGTCGTAGGCGCCGTTCGCTGCGGGGCGGACGACGACCGACGTCCAGGTCCCGGTCGAGCCGTCGGCCGTGGTGACGAGCGCGTTGCCCACCACCGCAGTCTGTGCCCCAGCCGCAGCGGCGAGTTGGACGCGGATGTTCGGTGCCGGATCCCCGGGGATGGGTCCGCCGACGGTCCCCCCGTAGTAATGGTCGAGGATCTGTTCGGCGCTCCACCCCTGGTCCGCCGCGTACCCGAGCGCCCCGTACTGGCTGAGTCCGACGCCGTGGCCGTAGCCGTGCCCGGTGACGTTGAGGGTCGCCCCCAACGGGCCGGCGAGGGGCAACGAACCGACCGCTGGACCCGCGACGACGGGCGCGCCGGGAGCGATCGGTGCGGCCATGGCCGGCGGAACCCCGGCCGACGCAGCACACACGGCGGCAACGACCACGGGGAGCCGGAGCCGACTCCCTCGGCGAGCGCGACGTGGCATCAACGACGACCTCCTGGAACGACAGCGACGACCCCGCCCGAGGACGCTCCTGTCTAACCCGCGGCGCGCTGCCCGATCCGGTCAGGCCGGCCGATCCGGGCCGAACGACCCGTGGGCGTCCCCCGCCGGGGAGGGTCGCGCCAGTAGCCTGGCTGTCCTTGCCCGAGACCCCCTCCCCCCGCGCCAACGGCTCCGGCAGGATCCCCCTGCCAGAGGGCACCCTCCCGGTAGGCGCTGGTCTTCTCGTCGCCGGTGTCGCGTCGTACCTGTTCTTCAAGGTCGGGGTGTGGGCACTCGGGGAACACGACTTCGCTCCGATCTCCAAGCTGTGGTTCGCCACGTTCGCCCTCGCCCCCGGTTTCTTCCTCCCCTTGGAGCAGGAAGCCGGGCGGGCGCTCGCCCACCGCCGAGCGCTGGGCATCGGGGGACGTCCGGTGATGCGCAAGGTCGCCCTGCTCGGCGCGCTCCTCGCCCTCGCACTCGGGCTGATCCTCCTCGCTCTCAGCCCGTTGATCGCCCGCCACTACTTCAGCGGCGACTGGGTGATGGTCGTCGCCCTCGTCGTCGCCTTCGTCGCCTATGCACCGGCGCACCTCACCCGGGGCCTGTGCTCGGGAACCGGCCGCTTCAACGCGTACGCAATCGTGATGGGTTCCGACGGCGCGGTGCGGATCCTCCTCTGCGCTGCTCTCGCTCTGGTCGGGGTGAAGGCGATCGGCCCGTACGGGCTGGTCGTCGCGGTCACCCCCCTGCTCGGCGTGGCCTACGTCGCCAGTCGTGGCGCGCTGCACACCGTCGACGGACCGGACGCATCGTGGAGCGAGGTCACCCCCAACCTCGGCTGGTTGCTCCTCGGGTCGGTGTTCGCCGCCGGGCTGGTCAACGCCGGCCCGATCGCCACCGGGATCCTCGCCACCCCCGCCGACGAGGCGCTCGTCACCCAGTTCAGCTACGGCGTGCTGATGACCCGCGTCCCCCTGTTCCTCTTCCAGGCGGTACAGGCCGCCCTGTTGCCTCGCCTGGCGCGCCTCGCCGCGCAAGGAGACATGGACGAGTTCCGCCGCGGCTTCCGCCAGTTGATGGTCGTCGTCGGCGGCGTCGGTGTGATCGGCGTGATCGGATCGGCGGTGCTCGGACCACCGATCATCGACGTGATCTACGACGCCCGCCTGACCCGTGCAACGATGGCCGCGCTGGCCATCGGCAGCGCGTGCTACATGGTTGCCCTGGCAACTGCCCAGGCGGTGATCGCCTTGCACGGCCATGCCCTCGTCGCCGTCGGCTGGACGGTGGGGATGGCGACGTTCGTCGTCGTCACCGCGGTGTCCGGCAATCAGCTCTTCCGCCGGGTCGAGTACGGGCTGATGGCCGGATCGGCGGCGGCGATGGTCGCCTTCGCCCTCGCTTTCCGCCACCGGATGAAGGCCGGCAGCCCCGCTGACCAGGGCTCGCTGCTGGAAGCGATCAGCGACCGGCCGCTGGAGGCCTGACCCGCCTCTGTGTGCCCGCTCGCCGCCGGGCGGTCGTCTCAACCGGGGAGGGGGACACCCGCCTTGGACGCTTCGAGGTGCAGGTCGTGGGCGACCATCATCTTGACCAGCCCCGGGAAGTCGACCTCGGGTTGCCACCCGAGGCGGGCGCGGGCCTTGGATGAGTCGCCGATCAGCAAGTCGACCTCGGCCGGGCGCATGAACTTCGGGTCCTGGCGCACGTACGGCCGCCAATCACTGATCCCCACCTCGGCGAAGGCCCGGCTGACGAACTCCTCCACGCTGTGCGACTCCCCGGTGGCGATCACGTAGTCGTCGGGCTCGTCCTGCTGGAGCATCGCCCACATCGCCTTGACGTAATCCCCCGCATACCCCCAGTCGCGCTTGGTGTCCAACGTGCCCATCACCAACTCGTCCTGCAGACCGAGCTTGATCCGGGCCACCGCGTTGGTGATCTTGCGCGTCACGAACTCCAGACCGCGGCGCGGCCCCTCGTGGTTGAAGAGGATCCCCGAACAGGCGAACATCTCGTACGACTCCCGGTAGTTGACCGTGATGTCGTGCCCGTAGACCTTCGCACACCCGTACGGCGAGCGGGGATAGAACGGCGTGTCCTCCGTCTGCGGTGTCTGGCGGACCTTGCCGAACATCTCCGACGACGACGCCTGGTAGAAGCGGATCGAGTGCCCCGGCCCACCGACCAGGCGGACCGCCTCGAGCATCCGCAGCACGCCCACTCCGGTCAGGTTGGCGGTCAACTCCGCCTGGGAGAAGGACAGGGCGACGAAGCTGATCGCGGCGAGGTTGTACACCTCGTCGGGGCGCGCGTACTCCACCGCTTTGATCAAGCTCGGCAGATCGGCGAGATCACCGGTGACAAGATCGAGATCGGGGAACTCCTCGGCGACCAACTGGGCCTTGGGGTTGTTCTGCCCCTTGACCATGCCGACGACGTCGTAACCCAACGAGAGCAGGAACTCGGCCAAGTGCTGACCGTCTTGACCCGTGATACCGGTGATCAACGCGCGGGGCATGCGGGGCGGGTACTCCTCGACCTCGGGTGGAACGGCGAGTCTACCGAGGAGCTCGGACGGGTACGTTGCTGACGTGCCCGACAGGACCATCGCCTACGACGTCGGCCCCCTGCTCGGCCCGCGCTCGGGCGTGGGCAACGCAGCGGAGGCGCTCCTCACCGCGCTGCGCGCCCTGCCCGATCCACCTTCGCTGAGGCCGTACGTCCTGTCGATGCGGGCCACCCTGCCCCCCGACGCGATCCGCTTCCCGCTCCCCGCGGCGGTCGCCCACCGCCTCTGGAGCCATCTTCCCTGGCCCACCGCGGACAAGGTGCTCGGCTTCCCCGCCGTGATCCACGGGACGAACTACCTCGTGCCGCCTGCGGCGCGAGCGGGGCGCCTGGTCAGCGTCTATGACGCGTGGTTCTTGACCAACCCGCGGGGAGTCGACGCCGATGTCCGCCGGGCAGCAGCCGTCCTGCGCCGGGCTGTCCGCCGGGGAGCGACCGTCCACTGCTCGTCCTCGTCGACTGCGGCGATGGTCACCGACCTGCTCGCCCCACGGCACGTGGAGACGATCCCCCTCGGTCACATCCCTCTCGCCGAACCGCCCGCTGCTGCGCCCGAGCCATTCGCCGGCCGCCTCCGCGGACGACCGTTCGTGGTCTGCGTGGGGACCGTCGAGCGGCGCAAGAACCTGCCGGCGCTGGCCCACGCGTTCGGCCTCCTCGCCGCCGACGACCCGGACCTGATGCTCGTCGTCGCCGGACGCCCGGGCAACGACAGCGGCGCGCTCGAGGCGGCCGTCGCCTCGCTCCCCTCCGGCGCGGCGACCCGCGTCGTGGTCGCCGGGCGCGTCGACGAGGCGGCCAAGTCGTGGCTGGTCCACAACGCGCGGACCCTCGCCTACCCGTCGTTCGACGAAGGCTTCGGCTTCCCCCTGCTCGAGGCGATGGGGGCCGGAACTCCGGTCGTGGCCAGCAACGCCGGCTCGATCCCGGAAGTGGCCGGTGACGCCGCGCTGCTCGTCGACCCCCATGATCCCACCGCACTCGCTGCCGCACTCGGACGCGTCCACCGCGACGACGCGTGCCGCGCCGCGCTCGTCGCCGCCGGGCGGCACCGGGTGGAGGCGTTCTCCTGGCGGACCACGGCGGAACGCATCGCGTCCCTCTACGATCGCTTGGCGATGGAGGCCGGCTGGTGATCGCGGTGCTCGCCGGCGGCGTCGGGGCCGCCCGTTTCCTCCGCGGCCTCGTGGGGGTGGTCGACCCGGGCGACGTGACGGCGATTGTCAACACCGGCGACGACACCATCCTCCACGGCTTGTCGATCTCCCCGGATCTGGACACCGTGACCTACACCCTCGCCGGGGCGATCGACCCGCAGCGCGGCTGGGGGCTGGTCGACGAGACGTGGCGAGCGTTGGGCGCACTCCGCCGCTACGAAGCCACCCGGCCGCCCGGGTCACAGGCCGGAGCAACGTGGTTCGGCCTCGGTGACCAGGATCTGGCGACCCACCTCTACCGGACCGGCCGACTCGCCGAAGGGGCGACGCTGACCGAAGTCACCGCCGAGATCGCTCACGCCTGGGGACTGAGCCTGCGCCTGCTGCCGATGACCGATGGCGACGCGCCGACGACGATCGAGACCACCACGGGCCGCCTGCTCAGCTTCCAGGAGTACTTCGTCGGTGCGCGCCACTCGGTCGCGGTCGGCGCCGTTCACCTGGGGGGAGGAGGGACCGCGCCCAGCGCGGCGGTGCTCGACGCGCTGCGCCGGGCCGAAGTGATCGTCATCGCCCCCTCCAACCCGCTCGTGTCGATCGGACCCATCCGCGCCCTGGAGGGGGTCGACGAGATCCTCCGTGAGCGGCGGGATCGTGTCGTCGCAGTCTCCCCGATCGTCGCCGGCGCAGCACTCAAGGGGCCCGCCGATCGGATGCTCGGCGAGCTCGGCCACGAACCGTCGGTGGTCGGCATCGCCCGGATCTACGCCCCCGTATGCGGCACGCTGGTCATCGACGACGCCGATGCGCCCCTCGCCCCCGCCGTGGAGCGCGAGGGGATGCGCTGCGTCGTGACCGGCACTGTGATGACCACCGCGCACGTTGCCGCCGAGCTGGCCCGCACCACCTTGGCGGCCGTCGAGCGATGAACGCCAGGCTGAGCGTGTGGGGGGTGGAAGGGATCGCCGAGATCCGCCCCGGCGATCAACTCGGCGAACTGGTCGCCGAGGCCTGCGCCGGGCCGCCGAACGGTCCGCTGGCCGATGGGGACGTCGTCGTCGTCACCCAGAAGGTGGTCTCCAAGGCCGAGGGCCGGCTCGTCGCTATCGATCCCGACGATCCCCTCGGGCACAAGCAACTCGTCGTCGACGAAGCCGTTCGCGTCGTCCGCCGCCGCGGTGATCTGCTGATCACCGAGACGCGTCACGGCTTCGTCTGCGCCAACTCCGGTGTCGACCTGTCCAACGTCGAGCGCGGCCATGCCGCCCTGCTCCCTGTCGACTCGGACCGCTCCGCACGGCGGGTGCGGGACATCGTCCGCGCCCGGCTGGGCGTGGTGGTGGGTGTCGTCGTCTCCGACACGTTCGGCCGCCCCTGGCGGCGGGGGTTGACCGATGTGGCGATCGGCGTCGCCGGCGTCGCCGGTGTCGTCGATCTGCGCGGCACCCCGGACGCGCTCGGCCGGGAGATGCACGTCACCGAAGTCGCCGTGGCCGACGAGATCGCCGCGGCCGCGGAGCTGGTGATGGGCAAGTCGGCCGGGATCCCGGTGGCCATCGTGCGCGGTGTGGACCCCGCATGGATGCGCGAATCGTCGGTCGGCGAGCTGATCCGCCCTCCGGCGGAGGATCTGTTCAGGTGAGCGGGGGGTCCCCGACAAGACCGGCCAGACCGTCACGCAGCATCGTCCAGGGGGCCCAGGAGAGATGGATCCTGGCTCGTACCGGGGACACGGCGAACCGGCCGGGTTCGTCGGACCGGCGAGGTCCGCTGCGTACCGGGACCGTCCCGCCGAGCAGCTCGTAGACCTCGCGCACCGTGGTCTGGACCCCGGTGCCGATGTTGATCACGAGTCCCGAACCGCGCTCGGTGGCGCGTACGAGGGCGTCGACGACGTCGTCGACGAAGACGAAGTCGCGGGTCTGGCGACCGTCACCGTGCAGCTCGGGGGCGACCCGGCGAGCGACCGCATCGGCGAAGCAGGCGACGACCCCGCCGTCGGGCCGCTGCCGTGGTCCGTACACGGAGCCGAGGGCGAGGGCGGTGAACTCCAGGCCATGCTCGCTGCGGTAGACGCCCAAGACGTCGACGAGGGCACGGACGAGGACGCCGTCGACGCCGAGCACGGGCCCACCGTGGCCTTCTTTCACCGGCAGCTCCCGGGCCGGGACCTCCCCGTACAGGTGGCGGGCGGGGATCCCGACGACGACCTTGCGCACCCCTGCCCGGCGGGCGGCGTCGAGCAGGTTGAGGGTCCCCCCGAGGGTGACCGTCGCCGTCGCCGAGCGCGACCCACGGCGGGCGAGGACCGCAAGGTGGACGACCACCTCCGGCTCGCGCCGGGCGACGAGCTCGTCGAACTCCTCGGCGAGGACGTCGAGATGATGGAACTTGAGCGCGCCGCCGGCCGCGGCGCGAGCCTCGGCGAGGTTGGCCAGCGAGCCGCTGGAGAGGTCGTCGACCACGTCGACGCGGTGACCCTCGGCCAGCAGGCGATCGACGAGGTGCGATCCGACGAACCCCGCCCCGCCCACGACGAGCACGTCCATCGGCGTTCGGCTCAGTCCACCGGGGGCAGCCGGACGGCACGGAGGTGCGCGCCGGCGGGCACCTCACCGAGCGCCCCGACGACGACGTCGTCGATCTCGGCGTCCGCGCCGACCCGCCCGGCGACGACCGAGGAGCGCACGATGGAACCCGCGGCAACGACGGCGCCCGGCAAGAGCACGGATCCCTCGACGGACGCGCCCGGCCCGACCGTCGCGCCCGCGGCGACGACGGAGTCGACGACCGCGGCGTCGCCGGCGATGTCCGCAGAGGGATCTACGGCCGGCCGGCCGTCCGAGGCGTGCGTACGTCCGCGGAGCACGTCGATGTTGGCCTGTAGGTAGAGCTCGGGTCTCCCCGTGTCCAGCCAGTAGACATCGGCCGGCATCGCGTACAGGTGGCCCTCACCGGCGATCGCCGGAAAGGTCTCCCGCTCGATCGAGACCTTCCTCCCGGTGGGGATCCGGTCCAGCACCGTCGGCTCGAGCACGTAGGTCCCCGCGTTGATCAGGTTCGACGGAGCCTCGCCGGGTCCCGGCTTCTCCACGAAGCGGCGGACACGACCGTCCGCGTCGGTGTCGACGACGCCGAACGCGCTGGGGTCGGGGACCGGGATGACGTGCAGCGTCGCTTCTGCCCGATGAGCACGGTGGAAGGCCACGAGAGCGGCGACGTCGAGGTCGGTGAGCACGTCGCCGTTGGCGACGACGAACGTCTCGTCGATCCCGGCCGCGCCGGCGGCGAAGCGGATCGCTCCGGCGGTGTCCAGGGGCTCGGGTTCCACGGCATAGATCAGCCGTGTCCCGGCGCATGTGCCGTCGGGGAAGGCGGCGATGAACGGCTCCGGCTTGAAGCCGAGAGCGAGAACCACCTCGCTGACGCCGCCGCGGGCGAGGTTCTCCACGAGCCGCTCGATGATCGGCCGGTGCACGACGGGCAGCATCGGCTTGGGGATCGTCAAGGTGAGCGGGCGCAGCCGCGTCCCGAACCCCCCGACGAGGACGACGGCGCGCATCACCCGGTCGTCGCCGGCTCTCCGGAGACGGTCGAACCAACCGTCGGCTCACCGGGCAGCGTGGACGGACCCGGGACCCTCGACTCACCCGGGACCGTCGACTCACCCGGGACCGTCGGCGCGCCGGTGGTCGTCGGCTCGTCGTTGATCGGTCCGCCGTCCGCCGCGCCGAGCGCCTCGAGGTTCGACGCGGTCGGCGGCTCGGGGATCGAGTTGACGTCCGCGGGGACAAAGGCGATGACGATCGCCATCCCGTTCTGGGTGACGTGGACGTTGCCGATGTCGGCCGTGAGCACGCGGAACTTGTCCGGTTTCGTCGATTCCGGCCAGACGAACGCCTTGATCTCACCGTCGACGAGCTTGCCGTCGGCCGCCATGCACTTGGTCTTGCCCTCTTCGAACACCTTGCCTTCTTCCTGATCGGAGGGGAAGGCGAGCTTGGTGCTCGTCAGGGTGATGTCGTAGTTGTCGAGGAAGACCTTCAGACGAGCGTTCGCCCCGCTCGCCTTGGCCGTGTACGGGTGCCAGTGGATGACACCATCGTCGTGGGAGTGGATGCCGGTCGCCTGGAACTTCGGCCGGGACTCGATGCTGCCGACGAGCGGCGGCAGGTAGGCGTTGCTGTTCTCCGTGTCGGAGCAGACGTAGAAGCCGTAGGCGAGGTGCCAGTGATCACCCTTCGACGCTCGCGGCCCGGGCGCGGCGGAGCTGACCGAGGTCCGGCTGTACCAGACGAGGGCGAGCCCGATGACGACGACGACAGCGACGACGGCCGGGAACAACGTGCCACCCTGGAAGCGAATCTTCTTCCCTCGGCCGCGCTGGGCCATCCGGGCGATCTTCTTGGTCGACGAAGCCTTACCCACGAGGGTTCGAGGCTATCGACAATGGCCCCTCACGGTGCATCAGCACGCCGAGTGGCGCGTCCGGCCGAGCTCGCCGAACAGCACGGCATACGTGGTGGCAACGGCCGCGGGCGACGCCCAGTGCTCCACCCAGGCGCGCCCGTTGGATCCGGCGTCGGCCAGCGCCGCCGGATCGGCGAGCATCTCGGTGAGCGCGGCACAGAACGCATCCGCGTCGTCGGGGGGCACGCTGCGACCGCAGCCGGCCTGCTCGATGATCCGCGGCACCTCGCTGCCCGGATCGATCGCGGCGAGGATCGGCCTTCCCGCGGCGAGGATCGAATACGTCTTCGAGGGGACGCTGACGGAGGCCAGCCCGCGTCGCAGCGGGACGATGTGCAGGTCACCCGTGGCCAGGACTTCACCGATCCGGTGGCGCGGCTGATACTCCCCGAAGCGCACGTTGGGCAGGCCCGCGGTCTGACGCTCGAGCTCCGCTCGGCCCGAACCGGCGCCGTTGATCACGAACGTCACCGCGGGCATCCGCCGGGCCGCTTCGACGAGCAGCTCGAGGGACTGGGACAAGCCGACGTTCCCGGCGTACATCACGACCGGTTCCTCGCCGATGCCCAACTCGGCGCGGTAGGCGGTCATCCGTGCCGTGGGGCGGATCGCCTCCACGTCGACGAAGTTGGGGATCACCCGCACCCGCCCTGTCTCGCCGGCGCCGAGCTTGGCGCGCACGTTCGCGGCGAGGTCCTCGGAGAGCACGGTGACCGCCGCGGCCCGGCGATAGGACACCCGCTCCAGGGCACGGGCAAGGGCGATCAGCCGGCGGTTGGTCAGCGCACCGGTACGGATCGCCGCATCGGGGAACACATCTTGAATGTTGAACACGAGTGGCCCGCGGCGAATCAGATGGGTCCCCCACCCGGTGAGTCCGAGGGTCAGCGGCGGGGACATGGCGAGCACACCGTCGACCCGGCCGGCACCACCGGCGACGAGGGTGGACAGGCCGGCGAGCACGCTGAACGCGGCGAAGCCGGCGGCGCGCCGGGCGATGTTCCTCCGGTCCGCGCCGGGGAACGGGTGGACGCGCACGATCGAACCCCACGCGGTGCGCTCCCGGCGGATCAAGCGCCCGCCCCATCCGTCGTCGATGCGGTGGTCGCGGTACCAGGGCAAGGCGGTGACGACGTGCAGCTCGTGCCCCGCGGCAGCGAGTTCGGTGACGATGCGCGTGATCACCTCCCCCGTCGGCGCGGTGTCCGGGGCGAAGTGCGGGCAGAGGACGACGAGCTTCACCGCAGTGCCCTCCGGTATGCAGCGGCGAGCGCCGAGCCCGATGCAGCGGTGGAGAACGCAGCGACCCGCTCTCGCCCCGCGGCAACGAGCTCCTCGCGCCGTGTCGCGACGACGTCGAGGGCGCCGGCCCATGCGTCCGGGTCGAGGGGCAGGCTCAGACCGGCCCCGCCGAGCACCTCCGGGATCGCCGCCCGGTCGGAAGCGATCACCGGCGTGCCGAGGGCCATCGCCTCGATCAGCGGGGCGCCGAAGCCCTCGTACTCGCTGGGGAAGACGAGCGCCTCGGCGAGCATGACCAACCCGTCGCGGTCCTCGGGCCCGACGCGCCCGGCACGGATCACCCGCCCACCGAGGCGCCGACGGGCGATCTCGGCCTGGATCTCCTCCTCGGCGAGTCCCGCGCCCCCGACGAAGAGGATCTTCACGTCGGGGTCGGTCCAGGACCGCTCGACGAGATCGAGGAGGAAGCGATGCCCCTTGTGGGGGAACGTCGCCGCGGGCAGGACGAGGATCCGGCCCTGCCCGAGCCCGTACCGGGCGCGCAGCTCCGCCTCCGGCGTCGCCCGCTGCCCGATGGTCGACTCCAGGCCGTGGGGGACGACGACGATCCGTTGCGGGTCGACGCCGTAGGCCTCGGTGATCGTCCCGGCGACGAACGTGCTGGGCACCGTGACCACCGTCGCCCGGCGCAACGAGCGGGGCATCCGCTGGCGAAGGTAGGCGAGCTTGTGCCGGGAGAAGTACTGCGGATACTCGAGGTACTGCAGGTCGTGCACGGTGAGCACGGTGCGCCGGTTGCCGATCGTCGGCAGCGTCCCTCCCCCGTGGTGGACGAGCGCCGCGCCACGGGTCCGCCGGGCGAGCCAGGTGTTCTCCACGACGACGCGCAGGGCCCGGCGTTCGAGCGGGACGGGAGCTTCGGCGACCGGCCAACGGGCGGCGACGTCCGGATGGGCCGCCGCGTAGCCCCGCGCCGCGTACAGCGTGGCGGCGAACTCGTCGCTCGCCTCGGCGAGACCGAGCAGCTGGCGGGCGAGGTACTGCTCGGAACCCCCGACGAGGCCCGGCAGGCACCAGGTGAGGTTCACCGCGACGTTCACCCCGCCGACGATCACGTTGCCCACGGGGCGCGGAGGTCCGGCGGTCACCGAACGACCTCCCGGTAGGCGGCGATGGTCAACCCGGCGGTGCGTGCCCAGGACAGCTCGGCCGCCCGCCTGCGGCCGCGCGCCGCAAGCTCGCCGGCCCGGCGGAGCGCCTCGTGCAATCCGGCGGCGATCTCGTCGACTGAGCGCGGGTCGACGAGCACCGCCGCGTCACCAGCCACCTCCGCGGTCGACGTCCCCGTGCTGGTCACCACCGGGGTGCCCTGAGCCATCGCCTCGGCGACCGGCAAC
This sequence comes from uncultured Ilumatobacteraceae bacterium, assembly GCA_964592165.1. GTDB lineage: Bacteria > Actinomycetota > Acidimicrobiia > Acidimicrobiales > Ilumatobacteraceae > JAWKHV01. The sequence continues at coordinate 11,901 of CAZQEJ010000012.1, read as the reverse complement.
CCGAACCCTTCGCGCTCGGAGGGGTAGGCGAAGATCGTTGCCGCGGCGTACAGAGCGGTGAGCTCACCAGCGCCGACGAAGCCGCAAAAGCGAACGTCACCGCCAGCTGGCGCGCCGCCGCCCCATCCCTCCGGCCCGACGACGGCGAGGGGCATGCCCAACCCGCTGCGCGCCACGGCTTCGGCCAGGCGATGCAGGTTCTTGCGCGGCTCGAGCGTCCCGACGAAGAGCACGAAGCGTTCCGGCAGGCCGTACGCCTTACGTACCGAACGGATGTCGGCCGGTGTCGGCGCGGGCACGCGACGCACCCCGAGGGGGACGACCCGCAACCGCTCGGCGGCGACCCCCGCGGCGACGCAGTCGTCGGCGGTGGCCTGCGACGAGCACAGCACGAGGGTGGCGCGCCGGCGAACCTCGGCCAGGCTGCGGCGGAACACGGCCACGCCCCACCGGGTGAACTGGGCAGGATCGTGGAGGAAGGCGAGATCGTGGATCGTGACGACGAGCGGGGCGCGGCACGGCGGGGGGATGATCGTCGTCGCGTGGACGACGTCGAGCGGCCCAGCGCCCCGCTCGACGACGGGCCGGCGGGCGGCCAGCCACCGTGCATACAGTGCCGGTCCCGGCCGGCCGAGGGGGACGACGGGGATGCCCGGGTCGAACGCCGGCTGTGGCCGCTGCCGGTGGCTCCCGGCGAGACCGACGATGTCGAGTGCCGGTTCGGTGCGCAGCTCGCGCAGCACCTCCAGGGCGGCGACAGCCGTCCCTCCGGGAACGCGGTGCCAGCACTGCTCGAGCGTGTAGCCGACGCGTAGGGGGACCGACATCGCCCGGCAGGCTAGGCCCAGGCCCGGCGGACCGAACGGTGACCTGCTCGCCGTGCTCCGATCGTGCGGCGCGGCCGGCACGCCGTTCGCCGGATCTCAGGCGCGCAGCGCGGCCACCAACCGGCCGAGCGGTTCCTCCCAGTGGCCGAGCAACGGCAACCCGGCGAGACGAGCGACTGCGTTGTCCAACACGCTGTTCGCCGGGCGAGGCGCGGGGCGCGGCGGGGTGAGCTCGGCAGTGCTGATCGGACGGACCCGCGCCGGGTCCTCCCCGGCAGCGGCCACGATCGCACGGACGAAGCCGTACCAGCTCGTCGCTCCCTGATTGGTCAGGTGATGGATCCCCGAACGGCGGTCGAGGGCGAGCCGGCGCAGAGCGGGAGCCAGGTCGCTGGTGAACGTCGGGCAACCGTGCTGGTCGTCGACGAAGGACAGGACCGGTGTCGACGGCAGCAGGCGGAGCACGGTGTGGACCATGTTGTTCCCGTGTTCCCCACACACCCAGCTCGTACGCACGATCGTCGCGCCGTCGCCTGCTTCGCGCTCCCCGGCGAGCTTCGACGCACCGTAGACGCTCTGCGGAGCCGGAGCGTCCCACTCCGTGTACGGCCGATCGAGCGTCCCGTCGAAGACGTAGTCGGTGGAGAGGTGCACGAGGTGGGCGCCGAAACGGCCGGCGGCCTCAGCGAGCCAGCGCACGGCCAGAGCGTTCGCCGAATACGCCTGCTCGACCTCGGTCTCGCAGGCGTCGACACCGGTGTGCGCGGCGCAGTTGACGATCGCGTCGGGGCGCAGCGCGCCGACCGTGCCGAGCACGGCGTCGCGGTCGCGGACATCGAGCATCGTGCGTGTCGCGCCGGTCACCTCGTCACCAGCTGCACTCCAGCTGCGCACGATGTCGTGGCCGAGTTGTCCTCCAGCCCCGGTGACCAGGACCCTCATCGTTCGTCTCTGTTCTTCAACGGTTCCCACCAATCGCGATGCGTTCGGTACCACTCGACCGTAGCGGCGAGGGCGGTGTCCAGGTCGTGGGCGGTCGTCCAGCCGAGAGCGGCGATCTTGGTCGTGTCCACGCTGTAACGGCGGTCGTGGCCGAGGCGGTCGGCGACGGGAGTGATGAAGCTCTCGTCGCGCCCGCACAGGGTCAGCAGGCGGTGGGTGAGATCGCGGTTGGTGATCTCGTTGTGTGCGCCGATGTTGTAGATCTCCCCGATCGCGCCGCGTTCGAGGACGGCCTGCACGGCGCGGTTGTGGTCCTCCACGTGGATCCAGTCGCGCACGTTGCCCCCGTCTCCGTACAGCGGCACGGGCAGCCCGTCGAGCAGGTTCGTCGTGAACAGGGGGATGACCTTCTCCGGGAACTGGTACGGCCCGAAGTTGTTCGAGCAGCGGGTGACGACGACCGGGAGCCCGTAGGTCGTGTGGTAGCTCAAGGCGACGAGGTCGGAGCCGGCCTTGGCCGCCGAGTACGGCGAGCGCGGCGTGAGCCGGTCGGTCTCGGTGAACGACCCCTCCGCGATCGTCCCGTAGACCTCGTCGGTGGAGATGTGCACGAACCGGTCGACACCCACCCGGCGGGCCACGTCGCAGAGCACGTTCGTGCCGAACACGTTGGTGTGCACGAACGCGTACGGATCGTCGATCGACCGGTCGACGTGCGACTCCGCGGCGAAGTGGACGATCACGTCGTGACCGGGCAGGTTCGACTCGACCGCGGCGGTGTCGCAGATGTCGCCGAGCACGAACCGGCAACGTCCTCCGTCGAGCACGTCGGCGATCGAGGACATGTTCCCCGCGTAGGTCAGCTTGTCGAAGATCGTCACGCTGTGCTCGGTCGTGGCCAGGAGGTGACGCACGTAGTTCGACCCGATGAAACCGGCCGCGCCGGTGACGAACAACCTCACCGCCCACCCCCGGTGCGCATCGGCCAGTACGGGCGGCGCCCCTCGGGGAGCTGATCACGACCCGGGTTGGCCCGATCCCGAGCGGACAACACCGGGTCGCGCACCCCCCAGTCCGCGCCAACAGCCGGATCGTCCCAGGCCACGCCGAGCTCGTCCGCCGCGTTGTAGTACCCGTCGACGAGGTAGGTGATCACCACATCGCTCAGCGCAGCGAACCCGTGGGCGACCCCCGGGGGGATGAACACCCCGACGTGGTTCTCCCCCGACAGATCCAAGCCGAGCGTCGCCCCATCGGTCGGACCCCCGGCACGCAGGTCGTGGAGGACGACCCGGGCAACACCGCTGGGGACGTACCAGTAGTCCGCCTGATGCAGGTGGTAGTGCAACCCGACCAGTGCACCCGCCCGCCGATCCGCCCGGTTCGCCTGGACCATCTCCCGCCCCTGGGGGAACCACTCCCGGCGGTACGTCTCGACGAACACCCCCCGCTCGTCACCGTGCACCTGCGGGGTGACCACGAACACCCCCGCGATCACCGTCGACTCGACCACCGACACCGTCACCCGATCCTCCTGTTCAGTCCGTGTCGATCCGGCTGTGATCGCCGATCATCAGCCGCAGCGCCCGAGGGCGCTGCCCCGACCGGGATACCACCGCTTCCCGCCCCAACAGCGAATCCTCCAACCGTTGCACGTCCTCAACCCTGCTCCCGGCCATCAGTACGGAGTGCTCCACCTCCGACCCCGTGATCCGGCACCCGTCGCCGACCGCGGTGAACGGACCGACGAACGAATCGACGACCTCCGCCCCCGCACCGATCACCACCGGTCCACGCACCGTCGAACGGACGATGCGCGCCCCCGCTTCGATGACGACGCGGCCCTCGAGCACCGACGCTTCGTCGACCACACCGTCGACCCGCGGCTCGACCCTCTCCAGGAGCAGGCGGTTCGCCTCCAGCAGGGGTGTCAACTTCCCGGTGTCGATCCACCATCCATCGAGCAACTCGCAGCGCACACGCAAGCCCGCATCGATCAACCATTGGATCGCATCAGTGATCTCCAACTCCCCGCGCGCCGAGGGCCCGATCGCAGCGACGGCGCGGTGGATCGACGCGTCAAACAGATACACCCCGACCAAGGCCAGATCCGACGGCGGGTCGGCGGGCTTCTCGACCAGGGCGATCACGTCTCCGGTGGCGTCCAACGAGGCGATGCCGAACCGCTGCGGGTCGGGCACCCGCTTCAACAAGATCTGGGCCACCGGCGGCTCGGCACCGTGCCGCTCCGTCTCGAACGCGGCGACGAACGCGCCCAGATCCTGTTCCAGCAAGTTGTCCCCGAGATACAGGACGAAGTCGTCGTCTCCGAGGAACTCCCGGGCGATCAGCACGCAGTGGGCCAACCCGAGCGGCGCCTCCTGGGCGATGAACGTGAACTCCACCCCCCAGCGCGACCCGTCGCCGAGCGCCTCGATCACCTCGGCGCGGGTGTCGCCGACGACCACCCCGATCTCGCGTACACCGGCCGCGGCGATCGCCTCGATCCCATAGAACATGATCGGCTTGTTCGCGACCGGCACCAACTGCTTCGCCGACGTGTAGGTGATCGGGCGCAACCGTGTCCCCGACCCACCCGCCAGAATCAACGCCTTCACCACGTCCTCCGCTGTGCTCCACGCCACGACGGCACGGTGGCACTCGTGGGGTCCATCACACTAGGCGCGCCGCTCACCCAGCGACCGGCGACAGCGCACGGCGGATGCCGGCGATCACCGCGCCGATGAATCGATCGAGGTCGAACGGAGAGGGGTCGGCGAGGGCGACGAGCCCAGCCCCGTGGACGAGCGCGACGAGCGTCCAGGCGTAGTCGTCGGTGTCGATCTGGTCGCCGATCTGGGCCAACGCCTGGGCCTCGGTGAGGAGCCCGGCGAAGAGTTGCTGGATCTCCCGGTGGAGCAGGGCGACGGGCTCGGCGAAGTCCCGGCCCGGTCCGATCGATTCGGCGAGCATCACGTTGAAGGCGCGCAGCGCGGTGCTCGGGGCGCGCAACGCGTCGAGGATCGTGCGCACGGCAGTGCACAGCGCATCGAGGCCGGCCTGCCCGTCGAGCACGGGGAGGAGGACGTCGGTGCGGAAGCGCTCCATCACCTCGTCGACGAGGGCCCGGAGGAGCCCTTGCTTGGACTCGAACAGGTACACGGGCATTCCCCGGCTGCACCCCGCGGCCGCGGCGATGTCGGCAAGCGAGGTGGCCTCCGAACCGCGCTCAGCGACGAGCGCCATCGTCGCCTCCAACAACCGCCGTTCGGACTCCTCCCGCCGGCGACCGTTGCCCCGCCGCGGGGTTCCAGGCTCGCGCTCCGTCACCGCGTTCAGCCAGCTGGTGCACCGGTCGGGGTCACCGCCGGCTGACCGGGTGGGGCGCTCGGTGTGGCCCCCCGGAAGTAGTCGAGGATCGGGCCGGCCCTGGCCTCGTCGACGAGGAGCACGTCGTTGCCGTCGATCCGCTTCGGCACGATCGGCACCTGGAGCGTGTACAGGTTCTTGCCGACGAGGTCCTTGAAGCGGGCCGCGACGGAGAGCAGGTCCAGGCCGGGATCGACGGTCAGCGACTGGCGGGCGGCCTTGAGCAGGTTGTCGATCACGAACGGGTTCTGCCCGATCGCCGCGACGGCCTTGTTCACCGCAGCGACGATGAACCTCTGCTGGCGGTCGATCCGGCCCAGGTCGCTGCGCGGGTCCTCCCGCCACTTGCCGTCGACGAACTCCTCGAAGTGGCGTGAACGGGTGTATTGCAACCCCTCGACACCGTCCAGCGTGTAGCACCCGGGGTTGGTCACGAGCAGGCCGGTGTTCTTGTCCCGGGTGGGGTTGTCGAAGCACGCGTCGACACCACCGATCGCGTCGACGAGCGTCTTGAACCCGGAGAAGTCGACCTCGATGTAGTGGTTGATCGGGATCCCGAAGTCCTCGGTGATCGTCTTCACGAGAACATCCGTGCCGTGACTGAACGCGGAGTTGATCCGGCTGTGTTTGCCCGTGCCGGCGATCTCGACCCACAGGTCACGGGGCAACGAGAGCAGGCCCGCCTCCCCGGTCTGGCGGTTGTGGCGGAGGATCATGATCGTGTCCGAACGCTGACCGGTCGTCTCGTCCGCGCTGCCGATGCCGCCGTAGTCAGGTGAGCCGGGATCCGCCCCGGCGCGCGTGTCGGACCCGACGAGGAGGAAGTTCTCCACGACCGCACCGGGATCGGCCTGCTGCAGGGCGACGGCGACCTTCTCGTCGACGGTGACCTTCGCCGCCTCGCTGTGACTCTCGGTGACGAGGACGACGCTACCGCCGATCGCCAGGCTCACCGACAGCGCCAGGGCGCTGCGCCAGCGCTCCCGGCGGCGGCGGGCGGCGGACCGCTGGCCGCCCGCGGGTGGGCTCGAGGCGGGCATCCGTCACAGGCTAACGGCGGGCCAGGCCTGGCGCGGTGATCACTCACCCGGGCGGAGGTGAACGACGTCACCGGAATCGATCCGGCGGACCCTCTCCCCGGTGTCGACGAGCAGGGCCCCGTCCGCGCTGACGTCGGCGGCGATGCCGACGGCCACTTCCCCGGGCAGCTCCACCCTGACTCGCTGACCGAGCGTGGACAACCGCTTCCGGTACATCGTGAAGTGATCCTCGGGCAGCGCGTCGAGCTCGCCGAGGATGCCGGCCAGCACTTCGGCTGGGGTCGTCCCCTCGCCGGTGCGGGCCGCGCCATCCGGGGCCCATCCGACGTTGACCCCGATCCCGACGACGACGAACTCGACCGTCCCGCCTCGGCCCCCGGCCTGGGCGAGGATCCCGGCCAACTTGGCTCCTCCGACGAGCAGATCGTTCGGCCACTTGAGGTCCACCGTGATCCCCGCGAGTCGCTCGACCACCGCGGCCGCGGCCAGCGCGATCCGCTGGGTCAGCCGGTGGGGCCGGTCGAGCGACTCGCGCCAGAGGATCGAGGCGAGCAGGTTCGCCCCCGGCGGAGCGGTCCACTGCCGGCCCAGCCGGCCACGCCCCGCGTGCTGGTGATCAGCCGCGAGCACGGTGCGCGCCGGGGCGCCGTGCAACGCTCGTTCGACGAGGTCGGCGTTCGTCGAACCCGTCTCGGCGACGTGCTCGACGTACCACCCACGAGGCCAATCGCGCTCCCAGGCAGTAGCGGCCGCGGCTCGCCAGGTGGCGTCAGGACCCTCCATGTGGAAACAATGGCACCCGTGCTGCAGAAGATCCTGATCGCCAACCGTGGTGAGATCGCCGTGCGGGTGATCCGCGCCGCCCGAGAGCTGGGGATCGCGACCGTCGCGGTCTACTCCGAACTGGACCGCAACGCGCTGCACGTGCGCCTTGCCGACGAGGCCTACGCGCTCGGTGGTCAGACGGCAGCGGAGAGCTACCTGAACACGGAGCGGATCCTCGACGCGGTCCGCGAGAGCGGAGCGGACGGAGTCCACCCCGGGTATGGGTTCTTCTCCGAGAACGCCGACTTCGCCCAGCGGATCACCGACTCGGGGGTCGCCTTCATCGGGCCGCCGGCGTCGGCGATCGTCGAGATGGGGGACAAGGTCTCCTCCCGCCGGGCCGCGCTGCGCGGTGGGGCGCCGATCGTGCCGGGGACCGTCGACTTCGTCACCAGCGCGGCGGAGATCGCCGAGTTCGGGGCAACGAACGGTTGGCCCGTGGCGATCAAGGCCGCCTTCGGTGGCGGCGGGCGGGGGATGAAGGTCGTCCACGGGGCGGACCAGGTGCACGAGGCGATGGAGTCGGCACAACGCGAGGCGAAGGCGTTCTTCGGCCGTGACGAGATCTATGTCGAGCGCTACCTGACCTGGCCACGGCACGTCGAGGTGCAGATCGTCGGCGACACCCACGGCGAGGTCGTGTGGGTCTCGTTGCGCGACTGCTCGGCCCAGCGGCGCCACCAGAAGCTGATCGAAGAGGCACCCGCGCCTGCCCTCCCGGCAGGCGTCGAACAGGCGATGGGCGAGGCCGCGGTGAAAGCCGCGAAGGCCGTGGGCTACTACAACGCGGGAACAGTCGAGTTCATCTACCAGGACGGGGATTTCTTCTTCCTCGAGATGAACACCCGCTTGCAGGTCGAGCACCCGGTGACCGAGGCGATCACCGGGCTCGACCTCGTCGAGTGGCAGATCCGCGTCGCCTCCGGGGAGGCCCTGCCGATGACCCAGGCAGAGGTCGACGCGCTGCGCCGTGGCCACGCGATCGAGGTCCGGATCAATGCCGAGGATCCCGCCGGGGGCAAGTTCCTCCCCTCCCCGGGGACGATCACCACGCTGCGCGCCCCGGACGGCTTCGGTGTCCGGTTCGACGCCGGCTACGAGTCCGGCGACGAGATCTCCCAGTACTACGACAACCTCGTCGGCAAGCTGATCGTGTGGGGCAAGGACCGCCCGACGGCGATCGCCCGCACGATCCGTGCTCTGGAGGAGATGACCGTGGAGGGCGTCGCGACGACGATCCCCGCCGACCTGGCGATCCTCCGCCACCCCGACTTCCAAGAGGTCACCCACTCGACCAAGTGGGTGGAGGAGAAGCTCGACCTGAGTGGGATCAGCGCTCCCGCGGCGCCACCGGCTCCAGAGGGCGAGCCCGAGCTCGTCCAGCGGTCGACGACGGTGGAGGTCAACGGCAAGCGCTTCGACGTGAAGATGTGGGTTCCCGACGTGCCCCTCGTCGTCGCCGGGGCGAACAAGCCGGCGGCGAAGAAGGCTGCTCGTTCGCCCCACGGCGGTGGTGCCGCCGGCGGCGGGTCCGGCGAGGTCGCCGTCCCGATGCAGGGCACGATCGTCAAGGTCCTCGTCGAGGTCGGCGAGGACGTCGAAGCCGGCCAGGCCGTCGTCGTCCTCGAGGCGATGAAGATGGAGAACCAGATCCAGGCAGAGAAGTCCGGCACGGTGAAGGAGATCAAGGTCGCCGCAGGGGACACCGTCGGCTCCGGCGACGTCGTCGTCGTCATCGAGTGAGCCGCCCGCACGGTCTCGCTGATGAGCGGTGAGGGGTAGCCGTCGAGCAGCTGCCCCTTCCTCCTACTCGGCTGCTTCGGCGAGCGCCTCGGCCAGAGACGGGTGGACGAGGACGCTCTCGACGATGTCGGCGACGCGCAGGTTGGCCGTCACCGCCAGGGCGATCACGCTGATCAGCTCCGCCGCGTGGCGACCGACGATCGACCCACCGAGGACGACCCCGGTCGCCGGGTCGGAGATGATCTTGACGAAGCCGCGCGAATCGTTGTTGATCAACGCCTTAGGGGTCGCCGAGAACGGAACCTTCGTCACCCGGATCTTGCGCCCGCTGGCGAACGCCTCGGCCTCGGCGAGGCCGACGTCGGCGATCTCCGGTTCGGTGAAGATCGCCGAGGCGGCCTTGTCGTAGTCCAGGTGGCGGTGCTCGCGGGTGTGCAGGCCCATCACGTGTTCGGCGACCTTGCGGCCCTGCATCGAGGCGACCGAGGACAACGGCAGCTTCCCGGAGACGTCACCGGCGGCGTAGATGTGGGCCACCGAGGACTGGCAGTGGTGGTTGACGCGGACGTACCCGCCGTCGAGCTCGACGCCGGCCTCCTCCAGACCCAGACCGTCGCTGTTCGGCACGGAGCCGATGGCCAGCACGGCGTGGCTGCTTGTCACCGTCCGGCCGTCGTCGCAGGTGACGGTGACCCCGTCGCCAACGCGCTCGATCGCCGTCGCCCTCGCCCCCTTGAGCAGGCGGACCCCGCGCCGCAAGAAGTCGTCCTCGAGCACCGCGGCGACCTCCGGGTCCTTGCTCGGGAGGACCTGCTGGCGGCTGACGACGAGGGTCACCTTCGCCCCGAAGGAGGCGAACATGTGGACGAACTCCACGCCGGTCACCCCGGAGCCGACGACGGTGATGCTCTCGGGCATCTCCTTGGGCGGATAGCAGTCGCGGGTCGTCAGGATCCGGTCTCCGTCGGGATGGCACCACTCGGGGATCCGTGGCCGCGTCCCCGTGGAGATGAGGATCATGTCGGCGTCGATCAGCTCGCGCTGGCCGCCGTGGTCGACGGCGACCCGGTGGGGCCCGTCGAGCCGGGCCGCCCCCCGGATCATCCGCACGCCCTGGCTCGCGAGCAACGTCTCCACGTTGTTCTGCAACCGGTCCTGGATCGACCCGATCCGCTCGCGCAGCGCGCTGTCGTCGACTTCGGCCCGCTGATGTTCGAGACCCATCCCGGCGATCCGTTCGGAGAAGGCGATCGCTCCCCCGGTGGCGATCATCGTCTTCGACGGGATGCAGTCGAGGAGGTGAGCCGCTCCCCCGATCACGTCGCGCTCGATCATCGTCACCTGGGCGCCGAGCCGTGCGGCGTGTGTCGCCGCCGTGTTGCCTGCCGGTCCACCACCGATGATCACGAAGCGCAGTGCCACGACCGGACCCTAGCGGTGCAGAAACGGCGCGTCCGGGCGGCGTGGTCGGCAGTCGTCGTCAGACGGCCTCGGCGAGGGCGACGCCCATCTCGGCGACCAGCTCGCTCATCACCGCGGCGACGGTCGTCGGTCCGACCACGGCATCGACCGACCGGCCCGCGTAGAGCGCGCTCGACGCGGTGTCCCCGGCGAACTCCCGGGTCGGGGGGACGGGCAGCCTCGCCTCCGGCGGGTCGTCGCTGGCCGCTATGCACGAACGCAGGACGCGGTGCGGGGCGTCCGGCCAGACGGCGGAGAACGCCTCGGTCAGCTCGGTGTCATCGGCGCCGGCGGCGACGAGCGCGGCGAGGTAGTCGGGGTGGACGTCGGCCTCGGCGGCGGCGAGGAAGCGGGTGCCCACCCGCACCGCGTCGGCACCGGCACGGATCGCCTCCGCGGCCTGCCGCCCGGTGCCGATCCCTCCGGCGGCGACGATCGGCACCTCCAGCCGCGAGCGGGCCGCCTCGACGAGGGGGATCAGGTGCTCCGTGCCGCGCACGTGGCCACCGGCCTCCACGCCTTGGACGACGACCAGATCGCATCCCTGCTCGACGGCGGCGAGGGCCTCGGCGAGCGAACCCACCTGCCAGGAGATCAACGCCCCGTGGTGGTGGGCGCGCTCGACGACCGACGCGTCGGGATCCCCGTAGAAGCACTCGACGATCGGCACCACGGCCGCCGCGGCCTCGAACGCGGCGAGATCGAGGAAGGGGACGAGGAAGCCGACGCCGACCTTTCCTCCCGAGCCGGCGAGCGCGCTGGCCTCTGCCGCCTGGCGGGTGACCGCCGCGGCGTCGAGCGAGATCCCGGCAAGCATCCCCAGACCCCCGTTCGCCGCGACGGCACCGGCGAGGGCCGGCGTCGCCACACCACCCATCGAAGCCAACTGGATCGGGACGCGGCAACCGATCAGATCGGTGAACCGGGTGCGCAGGTGCGGGCCGCCCTCGAACGTCATCGCCGAATCGTAAGCCGCCCGATCGCCCTCGCGCGCTGTGACCTTCGGCAGCACGCCGCTGTGCTGACGGAGCGTCAGAACCCGTCGTTGGCGAACATCGTCGCTCGCGCCCCGGTCTCGCCCGCCGTCGCCGGACCGCCGGCCGGCTGGTCGCCGGCGACGAGCGCGCCCGGGTTGGGGCAGTAGGCCACCGGGTGCTGGCGCTGGTCGCGGGGTTCCCCGACGTACTCGAAGTGCATGCCGTCGGGAGTGGGGAAGTTCCCCCCCCAGGCGAAACCCCACTTGCGGAAGATGCGTACGATCTCGCAGTTCATCCGCGGGGGGCGGCCCTGGGGGTTGGAGGTGACGTTCATGTCGAGGGCCATCGCCCAGCTGTGGCGGGAGACGAACCCGAGGTTGGCGGTGATCCGGTTCATCCGCGGGTTGAAGCACCCGCCCATCGCGTTCGTCGGCCCGAGCTCGACGTAGCCCGCGAGGCCGTTGGCCGCGATCTCGTCCAGCGCTCCTTGGATCGCGGGGACGATCTCGTTGTGGCACTGGGCACGGATGCCGATCGAGGCGAAGCGCATCTGCGGGTGGACGTGGGTCGCACTCCACCCCGGCTCGATCACGATCGCGTCGCCGGCGGCCGGCCTGAAGGCGAACTCGCCGAGCAGCGCCTTCGTCCGGGCGAGACCGATCGTCGCGTCCGGGCGCAGCGGGTCCCACGACCGCTCCACGCGCGCCACGGGAGCGA
>CAZQEJ010000011.1:0-38924 GCA_964592165.1 uncultured Ilumatobacteraceae bacterium | reverse complement strand
GGCGGGCTGGGCTTCACCCACAAGTGGAACATGGGCTGGATGCACGACACCCTCAGCTACGTCGCCCATGATCCGGTGCATCGCCGCTGGCACCACCGCGATCTGACCTTCGGCCTGCTCTACGCGTTCAGCGAGCGCTTCGTCCTGCCCCTCAGCCACGACGAGGGGGTCCACGGCAAGGGCTCGTTGCTGCGCAAGATGGCCGGGGACGACTGGCAGCGCTTCGCCGGGCTGCGCGCCCTGTACGCCTGGATGTGGGCCTACCCCGGTGCGCCGATGGTCTTCATGGGGGCGGAGATCGCCCCCTGGGACGAGTGGAAGCCCGACGGTTCACTGCCCTGGCACCTGCTCGAACACGCTCCCCACCGAGGCGTGTTCGACCTGCTGACCACCGTCAACCGCCTGGCCGCGGCGTGGCCGGCGATGTGGGAACAAGACGGGGAGCCCGCCGGGTTCTCCTGGCTCGACGCCGACGATGCCCAGAACTCGTGCTACTCGTTCCTGCGCTGGGCCCGCTCGGGGACCGAGGTCGTCGCCTGCATCACCAACTTCACTCCGGTGCCCCGGTCCGGCTACCGCGTCGGCGTGCCCTGGGTCGGCGAGTGGGACGTCCTCCTCGACACCGACCACGCCGGGTACTGGGGGAGCGGCTACCGGGCACTGCAGGGCACGGCCGACCCGACGCTGAGCGCCACGGCGACGAGATGGCAGGGCCAACCCGCCTCGGTCCAGATCGATCTCCCGCCGCTGGCCACCGTGCTCCTCGGCGCTCGCCGCTGAGCCGTCGCCTATAGCGCGGCGCGCAGCTTGAGCGCGGCCTCCTCCGGGGGGACGATGTTGAACATCACCCCGGTACCCATCTCGAAGCCGGCGACGGTGACCAGCTTGGGGGCGATGTGCAGGTGCCAGTGGAACGGCCCGCCGTGGTGGTGGGGAGCCGTGTGGACGTAGACGTTGTATGCCGCGTCGCCGTGGACCGTGTGGATCGCTGCGATCGCGTCGCGCACGGCCCGCCCGACACCGGCGAGCTCGCCCGCCCCGGCGTCTTGCAGGTGGACCTCGTGACTGCGGGGGATGACGAGCATCTCGTAGGGCGAACCGCTCCAGAACGGGCAGACGACGACGCAGTCGTCGTTGTCGATCACCACCCGGGCCTCGTCGACGAGCTCGGCCTCGATCGTCGCACAGAGGATGCACCCACCGGAGAAGCGGGCGAACGCCCGTTCCTCGTCGAGGATCTCGCCGGGAACGAAGGGCATCCCCAGCAACTGGCCGTGGGGGTGGGCGAGAGAAGCCCCGGCCTCCCGGCCGTGGTTGACGATCGCCTGCGTGTAGCGGATGTGCGGCTCGGAGGCGTGCTCGACGAAGCGCTTGCGCAGCACGTGCATCACGGTCGTGATCTCGTCGTCGGTCAGCGAGGCGAGGTCCGCGTCGTGCACCGGCGAGTAGATCAGCAGTTCGTGGATCCCGCTCGCCTCGGCCTGGACGTGGACCGGGCCGAGGTTGCGCACGGCGAGCGATTCGTCGCCCTCGAACGCGGGGTAGCGGTTGGGGACGATCATCGAGCGCGGATCGACCTCGTTGCCTCGCCCGAGCGGGGGAACCTCTTCGGCTCCGCCGGCGCAGAACGGGCAGGCGCGCGACGTATCCGCTTCGACGGCCGGGGTGCGGCGGGCGAAGTCGGTCGGCCGGTTGGCCCGGCTCGAGACGATCGTCACCCACCGGCCCGTCAACGGATTCAGGCGCAGTTGGCTCACTGCTCCCAGGATACGTGGTGGGCAGGAGCCGGCGGTGATCTGTCGGGGGCGCTCCCGGACGTGACGGTCACTCACCGCGGCGATAGACGGACACATGGTGGGCGGAACGGTCGTCAAACGGTGTTCCTTCCCAATCGCTGTGCCGGCTGATCAGATCGAAGCCGGCAGCGCCGGCCAGCGCGTCGAGCTCGTTCGGTGTCGACCAGCGCACCGACCACGGCCGCAAGCGGACCCCGGCGGTCTCGCTCAGCTCGACGTAGGCGCCCTCGGCGAGACGGGTCGCCGGATCGGCGCGGTGAATCGAGAGCACGACTCGCCGGGCGTCGATGGCGCGCACCTCGACCGCGCTCGTCCGCCGGTCGGGGGCGACGGGGACGAACGCCTCGATGACGAACCGTCCACCGGGAGCGAGCGCGGCGGCGACGTAGCTCATCGCCCGCGCCTGCGCGCCGGCGCCGGTGAGGGCGAAGAACGTGTTGAAGGTGACGGCGACGAGGGCCAGGCCGGCCGCGGGGAGGGGCTCGCCCATGTCCCCGAGCACCGTCTTCACCCGCTCCGACCCTGGTTTGGCACGCAGCCGATCGAGCATCGCTGCGCTCGCATCGAGGCCGATCACCCGCCGTGCCGAACCTTGGTCCGAGCCATCGCCGGCGAGGCGGGCGGCGAGCGGGATCGCCACTCGCCCGGTGCCGACGCCGAGCTCGAGCACGTCGCCCGCAGGGACACCTGGGGCGGCGAGCAGGTCGATGATCCCGGCGACGGCGTCACCGGTCTCGAAGCCGTCGCCGTAGAGGTCGTCGTAGACGTCGGCAAAGCCGTCTCCGTAGGTCGCGGGCCCGTAACCGTCCATCACGCCAGTCCACCACGTGCCGGCCACCGGACCCATCCGGAGGTGCCCGGTAGCGTGGACCGCCGATGGCCGAGCGGATCGTCTACCTGGACCATGCGGCGACGACCCCGTTGCGCGGCGAGGTGCTCGCGGCGATGCTCCCCCACCTGGGTGGCGGCTTCGCCAACCCGTCGGGCAGCCACCGCCTGGCTCGTCAGGCCCGCCGCGCCGTCGACGAGGCCCGCGACGTCGTCGCCGAGTGCCTCGGGGTCGACGCGGGAGAGATCGTCTTCACCAGCGGTGGCACGGAGTCGGACAACGCGGCGATCGCCGGGGTGCTCCGCCGCGACGGTGGCACCGCGCTGTGCCCGGCGACCGAGCACCACGCCGTGCTCGGCCCCGTCGAGCACCTCGGTGGCCGGGCCGTGGTGGTCGACGCCCAGGGCCGCGTCGACCTCGGCGCGCTCGCCGCTGCCCTGGACGACGACGTCCGCCTCGTGTCGGTGATGGCGGTGAACAACGAGACGGGGACGATCCAACCGCTGAGCGAGGTTGCCCGGCTCGTCCGCCGCCTCGCCCCCCGGGCGGTCGTGCACACCGACGCCGTGCAGGCACCGTTGTGGCTCGATCTGCGGCCGCTTGCCGCGGCGAGTGACCTGCTCAGCTTGTCCGCGCACAAGTTCGGTGGACCGAAGGGTGTCGGCGTACTGCGCATCCGTGCTGGTCTGATCCTCGAACCGCTCCTCCACGGCGGTGGCCAAGAGCGCGACCGCCGTTCGGGGACGCACAACGTGGCCGGGATCGCCGGCGCGGCCCGTGCGCTGCAGCTGGCCGATGCCGAGCGGGACGAGACCGTCGCCCGCGTCGGTGAGCTGCGCGACCGCCTGGCTGACGCGTTGGTCGGCGCGGTGGGGGCGGTGGAGCTCGTCGAGCGCAGGGCGAAGGTGGCCGGCAACGCCCACGTCTGCTTCCCCGGGGTGGAGAACGAGGCCCTGCTCGTCCTCGCCGACCGGGCGGGGTTGTGCGCCAGCGCGGCGTCGGCCTGTGCCAGTGGGGCGATGGAGCCGTCCCACGTGCTCGCGGCGATGGGCGTGGAGCGCTCTGTCGCCGGGGGAGCGCTGCGCATGACGCTGGGGAGGGAGACGACCTCCGCCGACGTCGACGCCGCGATCCGGATCGTCGGGGGCGCTGTCGCCCGGCTGCGCGCCGGGCGACAGGCGCAGGATCGGGCCCGTCGCGCCGGCGCCGGAGTGGCGCGGTGAAGGTCCTCGTGGGGATGAGTGGCGGGGTCGACTCCTCGGTCGCCGCGGCGCTCCTCCTCGCCGCCGGTCACGAGGTCGTCGGAGTGACGATGCGCCTGTGGGGCGGCGAGTCGGACAGCGGGTGCTGCTCGGTGGCCGACGTCGACGACGCCCGCCGCGCCGCCCAACAGCTCGGCGTCGACCATCTCGTGTTCAACTTCAGCGAGGACTTCGACCGTCACGTCGTCGAGCCCTACGTCGCCGCCCATGCCGCGGGGGTCACCCCCAACCCGTGCATCGAGTGCAACCGGCACCTCAAGTTCGATCGCCTGGCCGAGCGCGCCGAGTTGCTCGGCTTCGACGCGGTGGCCACCGGGCATCACGCGCGCATCGTCGGGCACGGTGGCCGGCTGAGCCTCCGCCGATCTGTGGACAGGGCCAAGGACCAGTCCTACGTGCTGCACATGCTCGACCAGCGTCAGCTGGCGCGGACCTTGTTCCCGATCGGGGAGATGACCAAGGCGGGAGTGCGCGCCGAGGCGGCCCGCCTCGGTCTGCGCACGGCGGCCAAGCCGGATAGCCAAGACGTCTGCTTCATCACCTCCACCGGGGGGCGCGAGGCGTTCCTCGGCAGCCGCATCCCGCTCCGCCGGGCGACGGTGCGTGACCGGGACGGGACGACGCTCGGCGCGCTCGACGCGCTCGAGTTGGTCACCGTCGGTCAGCGGCGCGGCCTGCAGCTAGCCGGCGCACCGCACCGTCGCTACGTCGTGGCCATCGACCACGACGCGGCGGTGGTCACCGTCGGCGGCGAGCGCGACCTCCTCGTCGACGCGATCGATCTCGGCCGGATGTGCTGGGTGGATGAACCGGTGTGCGGTGCCGTGCTCGCCCAGTGCAGCGCTCACGGAGCGGTCCACCGTGGCCTGTTCGACCCCGCCCAGGGCGTGCTGCGCTGGGACGAACCACAGCGGGTCGTCGCCGCCGGTCAGAGCGTCGTGCTCTATGACCTCGCCGACGAGACCGTCCTCGGGGGTGGGATCGTCCTGCCCGGGGACCCGCGGCCGGTTCGCTGAGGCGCGCCCGGACCCCGGTCAGCCGAATCCGGGGATCCCCCGCCGGCGCGCCTCGGCGAGTACCGCGCCGGGCCGGGTCGGGCTGACCAGGAACGAGCGGACGTGCAGGGCCCGTGTGGCGCGCCGGTCCCGCCGGCTCGGGGTGTTCAGCACGACTTCCACCCCGTTCCCGGCGAGGCGCAGCTCGACGGCCATCCCCATCGCCCCGATCGTCAGGTCGGCGGCCTCGGTCGTTGCCGGGGCGAGACCGCAGGCGAGCACGTCGTCGCGCCGGAGCATCACCGTCTCGGCCAACCCGAGCTGGTCGTGGACGACGACCCCGGCGGGGACGAAGACCAGCCATCGCCGGGCGAGCGCATGGGCGCGCCCGGCGACCAGCACCGCGGCGGCAACCCCGGCGGCGGTGACGACGATCCCCGCCGGCCACTGCTGCGCGGCGAGGAGCAGCGGGCCGGCCAGGCAGGGGATCGCCGCACCGAGCCACAACACGGGGAGCGGCCCGAGGAGCAGGGCGCCGGGTGGGCGCAGGAGGAAGCGGGCTTCGTCGCCGTAGGCCGATGCCTGGGCGAAGTGCCCGCCGAGGTCGCCGGTCGCCCCGAGGACCGCGGCGACCGCCGTGGCCGCGACGCCGACGATCGCCACTACCGCGCTCGCCCCCCCGGCGACGGCTGCGGCAAGAGCGGCGAGGGGGGCCATCGGGCCGAGCAGGCGCAACCCGGTCAGCGAGCGGACCGAGGGGATCACGGCGAAGGCCAACCCGCACGCCCATCCGGCCCACAGCCCGACCGAGGCGACCGTCCGCACGGGGACCGAGCGCCCGGCGAGTGCCGCCCCGAACAGCGGCCCGGCGAGCACGACCAGAGCGGCCCAGGCGACCACGGGCAGCCAACGGCTGACGAGCTCGTTCACGTTGCGGCGGGGCCGTTCCACGGGGCAAGACTTGTCGACGCGGGTGGTGATTGGCCAGATTGGGCCGTCGACCGGGTTCCTACCCGGCAGGCCGCCCGTCGCCGAGGGGCGGGCGAGGGTGACCGACGAGGGGGTGATCCGGATCGAGCTGCACGTGCCAGCGGGTGCTGCGTGTGCCATCGGCAGCCTCCCCCACCGTGATGCCCAGGCGGCGGCCGCGTTCGTCCTGGAACACCTCGGTGACCTCCCCGCACTGCCGTCGTTGCCCCGGCGGAGCACGGCGGAAGGGACGATCGCCCAGGGAGTCCTCGGGATCCGGGGGGTCAGCCTCGGTCCGTACGGATCGTTGGCTGTCGACGTCGACGCACTCGACCCGGAAGCACCGGTGACGACCGATCTCGGCGACGACCGCTTCACCGGGTTCCGTGCCCTTGTCGGGCACCTCCGCCTCCAGGGTCGGGCCGGACCGGTCAAGTGGCAACTCGTCGGTCCGATCACGCTCGGCGTGGCCTTGGTGCGCGCCGGGGTACCGCCCGAGTTGGCCTTCCCTGTCGGGTTGCACGCGGTGCGCAGCCACCTGTCGGCGATCGAGCGCTGGGTCGCCGCCAGCCTCCCTGCGGCGACCCAGGTGATCGTCCTCGACGAGCCGGACTTCGCCGATGTCACCGAGGCCGACTTCCCCCTCCCGCTCGACGCGGCGATCGACGCGGTGTCCAGTGCACTCGCCGTCGTCGAACCGTTCGCTGTCACCGGGGTGCACTGCTGCCGCCCGGCGGACTGGCCGAGCCTGCTCGCCGCCGGTCCGCAGATGCTGTTCCTCCCGGTCGACGACGCGCTCGCCGCGGTGAGTGGTTACTTCGCCCGCTTCCTCGACTCGGGGGGCTGGATCGGGTGGGGCGCGGTCTGCGCCGACGGCCCGGTCCCGGCCAGCTACGAACGCCCGGCGCGGCGCCTCGGTTCGCTGTGGGCCGCGCTCAGCGCCGGTGGCTGTGACCCGGAGCTGCTCCGCGGCCGGTCGCTGATCACCCCGTCGTGCGGCCTCGGAGCTCACTCCGAGGGTGTCGCCCGCCGGGTCTTCCGCATCGTCGGCGATCTGTCCCGCCGGGTGCGCGAGCAGGCGATCGTCAGTGGGCTGCCCGCAGGGGGGTGAACGGTCCTCGGCGACCTCTGCGACCGCGTCGCGTCACCCCTTCGGTACCGTGCCGGGCATGGCCGATGTCGGTGCGCGGATCGAGCGGTTGCGAGCGGCGATCGCCTACCACAACGAGCGCTACTACCAGCTCGACGACCCGGAGATCGCCGACGCGGAGTACGACGCGCTGGTGCGTGAGCTCGCCGCGCTGGAGGCGGCCCACCCGGAGCTGATCGTTCCCGGCTCGCCGACGCGGTTGGTCGGCGCGGCACCGGTGGCGACGTTCGCGCCCGTCGTCCACCGCGTCGCGATGACCAGCTTGGACAACGCGATGGACCTCACCGAGCTCGCCGCGTGGGCCGAGCGCGTCGGCCGTGCCCTTGGCCGGTCGCCGGCGCGGTACGCCTGCGAGCTGAAGTTCGACGGGTTGGCGATGAGCCTGCGCTACGAGCACGGCCGCTTCGTCCAGGCGGCGACGCGCGGCGACGGCCGCACCGGCGAGGACGTCACGGCCAACGTGGCGACGATCGCCGCCGTCCCCCGGCACCTCACCGGGCCCGACGTCCCCACGGTGCTCGAGGTGCGCGGCGAGGTCTACCTGCCCCTGGCCAGCTTCGCCGCACTGAACGACCGCCAACTCGCCGCGGGAGAGCGGCCTTTCGTCAACCCGCGCAACGCCGCGGCGGGCAGCTTGCGCCAGAAGGATGCGCGTGTCACCGCCGGACGCGACCTGTCGTTCTGGAGCTACCAACTCGGCGAGGTCGTCGGCGGCCCGCGCTTCACCAGCCACCACGAGACGCTCGAGTTCCTCGCCGCCTTGGGCTTCCCGGTCAATCCGGAGATGCGCATCGTCGACACGATCGAGCAGGTCAGCGCGCTCTGCGCGCATTGGCAGGAACGTCGCCACGATCTCGGTTACGAGATCGACGGGGTGGTCGCCAAGGTCGACGACCTCACCGAGCAGGCCGCGCTCGGCTTCACCTCCCGCGCCCCGCGCTGGGCGATCGCGTTCAAGTTCCCCCCTGAGGAGCGCACAACGTTGCTGCGCGACATCCAGGTGTCGATCGGGCGCACCGGCCGGGCAACTCCCTTCGCTGTGCTCGAACCCGTCTTCGTCGGCGGCTCGACGGTGTCGATGGCCACCTTGCACAACGAGGACCAGGTGCGCGCCAAAGACGTCCGCCCCGGCGACACCGTCGTCGTGCGCAAAGCCGGTGACGTGATCCCCGAGGTCGTCGGGCCGGTGCTCAGCGTGCGCCCGGCGGACTCCCGGCCGTGGATGTTCCCCACGATCTGCCCGTGCCCGCTGCGCTCCACGTTGGTTCGTCTGGAGGGCGAGGCGGACACGCGCTGCGTCGAACCGAACTGTCCTTACCAACGCCATCAGCGGATCGTTCACTTCGCCAGCCGGGGAGCGATGGACATCGAGGGGCTCGGCGAGCGGACGGTCCAGCAACTGCTCGACGCAGGGTTGCTCGACACCCCCGACGGGCTCTACCGCCTGACCGAGGAGCAACTCGTCCCCCTCGATCGGGTCGGCGCCGTGTCGGCGCGTAACCTGGTCGCGGCGATCGATGCGTCACGGCGCCGCCCGCTGCCCAAGGTGCTCGTCGCCCTGGGGATCAAGCACCTCGGTCCGGCTGCCGCGGAGGCGTTGGCGCGCAGCTTCGGCACGCTCGACGCGATCGCCGCCGCCGGGGAGAACGACCTGGCCACGACGGACGGGGTCGGCCCGGTGATCGCCGCGGCGATCACCGGGTGGTTCGCCGATGCGCGCAACCGGGCGATCGTCGAAGCGCTGCGCGACGCCGGGGTCGAGTTCGGCACGATCGCCGTGTCCCGGCTCGCCCAGAACCTGGCCGGCAAGGCGGTCGTCATCACCGGCACGGTCGAGGGGTTCACCCGTGAACAGGCCGAAGCGGCGATCAAGGACCGTGGCGGCAAGAGTCCGGGAAGCGTGTCGAAGAAGACCTACGCGCTCGTCGCCGGGGCCGACCCGGGCGCGGCGAAGCTGACCAAGGCGACCGAACTGGGCATCCCGATCCTCGATGCGGCCGGCTTGCGCGTCCTGCTCGACACCGGTGAACTGCCCGGGGGAACGGTCGAGCCGGGTCTCACGCCGTGACCGTGAACTGCCAGGTGTAGGAGCGGGCTGCCCTGCGCCCGTCGGTCAGCGGCCAGTAGACGACGGACACCTGGTGTGTGCCGGTGGCGAAGGACTCGATCGGCGCGCCCTGTTGGGGCTGGAAGGAGAGCGTTGCGTTGCCCGGGTCGAAGCGGGTGACGAGGATGTCCCCACCGACGTCCTGGCCCGGTTCGATCTGGTCGTTGGTCAACGCGATCGACTCCGTCGGGAGCGCGACCCGGTCGATGGTCAACTCGCCCGTGTAGCCGCCGGCCAGGTCGACGACGATCTCCGCCTGGCGCAGAACGCGGTCTCCCGGCTGGGGGGAGACCGCCTCGATCTCCGGCGGCAACCCGGTCGCCTCGCGCCCGGTGACCGCCACGGAGAAGGCGTAGACGATCAGGCCGACCCCGATCGCGATCGCGGCACTGGCGATGAGCAGTGCGCGGTCGATCGGCCGGCGCGGGCGCAAAGACATGGCCTCATTGTCGCCTGGTGAGCGGGTAGGTTGCGAAACGCCATGTCGGCTGCAGTTGACTCCCTCCACGGCCGGGTCCTCGCCGGCCGCTACCAGCTCGGGACGTTCCTCGGTGGGGGCATCGACGCGGTCGTCTACGAAGCGGTCGATCTCCAGCTCGAGCGCCAGGTGGCGGTCAAGCTGCTCACCGCCCCGGGTACCGACAGCCCCTCGTTCCAGCGCCGGTTCCACGACTACGCGCAGGCGGTGTCCCAGCTGACCCACGCCTACATCGTCCCCGTCCACGACTGGGGGCGGGAGGATCTCGGGCTCGGTGGGCACCCGTTCCTCGTCACCGAACTGGTCACCGGGGGGAGCCTGCGGGCGATCGTCGACCGGGGCCGGAGGTTGTCGCCATCGCAAGCGCTGCTCGTCGGTCTCGACGTCTGCCGTGGGTTGGACCACGCACACCGGCGCGGTTTCGTCCACGGGGATGTCAAGCCCTCGAACATCCTGTTCGGTGCCGATCGCCGGGCACGGATCACCGATTTCGGCCTCGCCGGGCTGATCGCCCGCAGCACGCATCGGCGTGCCGCCGACCTCGACCTGGCCAACGCCCGCTACGCGTCCCCGGAGCAGGCTCAGGACCTCGACGTCGACCGCACGTCCGACGTCTACTCGTTGTCCTTGACGCTGATCGAGGCGATAACCGGGGAGGTGCCGTTCGCCGCGGGAACGACCGTGGCGACCCTCAACGGGCGGATCGACAAGCTCCTCCCGTTGTCCGCCGATCTCGGACCGCTCGCCGCGGTGCTCGAACACGCCGGACGCCCCGATGCGCAGGACCGGTTCAGCGCGGCCGAACTCGGCCGGGCCCTGATCGCGGTCGCCGAACGCCTGCCCAAGCCTGCGCCTCTCCCTCTGGCCACCGGTCAGCCGTCGATGTTCGAAGCCCCCCTCGGCCGGGAGACGACGAGCGAGCTGACCCGATTCCGCGATTCCACCGGGGCGACGGCCCGGCCCGCGTCCGCGACCGGTGACCGTCCGGGGCGTGCCGGGTCCGACCCGAGTGGAGGAATTCCCCGGGCACGGGTCGTCGCCGTCGACGAGCAGGGGGAGGCGACCACCGGCGAGGTGCGCCGACCAAGGACTGCCGTCCTCGCCTATCTGGCCCTCGTCGTCGGGCTCGTCGCGGCCTCGGCGTTCGCCGTCGTCGCCTACCGCAAGCTGACGGAGAAGGCGCACGACGTGCCCAGCCTGATCGGGCTCGACGAGGGAACGGCGCGCAACGAGGTCGCTCGCTACGACTGGAAGATCGTCGTCCGCAACGAACCGAACGAGGAACAGCCGCAAAACGCCGTGTTCCGCACCGAGCCCCCCGCCGGGGCAACGCTCGGCGAGGGCAAGGAGCTCGTCTTGTTCGTCTCCGCGGGTCCCCCGCTGTCGACGATCCCGGAGATCTCCGGTCTGACCGTCGAGGAGGCGACCGCCGCGCTGCAGCAAGCCCGGCTGCGCATCGCCATGGGCTCCGAGCAGTACAGCGAGGACGTGCCGGCCGGCCAGGTGATCTCCTGGACCGTCGCCGCCCAGCCGACGTTACGGGCCGGCGATCAGGTGGTGCGCGACACGGTGCTCAGCGTGGTCGTCTCCCAGGGCCCCCAACCACGCACGGTTCCCGACCTGCGGGGCAAGACGTTCGAACAAGCCCAGGAGGTTGTCGCCCCGTTCGCTCTCGGGGTGTGCTGCGCCGACGGTCCCACGGAGTTCAGCAACGACTACCCCGCGGGGCAGATCATCGCCCAGGACCTGGCCCCCGGCCAGACCGTCGAGCGCGGCGTGACGGTCACCGTCACCTTCTCCAAGGGGCCCGACCTGGTCACCGTCCCCGACGTGATCCGCAAGACGGCCGACGACGTGATCAGCGCGCTGGAGGGGGCCGGCCTGGCCGTGGGCAAGGTCCAAGGTGACGTGTACGGTGGGCAACTGGTCGGGATCTCCTACCGGCAGCGCCAGGTGGCGATCGGGGAGCAGCTGCCGCGGGGGACCAAGGTCGACTTGATCTTCCTCTGACGTTCGATCAGGTGGCCTGAGTCGTCCGTCCGGTGATCGCCGCCCGGGAATCTGCCCGGCTTTCATCGCGCCGTCGCCGGCTGGTTAGCGTCTCCTGATCGGCAAGGAGGCTGGAGGGGTCATGGGAGCACTCGACGGGCGTGTCGCGATCATCACCGGTGCCGGGCGGGGCATCGGGCGCGAGCACGCCCTGCTGTTCGCCGCGGAGGGAGCGAAGGTCGTCGTCAATGACCTCGGCGGGGCCAACGACGGGACGGGGAGCGACCGGACCCCTGCCGAAGAGGTCGTCGCCGAGATCGCCGCGATGGGTGGCCAGGCGATCGTCAACGGTGACAACGTCGCCGACTGGGAAGGTGCGCAGCGGCTCGTCAACTCGGCGATCGAAGCGTTCGGGGACCTCGACATCCTCGTCAACAACGCCGGCATCCTGCGCGACCGGGTGCTCGTGAACATGACCGAGCAGGAGTGGGACGCAGTGATCGCCGTCCACCTCAAGGGTCACTTCGCGCCGACCCGGTGGGCCGCCGCGTACTGGCGTGAGCAACACAAGGCCGGGGTCTCCAAACCGCGCAACTTGGTGCACACGTCGTCCACGTCGGGCCTGTTCTCCAACCCGGGTCAGGCCAACTATGGCGCGGCGAAGTCGGGGATCGCGACGTTCTCCCAGATCGCGGCGAAGGAGTTGATCCGCTACAACGTCCGCTCGAACTGCATCGCTCCCGGGGCGCGCACCCGGTTGACCCTAGCCACGCCGGGGCTCGACCAGATGATCGCCGCGCCCGCCGATGCCGCGCAGTTCGATACGTGGGACCCGGCGAACATCTCACCGCTCGTCGCCTACCTGGCATCGGCCGGGTGCGCGTTCAACGGGGAGACGTTCTTCGTCCAGGGCGGCCTCGTGCAACGCATCGAGAGCTGGTCGAACGGACCGTCGATCGAGCACAACGAACGCTGGACGGTCGACGCGCTCGGCGATGAGATGCTCCGCTTGGTAAAGTAGGGCGGGCGTCACAGCCGGGGGCGGGCGCCGTCTACATCGGCGATGAGGTGCGCGGAGTCGGCAGGAGCGGTGAGCGACGATGCCAGGGCGTGCGAACATGCGGTCGACCTGGAGCTCGTCCACAACCTGACGCATCAGTCGGCGCCGGTCCTCGCCCTGGCCGTTCTCGCCTTGCCGCCGTTGCTCGCGATCAACTGGGCCGGGCTCCACCACACGCGCGTCACGGTGTGGATCGCAGCCGTCACGGGGCCCATCATCGTCATCGTCGCCCTGTGCCGGCAGTGGGTGCGGCACGAGGGAAACCGGTGGCCGGTCCGCCACCTCGATGCGGCCCTCGCCGGTCTCGCCGCTGTCGGAGGTGCGGCGTGGGGTTCGGTGCCGCTGCTCCTCGTCGATCGCGATCCGGGGGCGCCGATGGTTCACTTCGCCATCGCGCCGTGCATCGCGGCCACGGGCCTGCTCGTCCCCGGGTTCGCCTGGCGTCCGTGGGTTTGGCCCGCGCTGGCCGTCAGTTGCTGGGGGACGTACACGATCGCCATGGCGACGATGCTCACCCGGAACACCGCGGCACTCGTCGCGTGCGGCTGGTTGGTCGCCGGGGCGAGCGCGATGACGTACCGCAGGGTGCGCCGGGTGATGGTCTCTTCGGTCCGGCTCCGCCACGAGAACGCCGAGTTGATCGTCCGTCTCGGCCATGACGCGACCCACGACCCGCTCACTGGGCTGCGCAATCGGGCCGGGTTCTTCGCCGCCGCCGGGGCCCTGGCCGAGACGTGCCGCGCCAGGGGAGCGGAACTGACCGTCCTGTTCGTCGATCTCGACCGGTTCAAGGCGGTCAACGACACCCACGGTCATCACGCCGGCGACCGGGTCCTGGCCGTCGTCGCCGAGCGGCTCGAGGCCGGCTTGCCGCCGCCGGTGCTCGTTGCCCGCCTCGCCGGTGACGAGTTCGTCGCCGCGATCCCCGGCCCGCCTCCTCCCGGGGAGGCGCTGGCCGCGCTCGATACCAGCCTGCGCGACCCGATCGCGCTCGATGACACGACGGTCCAGATCGGGGCCACGTTCGGTGTTGCCACCGGACGAGGCGCGGCGATCGACCTCGACGCCCTGCTCGCCGCGAGCGACGAGGTGATGCTCCGCGGCAAGCGGTTCCGGACCGAGGCGCGGCGGATCGCCTGAACCGCGGCGCCCCCGCCGCGGCGGGCGGGGCGCCGATCGTCAGCCGAGTGAGGCGCCGCGGCAGTGTTCGGCGGCGGCCACTGCCAGTTGTTCCGGGGACGGTTCCGCATCGGGCGATGGGGAGAGCCGATCCGCTCCGAACTGCTCGTCACGGGCGTCGGGGACGACGGCCTGCGCCGTCGGGTCGACCAGCCAGCGTTCGCAGCTGTAGCGGACCTTGTCCCCGTTCCCCCCGGAGAGCAGGACGCGCACCGCGTACGCGTTGCGGGAGATCGGCTGGATCCCGATCAGGACATGGGACCGGGGTCCCCAGGAGTAGAGCTGGGCGAGGAGGTGGCTGCTGGGTCGGTTGCCTGTCGTCTCCGCGGCCACGACCCAGTCCCCCGCAGCGAGGAGATCGGCAAACGCCCCGGTGAGCGTCGCCGCGGCGTGCAGGGGGTCGCCCGTGATCGCGATCGTCGCCGGCGCGGTGGGCAGCGCGAGCGTGGTCGGCGTGCCCGAAGCAGGGTTACCCGTGCCCCGGTCGTGCCACACGCCGGCGTAACGGAACAGGGCCAGTCCGGTGAGGAACACCACCACGGGAACGAGCGCGCCGACAACCACCGGCCACCGCTTGGCCCGGCGCGGCCGGCGAGTTGCCGGTGGGGGGACGCTCTGATCCGTCGAGGGAGTGACCGTGACGACCGGTTCGAGTGCCGTCGGTGTCGCGTCCGGCGCCGGCAGGGACCAGTCCTCCTCGTCGTAGACGGTCGGTCGCGGCACAGCAGGAGGAGTCCACGGGTCTCCCGGATCAGCACCGCTCATCGCCTGGATCGTATGGGAAGGGCCATGTCCCGGCGTGCCGCAGCACACACCGGACCCGGCAGGGGCGCTGCGGGCCGGACCCGTAGGATCGTGACGATGGTCCCCGTGTCACGCCGGTTCTCCCGACCGGGACCGGGGCCGCTCACCTCGCTTGCACCCGGCGAGCGGCGCGCCGTGCTGTGGGTCGTGCTCAGTGGGCTGTTCACCGTCTCGGTGGCGATCACCGTGCTGTCCAACTCGCTCGACGGGATCGCCGGCGACCTGCACAGCACGCGTGCCGCGGTGTTGTGGACGATCACCGGCCCGATGCTCGCCTTCGGCGTCGTCGGCCCGGCCTTCGGCAAGCTCGGCGACCTGTTCGGGCACCGGCGGGTGTTCGTCGGTGGGCTCGCCGGGGCGGCACTGTTCGCTGCGCTGACCGCGGTCGCTTGGAGCGCCCCGACGATGATCGCCTTCCGGATCCTGTCGGCGACGTGCGGGTCGGCGACCGGCCCGGCGACGATGGCCTACATCAACAAGATGTTCCCGCCGGCGCAACGGGTGCGTCCGCTCGGGTACTGGAGCTTCGTCTCCGCCGGCGCACCCGTGATCGGTGTCGTCATCGGCGCGCCGGTGGTCAGCGCGGTCGGTTGGCGGGTGATCTTCTTCGCTCAGGCGCCGCTGTGCGCGCTCGGCGCGCTCGTCGCCTGGCTCCTGCTCCCGGAGACCGAGCGGTCCCGTGGCGTCCGCTTCGACGCGCTCGGTGCGGCCACACTCGGGGCGGGAGCGACGCTCATGCTCGTGGCGATCAACCGCGGCAACCACTGGGGGTGGGGGAGCCCGGTGCTGCTCGCGACGATGGCCGCCGCGGTCGTCCTGCTCAGCGTGTTCGTCGTTGCCGAGCGGCGTGTCGCCGAACCGCTGCTGCGGCTCGACTGGCTCGCCCGCCCCGGGTTCAGCGCGGCGATCGCCGGCCAGACGCTGTCCAACTTCGCCTACATGGGCAGCTTCATCCTCGTCCCGTCGTTGATGCAGAACGGGATGGGCTTCTCCGAGACAGCGTCGGGGATGCTGCTCATCGCCCGTCCGGCGACGTTCGCCCTCGCCGCGCTGAAGGCAGGAGCGGTCAACCGCCGCGTCGGCGAGCGGACCAGCGCGGTGTCCGGGATCGCCATGATCGCCGCCGCGATGGTCGGCTTCGCCCTGCTCGACGCAGGCTCGGCGATGTTCTTCGTGATCCTCGCCCTCGCCGTCACCGGGGTCGGGATGGGGGTTGCCGGCCCGCCGATGGTCGCCTCCGTGGCCAACTCGGTCGACGATGCGGACCTGGGGGTCGCCGGAGCCTTTCAGCAGCTGATGTCCCAACTCGGTGCGGTGCTCGGGGCCGAGGTGATGCAGTCCGTGCAACTCGCCGCCGGCGGCGCGGGAACGGCGATGCCCGACTTCGCCCGAGCGTTCTTCGTCGCCGCGGCGGTCGCCGGCCTCGGTGCGTTCGCCGTCAGCAGGCTGCGCCCGGTGCCCGCCGAGCAGGACGTGGCTCTCGCCACGCCCTGAACGCCGCGCCGCTCAGGCGGTGATCCGGCGGATCTCCGTGGCGATCAGCTTGGTCACGTCATCGGGTTCGACGGCCTGCATCTGGAGGAGCTTCATCATGTCCCCGGTGATCTTCACCTTGCCGCCGAGGAAGGCCTGCATCACCGCCGCCAGGTCGAGATCGACGAGCAGCTTGCGCGCCGTCGCGTAGTCGGTGGAGACGGTGACCTCGGCATCGTCGAGCTGACCGAAGTCCATCACCACCGTCCCGTCGGTGGTGTCGGTGAACAGCTTGACCACCCCGCCGTCGCCGAACGGGGCATCGGTGATCACCTGGTTCATCCGCACCTTGTACGACACCGGGGCGGTCTCGCCGGCGTACTTGGCGCGCACGACGCGCACCGCCGCGATCCATTCGCTGGAGAGGAACTGGTAGGTCATCGTGCGTCTCCGTTCGCCGCACCCCGCGGGTCCTGCCGAGGCTACCGATCGCGACGCCGTGGGGTGCGCGCCGCGGCCTGCCAGGACGGTCCGGCGTGGGCGCCGGCCGGGGGTTCGACGCGTGGGCGCCAGGACGTGGCAGCATCTCGTCTTCGTGAACCTGCGCGACCTGTTGTTCCTCGAGTCCCACGGCCCGGACACCTACGTCGGGGCCGGCCTGGCCTACCCGTGGGGCGGTCTGTACGGGGGGCACATCGTCGCCCAGGCGCTCGCTGCGGTCGCCGCGACGGTGGTCAGCGGGGCGACCCCCCATTCGCTACGGGCCTACTTCATCCGCCGCGGCGACGAGCACCAGCCGGTGCGCTACGAGGTCGACCGGATCCGTGACGGGAGCAGCTTCCTCACCCGCCGGGTCGTCGCCCGTCAGTCGCAAGGGGCCATCCTCAACCTCGAGGCGTCGTTCCTGCGCAAGCCGCCGGGTGGTCCGTCGGGCTCGGCGATGCCCGCCCCGGTGGGGCTCGAGGTGCCCTCGCGGGTCACCGACGACTCCTGGTCGGAGTTGTTCCAGCGCCAGGTCGTCGAAACGGTCGGACCCCTCGCCCCGCCCGCGGGCGGGGGACGGTCGCTGGCCTGGATGCGGATCGCCGAAGATCTCGGCGACGACCCGCTCCTGCACTGCTGCGCGCTCGCCTACCTCAGCGACGATCTCCCCGCCGACGCGGTACGCGCCGCGATGCCGGACATCGCCGCCGACGAGACGAATCTGTTCGTCGCCAGCTTGGACCACACGATCTGGTTCCATCAGCCGCTGCGGGCCGATCGCTGGCATCTCCACGATCTGTCCGGTGTCGCCTACACCGGTGGCCGGGGCCTGAGCATCGGTCATCTGTTCGGCACGGACGGCATCCACGCCGTGACAGTCGCCCAGGAGGTGCTCGTCCGCCGGTCCCGGGTGTGACCGACTTCTTCGGCGGAGCTGGGTCTTTTGTCCTCTGAGCCGCCATCATCGGGGTCGATGGCACGCATTCTGGTCACCGAGGAGATCGCCGAGAGCGGCATCGAGCGCCTGCGCGGCGCGGGGCACGACGTCGAAGTCCGTCTCGGCTTGTCCCCAGCGGAGCTCCTCGCCGCGATCCCCGGGGCGAACGGGCTGATCATCCGCTCCGCGACGCAGGTTACCGCCGAGGTACTCGACGCGGCGGGCGGACTGCTCGTCGTCGGCCGGGCGGGGATCGGCCTGGACAACGTCGACGTCGACGCGGCGACGCGCCGGGGGGTGATGGTCGTCAACGCGCCGCAGTCGAACATCGTCTCCGCCGCCGAGCACACGATGGCCCTGCTCCTCGCCCAGGCGCGCAACGTCCCCCAAGCGCACTCGGCGCTCGTCGCCGGACGCTGGGAGCGCTCCCGCTGGGAGGGCGTCGAACTCGCCGACAAGACGTTGGGGATCGTCGGGTTGGGCCGGATCGGCAAGCTCGTCGCCGAACGCGCCGCCGCGTTCGGGATGCGCCTCGTCGCCTACGACCCGTTCGTCACCGTGGAGCGCGCCCGGCAGATGCGCGTCGAGCTGCTCCCCTTGGACCAACTTGTCGCCGAGGCCGATTTCCTCACCATCCACCTGCCCAAGACGAAGGACACGACCGGGCTGATCAACCGTGATCTGTTGCTCAAGGCGAAGCCCTCGCTGCGGGTGATCAACGTCGCCCGGGGAGGGATCGTCGACGAGGCCGACCTCGCCGACGCGCTGCGCGAGGGGATCATCGCCGGCGCTGCGCTGGATGTCTTCGCCGCCGAGCCGACCACCTCCTCGCCGCTGTTCGGCCTCGATCAGGTCGTCGTCACCCCCCACCTCGGAGCCTCGACGCGCGAGGCCCAGGACAAGGCGGGGGAGACGATCGCGGACATGGTCCTCCTCGCTCTGGCCGGTGACTTCGTCCCCTTCGCGGTGAACGTCAGCGCGGCGGAGGCGAACCAGACGCTGCGCCCGTTCCTGCCCTTGGCGGAGAAGATGGGGCGCCTGTTCGCCTCGCTCGTCGGCGCGGTGCCGGCCACGCTGGAAGTCGCCGCCGAAGGGGAGATCGGTCAGTACGACGACCGGATCGTCACCCTCGCCGTGCTCAAGGGCTTCTTCTCGGCGGTCTCCGCCGAGCAGGTGACCTACGTCAACGCACCGCAACTCGCCCGCGACTCGGGGATGGAGGTCAGGGAGACGTCGTCGTCGACGTCGAGCGACTACGTCAACCTGATCACGGTACGCGGCGAGGGGCATGCGCTCGCCGGCACGCTCACCGGTCGCCGCCAAGTCCCCCGGATCGTGATGATCGACGACCACGACGCCGAGGTGCCCCTCGCCGAGCAGCTCCTCGTCGTGCGCAACGACGACCGGCCCGGGGTGATCGGGGTGGTCGGCACGCTGCTCGGGGCCGCGGGGGTGAACATCGCCGACATGGACGTCGGGCGGACCGTGGTCCCCGGCTCGGCGATGATGGTCATCGCCCCGACCGGTCCGATACCCGACGAACTCGTCGCTGCCCTGCGCCGCGCCCAGGGGATCATCAGCGTCCACGCCCTCCACGGCTGAGGGCCCACCGGATCGGGACGATCAGCCTTCGATGCTGATCGCCCCGGTGGGGCACAGATCGGCAGCCTTCTCCACCTTCTCCCGCAACTCCTCACCGGGTTCGGCGTTGATCACGTACATGTAGCCGTCCGAGCGGATCTCGAAGACCTCCGGGCAGATCTGCGCGCACGACCCGGTCGAGGCGCAGAGGTCGTAGTCGACGTTGACCTTCATCGGTTCCCTCCTGGAGGGTTCGGCGGTTCCCCGTGGATGGTAGTTGTCAGCGTGCCTGGCGGAGGTAGGCGGAGACAACCGCGCGCAGCGAGGCGGTGGTCGTGTTCGGGTCGACGCCGACGCCCCAGCGGATGTTCCCGCTGCCGTCGGTCGTCTCCACGTAGGCGACGGCGTTGGCTTCCGATCCCTGCCCGGTGGCGTGCTCGGAGTAGTCGAGGACGTCGAGCTTGGCCCCCAGGTCGGCGCGCAGGGCGTGGACGAAGGCGTCGATCGGCCCGTTGCCCTCGCCGGTCACCGTCTGGTGGTTGCCGTCGACGACCAGTTGGGCGGTGATCGTCGTCATCCCCCCGCTCGTGCGCAGTTCGTGGCTCTCCAGGGTGATCGGTGGGTCGACGGGGAGGTACTCGGATTGGAACTCGTCCCACATCCGTCCTGGGCCGATCTCGGTCCCGGAGTCCTCGGTGACGTGCTGGATGCTCCGGGAGAACTCGATCTGCAGGCGACGGGGCAGGTCGAGGCCGTACTCGGTCTTCATCACGTAGGCCACCCCGCCCTTGCCCGACTGGGAGTTGACCCGGATCACCGACTCGTAGCTCCGCCCGACGTGCTTGGGGTCGATCGGCAGGTAGGGCACCTGCCAGTGGGGGTAGTCGGGCGGCAGGGCGTCAAAGCCCTTCTTGATCGCGTCCTGGTGGGAGCCGCTGAACGCGGTGTAGACGAGATCCCCGACATAGGGGTGGCGGGGGTGCACCGGCAGGCGGTTGCAGTACTCGGCGACCCGGCGCAGCTGGTCGATGTTGCTCAGGTCGAGCTCGGGGTCGACCCCGTTGACGAACAGGTTCATCGCCAGGGTGACGATGTCCACGTTGCCGGTGCGCTCCCCGTTGCCGAACAGCGTTCCCTCGACCCGGTCGGCACCGGCCATCAGACCCAGTTCAGCGGTGGCCACTGCACACCCCCGGTCGTTGTGCGGGTGGAGGGAGATGATGATCGAGTCCCGATCGCGGATCGTCCGCCCGAACCACTCGATCACGTCGGCGTACACGTTCGGGGCGTAGGACTCGACCGTCGCCGGCAGGTTGAGGATCATCGGGTCCTCTGGTGTCGGGCGGATCACGTCCATCACCGCTTCGCAGATCTCCACAGCGAACTCCGGCTCGGTGAGGGTGAAGCTCTCCGGGGAGTACTCGTAGCGGATCCTCGTCCCCGGGATGGTCGGCTCCAGATCCTTGACCAGCTGGGCGGCGTTAACCGCGATCTCGATGATCCCCGGCTTGTCCAACCCGAACACGACCTGGCGCTGCAGAGGGTTGGTCGAGTTGTAGAAGTGGACGATCGCCCGCGGCACGCCGTGCAGGCATTCGTAGGTGCGCTCGATCAGGTCCCGGCGGGACTGGACGAGGACCTGGATCCACACGTCGTCGGGGATCAGATCCTGGTCGATCAACTGGCGGACGAAGTCGTAGTCCGGCTGGCTGGCGGACGGGAAGCCGACCTCGATCTCCTTGAAACCCATCTTGACCAGCGCGTCGTACATCCGCCGCTTGCGCTCCGGGTCCATCGGGTCGATCAGGGCCTGGTTGCCGTCGCGCAGGTCGACCGAGCACCACCGTGGGGCCGAGGTGATCGTCGTGTCCGGCCACGTGCGGTCACCGAGGACGAGGGGGAGGACCGCCTGGTACTTCTCGAAGGGCATCTTCTTCGGTACTACGGGCTGGGGAGCCATGGTCGTCGCTCGTTTCGTGTCGGGGTTCGTCGGATGAGGTGTCGGATCGCGCCGGCAGTGCCGGAAAAAGCAAGAAGCCCCGGCCGACCGGCTGGGGCGTGGGCGAACGCGGGTGTGCAGCGCTCGCCCTACATAAGCAGGAGGCCCCGTCGCGCGTTCATCACCGGTCAAGGTACACGTGCCTCGCCGGTCGCGCAACGCACCGGACGGCACACCGTGGTGACCCGCCCCCGCCTGCGCTCTTGACGCGATCCATGCCACCGGTCACAGTGCAATCCGACGGCAGGCTTCCGTCCCGCCGGAGAGCGAGGGTGCGATATGAGCGACCCCGACCACCCCCAGGCGTGGAGCCCTGTCGCCGGAGCCTGGGACCGGCACATCGACGCGCTCGACCGATGGCGCAAGCCGGCGACCGACGCGCTGATCGATTACCTCGCGGTGCGGTCCGGGGAGCGCGTCCTGGAGCTCGCCGCGGGTCCCGGGACGCTTGGCGCGCAGTGGTCCTCGCTCGTCGGCCCGGCGGGCACGGTCGTGCTCAGCGACCTCGCCCCGGCGATGGTCGACGTGGCCCGCACGCGCAACGCGTCTCTCGCCAACGTCAGCGTCGAGGTCCTCGACGCGACCGCGATCGCCCGCCCCGACGAATCGTTCGACGTCGTCGCCTGCCAGATGGGGCTGATGCTCGTCCCCACTCCGCACGACGCGTTCGCCGAGATCCGCCGTGTCCTCGCCCCCGCTGGGCGGTTCGCCGCGCTCGTCTGGGCCGCGGCCGAGGAGAACCCCTGGCTGTCCTGCATCGGCATGGCCGCGGCGGTGAGCGGGATCCGCGTCGACGGGTCCCCGGTCGGGCCCGGTGGGGTGTTCTCCCTCGCCGATCGGCAGCGGCTGGCCGCGCTCGCCGCTGATGCCGGATTCGCCGGTGTCACCGTGAGGGCGATCGACCTTGTGTTCCGCGCCTCGGACCCCGGTTCCCACGTCGAGCGCGTCACGGCCGTCACCGGCCCGATCGCTGCCGGCCTGGCTATGGCGACGACCGAGCAAGTGGCCGAGTACACGCGCGTCGCGACGGAGACCATCGCCGGGTTCGCCGGCCCGGACGGCGTGGCCGTCCCCGGACGCGCCTTGCTCGTCGCCGGGACCGCCTGACCCCGGCGGCGGGAGTGGGCGCCGCGGCTGCAACGGTCGGGCCGGCCGGCGACCGGGCGCCGATCAGTTGACGAGCTTCGTCCGGCCCGCCCAGTACGGCTCGCGCAGCTTGAACTTCTGCAGCTTGCCGGTCGCGGTGCGGGCCAGGGCGTCGCGGAACTCGATCCGCTTCGGGCACTTGTACCCGGCGAGGCGGGTGCGGACGTAGGCGATCAGGGTCTCCTCGTCGAGTGCCGAGCCTTCCGTGCGCACGACGAGGGCCAGCACGAGCTCGCCCCACTTCTCGTCAGGGACGCCGATCACCGCGACCTCGGCCACCTCCGGATGGCTGAACAGCGCGTCCTCGACCTCGATCGAGGCCACGTTCTCGCCGCCGGAGATGATCATGTCCTTCTTCCGGTCCGAGACGGTCACGTAGTTCTCGGCGTCGATCGACCCGCCGTCGCCGGTGTGGAACCACTCCGGGCCGCGTGGGTCGTCGATCGCGGGGTGGATCGCCGCCGCGGTCGCCTCGGGTTGGTTCCAGTAGCCGCCCATGATGTGGTTGCCGCGGGCGAGCACCTCGCCGGCCGAGTCGACCTTCATCTCGACGCCGATCGCCGGCCCGCCGGCCCGGCCGAGGGCCTTGGCCCGCTCATGCGGGGAGAGCTCGTCGAACTCGGCCCGGCGGCGGTTCATCGTCAGCAGGGGAGTGGTCTCGGTCAAACCGTAGATCTGGATGAACTCCCAGCCCAACACGGTCTCCACCTGCTCGATCGTCGTCGTCGGCGGCGGTGCACCGGCGACGACGACGCGCACCCGGTCGCGCCCGGGGATCTCACCGTCCCAGGTGCGCGCCGCGTCGAGGACCGCGTTGACCACCGCGGGGGCGCAGCAGAGCAGCGTGACGCCCTGCTCGGCGATCCGGCGGAGGATCTCCGCGCCGTCGATCTTGCGCAGGATCACGTGTCGCCCACCCATCCCGGTCACCGCGTAGAGCACACCCCACCCGTTGCAGTGGAACTGGGGCAGGGTGTGCAAGTAGACGTCGCGGTCGTCGATCCCCAGTTGCCACCCGAACACGGCCGCGTTCGTCCACACGTTGCGATGGGTGAGCTGCACTCCCTTGGGCCGCGCCGTCGTCCCCGAGGTGTAGTTGATCGTCGCCGTCGCGTCCTCGTCGCCGGCCCACGACCGGGGTTCGGCGCCGAACCTGTAGAGCACCGCGTCGGAGTCCTCGCCGATCACGAAGCGGTGCTCGCAGGTCACCGAGGCGAGCGGCTCGGCGAGCTCCGGGTCGACCACCAGCACCCGCGCCGCGCAGTGCTCGACGATGTAGCGGACCTCGTCGGCGACGAGGCGGAAGTTGATCGGGACGAGGATCCGCCCCGAGCCGGACACGCCGAAGAACGCGGCGAGCAGCCGTGCGGAGTTGTGCGACACGTAGGCGACGCGCTCGCCGGCCCCTATGCCCAGCGCGTCGAGCGCGGCGGCCTGGGCGCGGGCGCGCCCGGCGAGCTCGGCATACGTCAGCGATCCCCACGACGGACCGGGTTGGGCCGGTTCGTCGACGAGCGCGACGCGCCGCGGGTAGAGCAACTCGGCCCGGCGGATGAAGTCGGTCACGGTCATCGGCACGTGCATCGTGGCGAGACTACGCGCCCTGGCACGGGCCTCCGGACAGCTCGCCGCGACCAGCGTGGCGCGCCTCGTCGCGCCCTAACCGGTACACTCCGGCTACCGCGACGTGCCCCGTGGAACGCCCGCCGGGCCGGGAGCGGAACCTCCCTCATGCCAGACACCTCCCCTCGCGCCCGGTCCCCCCGGCGCCGCCGGCAGCCGCCGGCACCGAAGCCGGTCCGCACCACCCCGGCGGTGGCCACCGCCGGCCGATCCGTACCGACCCCCACCGGGTTCGCCGCCCTCGGGGTCCCCGCCGAGATCGACGAAGGTCTCGCCGCGGCCGGGTTCAGCGCGCCGTTCCCGATCCAGAGCGCAGCGATCCCTGTCGCGATGCGCGGCGTCGACGTCTGTGGGCGGGCGCGCACCGGATCGGGCAAGACCCTTGCCTTCGGCGTCCCGCTCCTCGCCCGGATCGAAGCCGGGGCCGACCCGCGCCGGCCCCGCGGGCTGATCCTCGTCCCCACCCGCGAGCTGGCGATCCAGGTCGCCGAGGTCCTCGAACCGGTCGCCGCGGCGAGCGGGCGAACCGTGTTGGCGACCTACGGTGGCGCCTCCCGCCACGGGCAGATCGCCGCGCTCGAGCGTGGCGTCGACGTGGTCGTCGCCACCCCGCTGCGTCTGATCGATCTGCTCAAGTCCGACGAGCTCGACCTCGACGAGGTCGAGGTGGTCGTCGTCGACGAGGCCGACCGGATGGCCGATGACGGCTTCACCCCGCAGGTCGAATGGATCCTGCGTCACGTCACCGGTGAGCACCAGACGATGCTCTTCTCCGCGACGCTCGACGGCCAGGTCGGTCATCTCGTGCGCCGCTACCTGCGCTCGCCGGAGGAGGTCGCGATCGCCTCCCCGACCGAGACGGTGGGCACGATGCACCACGTCTTCCTCGCCGTGCATCACATGGACAAGGATCGCGTCGTCGCTGCGATCGCCCGCCACGTGGAGCGCACCGTCGTCTTCTGCGCCACCAAACGGTTGTGCGACAGGGTCGCCCGGGCCCTGGACGACCTGGGGGTGAGCGTCGCCGCGATCCACGGCGACCTGCCCCAGCCGTCGCGGGAGAAGGCACTGCGCCGCTTCGCGGAGGGCGAGCTGCGCGTCCTCGTCGCCACCGATGTCGCGGCGCGGGGGATCGACGTGGAGGGGATCGAGGTCGTCATCCACTACGAGCCGGCGGCGGACACCAAGGCCTACCTGCACCGCTCGGGGCGCACCGCCCGCGCCGGGCGCGACGGGTTCGCCGTCACCCTCGCCGAGTACAACCAGCACCTCGCCTGCCGGATCATCCAACGTCAACTGCGCATGCCGCTGAGCGAGCCGGTGGAGATCTTCTCCAACGACGCCCGCCTCGCCGATCTGCGCACGTTGGCCGTCGACACCGGTGAGTCGATCAGCGCCTGATCGCCCGCGCCGTCGCCGACCGGTCCCGCAACGATGGTGAGCGGCCCGGTGACGCGGATGATCCTCGACACCGATGGCGGGGTCGACGACGCGGTCGCCCTGTGGTGGGCACTGACCGCACCCGGCGTGGACGTCGTGGCGATCACCACCGTTCACGGCAACGTCGGCGTCGAGGTGGCCACGGCCAACGTGTGCCGCATCCTGGAAGCGGCCGGACGCAGCGACGTGCCCGTCGGCATGGGCGCGGGGCACCCGCTCGGCCCGGTACCGGACCTCCGCCCGGCGGACTTCATCCACGGCGCCGACGGGCTCGGCAACACGAACCGGGCTCCTGCATCGTTCGGCGCCGGTCCCGACAGCGCACGGGAGATCCTCCGCCGCCACGCCCGAGCCGACGCGACCGTCGTCACCCTCGGTCCGCTGACGAACCTCGGGGAACTGCTCGCCGAGGATCCGGGGTGGGCGGGCCGCATCGGGCGGCTCGTCGTGATGGGCGGGACGGTTGCCGGGCCGGGCAACGCCCTTCCCCAGGCGGAGGCAAACATCGCCCACGACCCGCGCGCCGCGGCGATCGTTGCCCGGGCTGCGTGGACCCGCCCGCCGTTGCTCGTCGGCTTGGACGTGACGAACACGGCGACCCTCGATGACGCCGAGCTCGCCGTGCTCGCCGAAGAGCGCAACGCGGCGGCGCGCTTTGTGGCCGAACCGCTCGCGTTCTACGCCCGTTACGGGGGGACGTTCGCTCCCAGCGGGGTGACGACCTGCCACGACTTCGTCGCCGTGCTCGCCGCCGCTCGCCCGGGGATCGTCACCGGCCCGGTGCTCCCGCTGGCGATCCAGGACTCACCAGGTCCCGCGTGGGGAGCGACGATCGCCGACCGCCGGGTGCCGTTCTTCGCCCGTCTCGGGCCGGGCGCCGAGCAGTCCCGCCCCGCCGGGTTCGGCGAGTGGGAGATCGCCTTCGATGTCGACGTCACCGCCGTGCGCGCCGAGTTCCGCCGCCTCGTCGGCGGCTAGCAGCGTGTACCCGTTCTGTGCACCGATCGGCACGCCGGAGCGCGCGATTCGGTGCACAGAGCCCGGAAGCGGTGGGCGTCAGGCGCCGAGCCAGGCCGGGCGGCGAGCCTCGTAGGTGTCGATGTCCGCGGCGTGGGTCAGCGTGATGCCGATGTCGTCGAGCCCCCCGAGGAAGCGGTGCTGCGTCGCCGGATCCATCGGGAACGGCTCGACGATCCCTGCCGCGGGCACCTCGAGCATCAGGCGGGTCACGTCGACGGTCAACTCGGTCGACGGATCCGTCTCGATCAGATCCCACAGGCGGGTGACGACCGCCTCGGGGACGACGACGGGGACCAGACCGTTCTTCGTGCAGTTGTTGCGGAAGATGTCGGAGAAGCTCGGCGCGACCACGGCGTCGAACCCGTACTGCTGGATCGCCCACACCGCGTGCTCGCGCGACGAGCCGACCCCGAACGCGGGGCCGGCGACGAGGATTGTTGCCCCGGCGAAGCGCTCGTCGTTGAGCACGAAGTCGCGGTCGTCGCGCCAGGTGGAGAACAACCCGGCCTCGAACCCGGTGCGCTCGACCCGCTTGAGCCACTCGGCGGGGATGATCTGGTCGGTGTCGACGTCGGAACGGCGCAGCGGCACGCCGCGCCCGGTGACGACCTGGACGGCTTTCATCGGATCTCCTCCGGGGTGGCGAAGTGGCCGGCGACGGCGGTCGCCGCGGCGATCGCGGGGGACACGAGGTGGGTGCGCCCGCCGCGGCCCTGGCGTCCTTCGAAGTTGCGGTTCGACGTGCTCGCCGCCCGCTCCCCGGGGGCGAGGCGGTCGGGGTTCATCGCCAGGCACATCGAGCACCCCGGTTCACGCCAGTCGGCGCCCGCGGCGCGGAAGATCGCGTCGAGTCCTTCGGCTTCGGCCTGGGTCTTCACCGCGTGGCTGCCGGGGACGACCATCACCCGCTTGACGGTCACCTTCTTGCCTTCCAGCACCGCGGCCGCGGCGCGCAGGTCCTCGATGCGCGAGTTCGTGCAGGAGCCGATGAACACCGTGTCCAGTGCGATCGAGCGGATCGGTTGGCCGGGGGTGAGGGCCATGTACTGCAGCGCCCGCTCGACCGCGTCGCGCTGGGTCGGGTCGTCGATCGCCGCCGGGTCGGGGACAGCCCCGTCGATCGAGGTCACCTGCCCCGGGTTCGTTCCCCATGTCACCTGGGGCCGGATCGTCGCCGCGTCGATGACGACCTCTGAGTCCCACACCGCGCCGTCGTCGGTGCGCAGTGTGCGCCACTCGGCGACGGCCTCGTCCCACGCCGCGCCCTGCGGAGCGTGGGCCCGGCCGGCGAGGTAGGCGAACGTGGTCTCGTCGGGGGCGATCAGCCCGGCGCGGGCCCCGGCCTCGATCGACATGTTGCACACCGTCATCCGCCCCTCCATCGACAGCGCGCGGATCGCCGAGCCGCGGTACTCGATGACGTGCCCGATCCCGCCGCCCGTGCCGATCGTGCCGATGATCGCGAGGACGACGTCCTTCGCCGTCACCCCCGCGGCGAGCTCGCCCTCGACCGTGACCGACATCCACTTCGGGCGGGCCTGAGGGAGCGTCTGGGTGGCCAGCACGTGCTCGACCTCCGAGGTGCCGATGCCGAAGGCGAGCGCACCGAACGCGCCGTGCGTCGCGGTGTGCGAGTCGCCGCAGACGATCGTCATCCCCGGCAGGGTGCGCCCCTGCTCGGGCCCGATGACGTGGACGATGCCCTGCCCGGGGTCGCCCATCGGGTAGTTGGTGATCCCGAACTCGGCGGTGTTCGCCCGCAGCACCTCAACCTGGCGAGCGGAGACCGGATCGGCGATCGGCTGGTCGATGTCCTCCGTGGGGACGTTGTGGTCCTCGGTAGCCACGGTCAGGTCGGGGCGGCGCACGGTCCGCCCGTTGAGGCGCAGCCCGTCGAAGGCCTGGGGGCTGGTCACCTCGTGGACGAGGTGCAGGTCGATGTACAGCAGGTCGGCTTCGCCGGTCTCGGCGTGCACCAGGTGGCGTTCCCAGATCTTCTGCGGCAAGGTCATCGGGGTCATCAGCTCTCCCATATTGTGAGATATCATTCCCGAACAATGGACAGTCTAAGCGGTGTCGGAGTGCTCGACAAGGCGACTGCCGTACTGCGCGCCCTGCGCCACGGACCGAGCACGCTGGCTGGGTTGCAGGAGGCGACCGGGCTGCCCCGGGCGACCGTGCACCGTCTCGCCGTCGCCCTGGAGGTCCACCGCCTCGTGCGCCGGGACACCGATGGGCGCTTCCTCCTCGGGTTCGGGCTGATCGACCTGGGGCAGGCCGCGGCGAGCACGTTCCCCCTCGCCGAGCTCGCCCGCCCGCTGCTCGCCGACCTGCGTGCGCAGACCTCCGAGGGTGTCCAACTGTACGTGCGCGAGGGCGACGAACGGCGGTGTGTGATCTCCCTTCCGGCGCCACATGCGCTGCAGTGGATCGTGCCCCAGGGGGCGCTGATGCCCCTCGACCGGGGTTCTGCCGGGCGGGCACTGCTCGCCGACGAGATGCCCGTGCGCCGGAACCGAACCGCGGCTGACGGGTGGTTCGAGAGCGTCGAGGAGAGGGAGCCCGGCGTGGCTTCGGTCAGTGCGCCGGTGCGTGCCGCGGACGGGGCGGTCGTCGCCGCGATCAGCGTCTCCGGGCCGGTCGGGCGGCTGACGCGCTCGCCGGGCGGGAAGTTCGGCGCGCTGACCGTCGCCGCGGCGCGGCACCTGGAGGACGCGCTGCGCTGATTGCCGCGCCGCTCCACGCCACGCACACCTGTGCGTCATGACCCTCGACCTGGAGACTCCCGACGCCGGCCGACCGCGGCTCGACGCGACATCGCAGCTCGCCACGTGGATCGAACGCCGCCTCGACGCGACCACCGACTGGTCTCTCGACGAGGCCCGCCTGTACGGCGTGACCGTGCGTGACGAAGCGCTGCTCGCCAGCGACGACGACGGCGCCGCTCGCTTCTGCCTGCTCGATCGCGGCTACCCCTACGACATCGTCGAGGGGCCAGCGGCGCTGCTCGGCGCCAGCTTCGATGCGTTCGCCCTGCTCACCTTGGGTTGGCAGGCACCGATCGATGACGGGTGCGCCCCCCGCCCGAGCCGGCACCCTGCCCGCGAGCGGGTGCGTGTCGTCGCCGTGGTCGCCCTCGATCCCCGCCCGGGCGTTCCCGTGCTGGCCACCGCCGTGCGTGCCCGTTCCACCTCGGCGGTGTTCAGCGTCGCCGACGGTGACGGGCGGATGGCCGACGCGCTGCGCTGCCTCGCCGCGGATGCGGTCGCCTCCCGCCCGGACCGGTGAACCTCGGCATCGCCCACCTCGCCCGGCTCCCGAGGTCCCACGGCTTGGGGGTCGCCGGGGCCCACGATGCCGGGGTGGGTCAGAGCACGGTCCTAGCGTGGGCGGAGACGGCCATCGGGCGTGGCCAGCCGGAGGAGGGACGAGTGATGGACGTGACCCTGACGGGAGAGGAGTCCTCGGCCGTGGCCAAGGCTCTGCGCACCTACCTCTCCGACCTCCGTGGCGAGATCGCTGACACCGACAACCCGGCGTTCAAGCGGGAGCTGCGCGCCGAGCGGGAGGCGCTCGAATCGGCGATGGCCAAGCTCGACGCAGTCCCCACCGATGAGACGGGCACCGCGACGGCCGGCGGCGGCTCGGTGCGTGTCGTGCACCTGTGGTGGCGGATCGAGAGGTGAACGCGGCGCGATCCGCGGCGTTCGTGCGTCGATCGGGCGGCGATCCGTAGCCTGGCCACGGACAGCGTCGAGATCGGGAGGAAGGACCGGCCGATGAGCGAGACGACGACCACCAGCGAATGGGCGCGCGAGGTGCGCGCTCTCGCCCGCGATCGCGATGCGGTGATCCTCGCCCACAACTACCAACTCCCCGAGATCCAAGAAGTCGCCGATCATGTCGGCGACTCGCTCGGCCTGTCGCGCGTCGCGGCGACGGTCGACGCGTCGACGATCGTGTTCTGCGGCGTGCACTTCATGGCCGAGACGGCGAAGATCCTCGCCCCGGACAAGACGGTGCTGATCCCCGACGAGCGCGCCGGCTGCTCCCTCGCCGAGTCGATCACCGCCGGCCAGCTCCGGCGGTGGAAGGCGGAGCACCCCGGCGCGGTCGTCGTCTCCTACGTGAACACGACCGCCGCGGTGAAGGCCGAGACGGACATCTGCTGCACGTCGTCGAACGCCGTCGAGGTGGTCCAGTCGATCCCCGAGGACCAGGAGATCCTGTTCTGTCCCGACCAGTTCCTCGGCGCTCACGTCCAGCGCCTCACCGGCCGGGAGAACATCCACATCTGGCCCGGTGAATGTCATGTCCACGCGGGGATCAACGGCGCCGAGCTGCGCGCCCGGGTCGATGCCGAGCCGGACGCCGAGCTGTTCGTCCATCCCGAGTGCGGGTGTGCGACGAGCGCCCTGTACCTCGTCGGTGCGGGCGTCGTCCCCCAGGAGCGGACCAAGGTCCTGTCCACCGGGGGGATGATCGACGAGGCGCGCAAGACCCGCTCGCGCAAGGTCCTCGTGGCCACCGAGGCGGGGATGATCCACCAGCTGAACAAGGCCAACCCGAACGTCACCTTCGAGCCGGTGAACCGGGCCGCGGTGTGCAAGTACATGAAGATGATCACCCCGGACAAGCTCCTCCGCGCGCTGCGCGACGGCGTCGACGTGGTCGACGTGCCCACCGACATCCGGGACAAGGCGCTCGCTTCCGTGGAGCGGATGATCGCCATCGGGACGCCGTCGAGAACCGCTGAATGACCATCGCTGTGCTCACCCGCCGGCTCGCCGCGCCGGCGGCGAGCTGGACCCGTCACGCCGATGTGGTCGTCCTCGGCTCCGGCGCAGCCGGTCTCGCCGCGGCGCTCGCCGCCCGCCCGCAGCGCTCGGTGCTGATCGTCACCAAGGACACGCTCGACGCCGGGTCGACGGCGTGGGCCCAGGGCGGGTTGGCCGGCGTCCTCGATCCTGGCGACACCCTGGAGGGTCATGTCGCCGACACGCTCGCCGCGGGAGCCGGGTTGTGCGACGAGGGTGCCGTCGAGGAGCTCGTGCGCGAGGCACCAGAAGCGATCCGCTACCTGATCGGGCTCGGCGCGGTGTTCGACCCGGGGACCAACGGCGAGCCGGCGCTGACCCGTGAGGGTGGACACTCGTACAACCGGATCGTCCACGCCGGGGGGGACCAGAGCGGGGCGGAGGTGCAGCGCACGCTGGACACCGCGGCGATCGCGGCCGGTGCCGAGGTGCTCGAACGGGCCTTCGCCCTCGATCTGCTCGTCGGTCGGCGGCCGGGGGGGGAGCGGGCCGTGGCCGGTGTCCGGATCGGGCTGACCGACGCCGACGGGCGCGTCCTGTCCGTCGGCGTCGTCACCGCCAACGCGGTGATCATCGCCACCGGTGGGTACGGCCAGGTGTTCGCCTCCACGTCGAACCCCTCGGCGGTGACCGGTGACGGCGCCGCGCTCGCCCTGCGCGCCGGGCTCGCCGTACGTGACGTCGAGTTCGTCCAGTTCCACCCGACGGTGCTCTGGCGGGGCCCGGACTCGACCGGTCAGCAACCGCTGATCTCCGAAGCGGTGCGCGGCGAAGGAGCGGTCCTCTACGACGGGCTCGGGCGGCGGGTGATGGCTGGTGTCCATCCCCAAGAGGACCTCGCCCCACGCGATGTCGTCGCCGCGGCGATCAGCCGGACGATGGCCGAAGCTCCCGGTGGGATCGGCGATCACGTCTTCCTCGACGCGACGGTGATGGGCACGCGGTTCTACGAACGCTTCCCGACGATCACCGCGGCGTGCCGGAAGGCGGGGATCGACCCTGCCCGCGACCGTATCCCGGTCGCCCCCGCGGCGCACTTCGCGTGCGGGGGGATCGTCGCCGATCTCGACGGTCGCACGGATCTGCCCGGTGTGTTCGCCGTCGGTGAAGCAGCCTGTACCGGTGTGCACGGGGCGAACCGGTTGGCCTCCAACTCGCTCACCGAGGGTGTCGTCGCCGGGACCCGCGTCGGGCGGGCCCTCGCCGCCGAGCTCCCCCTCCCCGCCGAGCTCCCCGGCGGCGCGGTGGCCAGCGTCGACGGGCTGCTGCTCAACCCGGCGCAGCGCGTCGAGCTCCGCTCGGCGATGTCGGCCAACGTCGGCGTCTTGCGCCGCCCCGACGGGTTGCGTGCCGCGGCCCGCCAGTTGGCTGGGCTCGCCGAGGCGATGACCGTCGAGGTCACCGGTTCGCGCCGGGCGTGGGAGTCGACCAACCTGCTCACCGTCGCCGCCGCCGTCGTCGCCGCGGCGACGGTGCGCACGGAGAGCCGCGGCTGTCACCGCCGCACCGATTGGGTCGAGCCACGCGATCTGTGGCGGGCCCACCTCGACGTCCGCCTCGCCGCCGATGGAACGCTCGTCCTCGGCGGGATCCCCGACGGAGCATGAC
Organism: uncultured Ilumatobacteraceae bacterium; assembly: GCA_964592165.1. GTDB lineage: Bacteria > Actinomycetota > Acidimicrobiia > Acidimicrobiales > Ilumatobacteraceae > JAWKHV01. The sequence continues at coordinate 6,179 of CAZQEJ010000011.1, read as the reverse complement.
CGTGCCGATGATCTTCCACCCGCTGTCCGAGCCGACCCGCGCTCTGCTCGCCGCCGGGGGTCTCGACCCCGACCACGTCGCCGCCCTTGTCCGGGCCGCAGTGGGCGAGGACCTCGCCGGGGGGATCGACGTCACGTCCGTGGCGACGGTTCCTGCCGGGCAGCGTTCGACTGGTGAGTTCGTCGCTCGTCGCGAGGGGGTGCTCGCCGGGCTCCTCGTCGCCGTCGCGGTCATCGAAGCGGTGTGCGGCGCGCCGGCGATCGGCGTCGAGCTCCTCGCCGCCGACGGGGACCGGCTCCGGCCGGGAGACGCAGTGGCCCGGATCACCGCCCCGACGCGGGGTCTGCTCACCGCCGAGCGGAGCGCGCTGAACCTGCTCTGTCATCTTTCCGGGGTCGCCACGCTCACCCGCCGCTGGGCGGACGCGTTGGCCGGCACAGCGACCCGGGTGCGCGACACGCGCAAGACCCTCCCCGGTTTGCGCGCCCTGCAGAAGTACGCCGTGCGCTGCGGTGGCGGGGTCAACCACCGCATGGCGCTCAGCGACGCGGCGCTCGTCAAGGACAACCACGTGCTCGCCGCCGGGGGGATCCCCGCCGCGTTCGCCCGCGTGCGTGCCCTGGCCGGTGAGCTGCCCGTGGAGGTCGAGGTCGACTCCTTGGACGATCTGGCGATCGCCGTCGGGGCCGGGGCGGACGTGATCCTCCTCGACAACTTCACGCCGGCGCAGATGGCCGAGGCGGTCGCGCTGCGCGCTCACTCCGGTCGGGCGGTGATCCTCGAAGCGTCGGGAGGCTTGACGATCGACGATGCCGCGGCGGTCGGGGCGACGGGGATCGACTTCGTGGCCGTCGGCGAGCTGACGCACTCGGCGCGCTCCCTCGACCTCGGCCTCGACGTGCGCGCCGTCGCCTGAGGGTCCGCCCGCCCCGGGCGGCCCATGCCGTCTCCGGCGTCAGCTACCGGTCGCGTTCGAGTAGAGCGCGGCGAGCTTGACGACCATCACCAGATCGGTGTTCGCCGGCACGCCGACCTGCTCACTTCCTTCGGTGCCGAACGCGTCCGCAGCAGGGATGACGATCTTGCGCACACCGCCGACCTTCATCCCGGGGATGCCGCTGACCAGCCCGGGAATGCTGCTCCCGGTGGTCAGCTCGAGGGGGAACGGCCCGCCCTTGCCGAAGCTCGAGTCGATCTGCTCCCCGGTGTCGCCGCGGAAGGCGAGGATGTCGATGAACACCGTGTCTCCGCTGGCGGCCTCCTCGCCGGTCCCCGTGGTCAGATCGTCCGTGGCGACCTTCGTCGCCCCCACCGACTTGTCCACCGAGACCTCGGGGGCATCGCCGGGTTGGCTCGGGTGGACGACGGCGAGGATGTCGACGACGAAGGTCAGTGCGTCGCCGGCCTTGATCGGGTCTCCCGGCGGGTTGTCCCCGTAGGCCAGATCGGCGGGGATGTCCAGCTGGTACTGACCGCCGGCCTGCGTGCCGAGAAGGCCCTCGTCCCAGCCCTTGATCACCATTCCCGCGCCGAGCTGCACGTCGATCGGCTGGCCGCGGTCCCAGGAGTTGTCGAACTCGGTGCCGTCCACGCTGCGCACCCCGACGTAGTCGACGACGACGACGTCCTTGTCCGCCGCCTTGTCCCCGTGCCCGGCCCGCAGCTCGGTGACCTTCAGCTCGGTGGGGGCCGTCGAGGGGACGACGACCTTCGGCTTGTTCGGGTTCGTCGTCGTCGGTGAGGGCGCCAGCGTCTGCAGTGTCCCCGGCGGGGTCGTCGACGCCCCGTCGGAGGACTTCGAGCCGCACGCAGCGAGGACGAGGGTGGCGGACAGGCAGGCGGCAGCAGCAGCGGTCGGTAGGCGGCGGAGCACCGGGTGACCCTATCGGCGCCGCCCGCTGTCACCCTCCGGACGGCGATCGCCGGCGGATCCATTCCGCTTCTGCGTGCCCCATCGCAGTGGACGGTGGGGCAGCGGTCATCGGCCACAACTCCTCGGCGATGCGCCGGTAGTTGCCGCTTGCCTGCAGGCGCCCGAGCAGGGCGTACAGGCCGAGGTTGATCCGCTGGATGAACACGAACGAACGAGGCACGGTCGCCCATTGGGCGATCGGGGAGCTGCGGTCGAACACGTGGCGGACGATGCCCGACGCGTACTCGCTTGTCCAGGTCATCGCGCGGTCCTCGCTCACCGGAGCGTAGAAGCGCGAGAAGTAGGCGGCGACGTCGGTGGTCGACACCGGTGCATCGGGGCGCAGCAGCCCGGCGTCCTCGAGCACCGCCCGGTAGGCGGCGGGATCGGGCGCGATCACCGACGTCGTCACCATCTGCTGGAACGTGGCCATCTCCTGTTCGCTGAAGTAGCGAACGAGGCCGAAGTCGAGGAACGTCACCTTCCCCCCCGGACCGAACAGGTAGTTCCCCGGGTGCGGGTCGCCGTTGAACGCGTGGTGGCGGTACAGGCTGCGGAACACGAAGCGGAAGATCGTCTCCGCGGCGAGGTCACGCTCGCTCTGGGGCCAGCCGGTGACCTCGTCGAACCGGGCTCCGCTGACGAGGTCGGAGGTCAGCACCCGTCCGGTGGACAGTTCCGTGACGACGTCGGGGACGTGGATCGTCGGGTGATCACGGAAGTAGTCGGCGAAGCCTTGCTGGTTGGTCGCCTCCCGGCGGTAGTCGAGCTCCTCGACCAACCGCGTCTTGATCTCGGTGACGAGATCGGTCGGGTCGAGCCCGCCGAAGCCCTGGGCGAGGAGCAACCCGAGCACGTTGGCAGTGGACAGATCGGCGGCGATCGCTTCGTCCACTCCCGGGTACTGGACCTTGACCGCGACGGCCCGCTCCTGCCCCGTGCGGGGGTCGCGGATGATCGCCCGGTGGACCTGTCCGATCGACGCGGCAGCGATCGGCTCCGGGTCCCACTCGGCAAAGACCTGTTCCGGATCCGCGCCGAACTCGTCGCGGATCACCTGCGCGGCGAGCTCGGCCGACATCGGGGGCGCGTTGTGTTGCAGTTCGGCCAAGGCGCGCCGCATCGGCTCGGGGAGGTCGTCGTCGAGGAACGAAGCCATCTGGCCGAGCTTCATCAACGCGCCCTTCATCTCCCCGAGCCGCTCGGTGACCGCTTCGGCGGTCTGCAGCCGGGCCCGCTCGTCGAGCTCGATGCGCCGCTCGGCGGAGGCGAACACCTTGCGCGCCGCGGTCGTCGCGTAGGTCGTCCCGACGCTGACCCCCAGCCGGCCGAGCCCGGCGTTGCGCGCCAGGCGGCTTCGCCGGGCGACGGGGCGATGCGTTGCCGGTGGCGTCCTCCGCGTCCGCTCTCCCGCGCCGAGGTCGACCTGCGCTGCCGGCCGGCGGGAGAGGCGCCGCCGCCAGGCGAGCACGGCACACCCGGCGACGACCGCCCCGGCGATCCCACCGAGCACGGTGGCCAGGGTCCGACGCGCCGGCACACGGCTCACCCCCCTGGCGAACTTTGGAGGTTGTCCGGCTCTCACGCGGCAACTACCTCCAAAGTTCGGGCACGTGCCGCTTCGTCGGCGGGAAGCACGTCGCCGTCAGCCTGCCCGAGGGGTTCGACGATCCGCTCGATCCCCTCCGACTGCACGGCTGACCACCGATCCGGCCGCCTCGACGAGCGCGGGGACGAACGCGTCGGCGCGGGCGACGACCGCATCGTGGCCCCCGTCGATGCGGGTCACGGCCGCGTCGGGGATCAGCTCGAACAGCTTCACCTGGCGGCGCACGGGGACGATCTCGTCGCGCATCGTGACGATCACCGACGTCGGCACGTCGATCTCCCCCAACCAGTCGACGGCGGAGAAGCCACCGAGCGCCGCGCCCGCCTCGAGGATCGTCCGCCACTCGTGGCGGGCAACCTCGTGGCGCGCCCACGGTTCCCAGGTGTCCGCCTTGCGCTGCAGGTACAGCTGCTCGGTCAGCCAACTGCGGGCCTTGGCCGGCGTCGCCCGGGACAACGTGGCCAGGCCGGCCAGGCCGCGGAAGTTGAGCCGTTCCTGGCGCGAACCGGAGAAGTAGGGGGCGGTCGCGGCGAGGACGAGGCCGGCGACGCGCGCGCGGTGTCGGCGCCAGGTGAGCATCGCCACCGGCCCACCCATCGAGTAGCCGGCGACGATGGCCCGCTCGACGCCGAGCACGTCGCACAGCGCGATCGCGTCGTCGGCACAGGCCTCGAGGGAGAACCGGCGCGTCGAGCGGAGCCCGCCACCGTGCCCGTGGTGGTCGAGGGCGAGCACCCGGAAGCGGGTGGCCAGCGCGGCGTAGCTGGTGAACCAGTTCAGGTCGGCGGTCGCCGTCCAGCCGTGGAGGAGGAGCACGACGGGCGCCTGTGGCGACGGGCCGGGCAGCTCGCGCACGAACGTCAAGCCTCGCTCGGGAAGCTCCAGCTCCCGTCCGGGGGGCAGCCACGGTGAGGGGATCTCCTCGCTGCCGTTGTCACTCATCGTGTCCACTGTGCCGGAACGAGCGCCCGATCAGACCTCGACGCGCAGGATCTTCACCCCGAGCTCGCGCCCGTTCGGCGCCTGGTAGGTGACGTGCTCACCCTCCCGGCGGCCGAGCAGAGCGGCGCCGATCGGTGAACCAGGGGTGATCACGTCGATCCCCTCCCGGCGCTGCTCGACGGAGTCGAGCAGATACGTCTCGGCCGAGTCGTCGGAGTCGCCGTCGTAGACGATCGTGACCACCGAACCGACACCGACGACACCGGCCTCGGCCGTCTCGACGACGACCGCACTCTCCAGGATCGACTCCAGCTGGCGGATTCGCCCTTCCATGTGGCCCTGCTGGTCCTTGGCCGCGTGGTAGTCGCCGTTCTCCGAGAGATCGCCGAGCTCACGGGCCCGTTCGATCGCCTGGGCGATCTCGATCCGGCCGCGGGTCGTCAGGTCGTCGTACTCGGCGCGCAGCCGGTCGTACGCAGCGCGCGACAGCTGGTTCCCCTGGGACATGGCCCGCGACGCTATCGCTTGGCGCGGCGTGCGGGGACCAGCGTGGGCACGGTGGCCCGACACCGCCACCGCTAGCGTCGGCGGCCATGTCGCATCGCATCGCAGTCATCGGCGGGGACGGGATCGGCCCGGAGGTCACCGCGGAGGCCCTGAAGGTGATCCGCGCCGCAGGCGTGACCATCGAGACGACCGAGTTCGACCTCGGCGGGGCGCGCTACCTGCGCGACGGGGAGATCCTCTCCGACGCGACGCTCGACGAACTGCGCGGCTACGAGGCGATCCTCCTCGGCGCGGTCGGCACGCCGGGTGTGCCCCCGGGGGTGATCGAGCGCGGGCTGCTGCTGAAGATGCGCTTCGAGCTGGACCTGTACGTCAACCAGCGCCCATTCGCCGGCACTGCTCCCGGCGGCGATCGGCCGCACGACTTCGTCGTCATCCGCGAGAACACCGAGGGCCCCTACGTCGGCGAAGGCGGCGTGCTGCGCCGCGGCACGCCGGCGGAGGTCGCCACCCAAGGGTCGGTGAACACCCGGATGGGCGTCGAGCGCTGCGTGCGCTACGCGTTCGAGCTCGCCGCGGCCCGGGCGCGCCGGCACCTCACCCTCGTCCACAAGACGAACGTGCTCACCTTCTCCGGTGACCTGTGGGAGCGCACGTTCAACGAGGTCGCTGCCGAATACCCGCAGGTGGAGACCGCGTACAACCACGTCGACGCGGCCTGCATCCACTTCGTTCAGGACCCCCACCGCTTCGACGTGATCGTCACCGACAACCTGTTCGGCGACATCCTCACCGACCTCGGTGGGGCGGTCTCCGGGGGGATCGGTCTCGCCTCGTCGGCGAACCTCAACCCGGCGCGCACCGGCCCGAGCATGTTCGAGCCGGTCCACGGCTCGGCCCCCGACATCGCCGGCAAGGGGATCGCCAACCCGATCGCGGCGATCCTCTCCGGCGCGCTGATGCTCGACTTCCTCGGCGCCCACGCCGCCGCCGACCGGATCCGCGCCGCGTGCGCCGAGCCGGTGATCGAGACCGGGACTCAGGCGATCGGTACGGCGATCGCCGCGCGCGTCGAGGGCTGAGCACAGCGTTCGCGGAGTGCCCGGACCCGGTCCGGGCAGTAGCGTTGCCTCACCGAGCGCAGCCCGGCGACAACGACGCGCACCTGGGAGAGGAACATGGCGCCGAACTTGCCGGCACCGATGAGGC
>CAZQEJ010000010.1:5678-41085 GCA_964592165.1 uncultured Ilumatobacteraceae bacterium | reverse complement strand
TGCTCGATGCAGTGCCCGGCACCGAGCACGACCGCCTCCAAGGGCATCGGCGACATGTGCACCGGCACCTCCGTCTCCCGCTCGATGCGTTGAGCCAGGCCGCGCAGCATCCCCCCACCGCCGCACAGGTACATGCCGCGGATGAGGAAGTCCTGGGCGAGCTCGGGAGGCGCTTTGGCCAGGCAGCGGATCACCGACTGGACGATCGAGGTGACCACGTCCTCGATCGCGCCGCGGATCTCTTCCGGGGTGAGCACGACCGTCTTCGGCAGCCCGGACATCAGGTCCCGACCGCGCACCTCGGCGTGGTTCTCCTCCGGGGTCGGGTCGGCGGAACCGATCGCGACCTTGATCTCCTCCGCGGTCCGCTCTCCGATCGCGATCCCGTGTTCCCGGCGCACGTAGTTCTGGATCGCGGTGTCGATGTCGAAGCTTCCGACGCGCACCGCCTCGAGGGCGACGATCCCCCCGAGGGAGATCACCGCCGTCTCGCTCGTCCCCCCGCCGATGTCGATGACCATGTTGCCGACGGGCTCGTCGATCGGCAAGTCGGCGCCGATCGCCGCGGCCATCGGTTGCTCGATCAGCTGCGCGTCGGCGGCGCCGGCGCGGCGGGCCGCGTCGGTCACCGCCCGCCGCTCCACCTCGGTGATCGCCGAGGGGACGCAGATGACGACCTTCGGGCGGTTGAAGCGGGTCACCCCGACGCGCTGGAGGAGCAGGCGGACCATCCGCTCGGTGATGTCGAAGTCGGTGATCGCCCCGCCGCGCAGAGGGCGCACGGCGACGATGTATCCGGGAGTCCGGCCGATCATCTGCCAGGCTTCGCGGCCGGTGGCGAGCACCTCCCCGGTCTGCCGGTTGAGGGCGATCACCGACGGTTCGTTGAGCACGATGCCGCGGCCCTTCATGTACACCAGCGTGTTCGCCGTACCGAGGTCGATCGCCAGGTCGCGGGCCATCAGCGTCCCTCGTCACGGCGGGCGTCGCGTACCCGCGTGATCACGTCGCGCCGGGCCTCGGAGGACAACGCGTCGAGGTGCCGGCGGAATCGGTCGACGCCCTCGAGGTGTGTCGACGGGCGCCGCCGGCGGCGGACGACGACAACCGCCGCACCGATCAGCACGGCCACCGCGACGAGGGTCACCACGGTCGAGGTCATCGCCGGCTCGTCCGCTCCCCGAGCGGACCGGCCACGTCGGCGGGAGCGACGACCGGCCGGGCTCCGAGGCCCCAGTCCGCTCCGCCGGCCCACGTCTCCCGCTTCCAGATCGGCACGCTCTGCTTGACCGCGTCGATCCCGAAGCGAGCGGCGGCGAACGCCTCCGGCCGGTGCGGCGCGGCGGCGACGACGAGCACCGAGCACTCCTCCACGGCGAGCTCCCCGATGCGGTGAAGGAGGACGACCCGCCCCACCGCCGGCCACCGGCGGCGCAGCTCGGCGTCGATGTCGCCGAGCCGGGCGACGGCCGGGCCGTCGTAGGCCTCGTAGGTCAGTGCCTCCACCCCGGCGCGCCCCTCCGCGTGATCGCGCACGGTCCCGGAGAACAGGACCACCGCGCCGCAATCCGGCCGAACCGACCAGGAAAAGGCCGCGGCGACGTCGAGCGGTTCGGCGGTGATCCCGAGCCACGTCTCGCCATCGTCGGGGGGGTGCACGTCCGCATCGTAGCCGGGCATGCCGGTGACGGCCTCGGAGGGAGCCACCACCTGCCCGGGGGCGCGACCACCGGCGCAGCGCTGCTCGGTAGGGTCACGCCCCGTGGAGGCCTCGGAGTGGGACGAACCACCGGACGGTGACGCACCGGCGGTGTACCCACCGGCGCCGCTGCCGCTCCACGAACGAACCTGGCGGCATCCCTCCGAACTCGGGCTCCGCGAACCGTTCGTCATCCCCCCGACTCCTGCCCGGCGGGTCAACCGCGGGTTGCTCGTCGCCGCGGGGGTCGCCGGGGTCGCCTGCGCCGTCGGGCTGGCACTGCTGATGGCCACCAGCGGATCGGGCACGCCCGCGGCGCGGACCGCCGCGCCGACCCTCGCCGCCGTGGCCAAGGACTCGCTGACGACCGTCGCCATGCCCGTCGCCGGCATCGCCTGGCTGGGGATGCGCACGGCGAGCACGGCCGGGCACGGGGCGCAGGTCGAGTGGCTCGCCGACGACTCCCCGTTGGCCCGCGCCGGCGTGCGCGTCGGAGACGTGATCGTGATGATCGACGACGACCGGTTGACCGACGCGGCTCAGCTCGCTCGCCACCTCGCCGGCCGTGCCCCGGGGACGAGGATCCACCTGATCGTCGAGCGGGACGCCGAGCGCCACGAGTACGACGTGGTGCTCACGAGCGCACCGTGAACGCCCCGCTCAGCCCGCGGGGCTGCGCCGGGAGCCACGCTGCCGCCGGACGACGACCGCAACGGCCGTCGCGGCGATCGAGGCGAGCACGACGGCCATCGCCCCCAGCGACAGCTCCTGCTTCCGCTTGGGGGTGAGCATCGTCCACCACTTCGCCTCCGTACCCTCGACGTAGGCCTGCTCGTTGTTCACCGCCGGCCGCCAGCCGATCGCCCGCAAGCGGTCGTTGGCCACGAGCCACGCATTGCTCGCGTAGGGCCGCAACCCCGGGGGGATCGGCCCGCGCTGGAACCGCCAGCGGACCGCGGCGACGGGCTCCACCAGCCAGCTCGGCAGGCGGACGCGCGGCCGCGCCCCGGCCAGGGCGCGCACGGTCTCCCCCGCGATCCACCCGTCGGGAGCCACGTTGAACACCCCGTCGAGACGCCGCCGGTGAGCGAGCACGACGGCCGCGGCGAGATCGTCGACGTGGAGGAACTGAGCGGGTGGGTCGTCGTCGTCGAGCCGCTCACCCATCCCGGCGGCAAGAGCACGCACGATCGAGGGCGTCCCTTCGGCGGCGAGGGTGAGCACGGGGCGGAGCACCGTCGCGGTGCGCCCGGGGCGTTCCGTGCGCCACGCGTCGACGAGTTGCTCGACCTGGGCGAGTTGCTCGGCGAAGGCGAACCCTCCGGGTCGCAGCGGTGCATCCTCGGTGAGCGGCACCGGGTTGTTCGGCCAAGCTCCGTAGACCATCGCCGAGGAGAGGACGACGACATGGTCGACCCCCGAGGCGGTCGCCTCGCGCAGCGCGTCGGCGGTCAGCCGGACGGCGTTCGCCCGCCGCCCGGCGAGGCGATCGTGGTCCCCGGCGGAGAGGTGGACGAGGGTCGCCGCCGGTTTGCCCGGCGCACCGCTCGGCAACTCGACGACCGGGCCTTCGATCTCCGTCAGGCGGCTCGCCACGCGTCGGCCGAGCGTCGTCTGGGCGCCGGTCAGGAGCGTCGTCACGGCCGGGAACTGTAGGGCACCGATGGGTCATAACCTGGGGGTGTGAGCGACGATCAGCCGGAGCCGTTCAACCCCTTCGGAGGGCTGCCGCTGTTCGGCGACATCGCCCGCATGCTCGGTGGGCAGGGCCCGCTGAACTGGGACATCGCTCGCCAGGTGGCCCAGGCGGTAGCCACCGGGGGCACACCGGAGGGGAACGTCGACCCCGCAGCGCGCATCGCCTTCGAGCAGCTCGCGGGGATCGCCGAGATGCACGTGGCGACGACGACGGGACTGGACACGACGGTCGAGGGCCGCTCCCCGAAGATCTCCTGCGTCACTCCTGGACAGTGGGCCCAGCGCACGCTGGAGGCCTACCGGCCGTTGTTCCAGTCGTTGGCCGCCTCGCTCGGGCAGCGGCCGGCGAACGCCCCCGGCGGGGCGGACGACGACGACCCGATGCTGGCGATGATGGCCGGGTTGTCCCAGATGCTCGGGCCGTCGATGCTGGCGATGGCGATCGGCTCGATGGTCGGTCACCTGGCGACGCGTGCCTTCGGCCAGTACGACCTGCCGATCCCGCGGGCGCGGACGAACGAGATCCTCGTCGTCCCCGCCGCGGTCGACGCGTTCGCCGCGCAGTGGAGCCTGCCCGCCGACGAGTTGCGGCTGTGGGTCTGCCTCCAGGAGTTGACGGGTCACGCCGTGCTCAACGTGCCCCACATCCACGACGAGTTGATCGGCCTCGTCGGGCGGCACGTGGCCGGCTTCCGGCCCGACCCCGCCTCGATCGCGGAGAAGCTCGGCGACCTCGACCTCGCTGCCGGGAGTGATCCGATGGGTGCGCTCCAGCAGGCGTTCGGTGACCCCGAGGTCCTCCTCGGCGCGGTGCAGACGGCCGAGCAGCGCGCCGAGTTGCCCCGCCTCGACGCACTCGTCGCGGTGATCGTCGGTTACGTCGATCAGGCGGTGGATCGCAGCGCCCAGGCGCTGATCGGCTCCGCCGGCCAGCTCGCCGAAGCGGTCCGCCGGCGGCGGGTGGAGACGTCCGCACACGACGTGTTCGTCGAGCGCCTGTTCGGCTTGACCCTCACCCGAGCCCAGGTCGAGCGGGGCCGGGCCTTCGTCAGCGGCGTCGTCGAACGTGCCGGCAACGCGGGCCTGGACAAGCTGTTCCACTCCGCCGCGGCGCTCCCCACACCCGCCGAGGTCGACGCTCCCGGCCTGTGGTTGGCCCGCCTCGACTACGAGAACTAGGGCGCGGCCGACGACAACTCACCGGGTGGGCCATCGGAGGTGGCCGGTGCGGCACCACGCCAGCGCCGGGCGCGCCTCTCGATCGGCGCGAGGAGCACCCGCTCGATGACCAGCACGGTGGCCACGAGCAACGCTGCCCAGGCGAACAGCGCGGCGGAGTCGAGGTTCGCCCGCGACCGGGCGACGTGGAACCCGACGCCGTCGGCGCTGGCGAGCAACTCGGCCATCACCGCGACGCGTACCGACTGCCCGACGACGACCGAGATCGCGGCGATGACGGGCGAGGAGATCCCGGGAACTACCACATGGCGGATCAGCCGCGCCCGGGAGAACCCGAACACGTGGGCCATCTCGAGCAGATCCGGATCGAGGTTGCGCACCGCCTCTTGGACGGCGACGACGATCAGCGGTAGGGCGACGAGGACGATGACGAAGCGGGCGACACCGCCGCTCGGACCGAACCAGAGCAGACCGACGACGACGACCACCACCGGGGGGACGGCCATCAGGGTGGCGACGAGCGGCCGTCCGAAGTCGGCGACGGGGGTGAACCGCCCGGCGAGCGCCCCCCAGACCACTCCGATGACCACCGCGATCACGATCCCGGACAGGGCTCGTCCCACGGTGGTCAGGAGTGCGGAGAAGTACACGCCGTCGGTGATCAGCCGCCGCGCGACACGGACGGTCTGTGCAGGCGACGGAAGGAGCAGCTCGTTGCGGCCGTTGGCGGCGAACGCCCACACCGCCACCAGAGCGACGAGTCCGCCCGTCGACCAGGCCAACCGTGCGGCCCGGTCGCGGGCGCTACCCGTCACCGGGGGTCGACGAGGTAGAGATCCTCGCCCGGCGACTGGCCGCCGATGATCTCCGGCGACAGTTCGGCGAGCTCGCTGAAGAACCTCTCCAGTTCGGCCCGGGCCTCGTCGGCGGGGACCATGTCGAGGTTCAGGCGTTCGACGACCTGCCTGACGACCGGCTCGGGGAGCCCGGAAGCGACCGCGAGGGCGGCGACGTCGGCGGGCACCGCCGCGTTGACCCGGTCGATCGACGCGTCGAGGGCGTCGAGAAGGGCGCCGACCACGTCGGGGCGCTCGTCGGCGAGCTTGGCGGTCACGATCACCCCGGCCTGCGGGATGCGCGCGCTGCCCCCGGTGATCTTCGCCCACTCCTGTTGGAGGTCGAACATCCGGCCGAGGTTCCGCCCCGCGTCGTTCGCCGTGAGCAGGGCGAGGGTGGCGACGTGCTCGGGGAGGACCGCGTAGGTTCCTTGACCGGCGACGAGCCGTCCGACGACCTCGGGCGGTTGGGCGTAGTACTCGATCTTCATGTCGGTGTCCGGATCGAGGCCGTTCGCCGCGGCGAGGCGGCGGAAGACGAGATCGGGCATGTCGTTCGCGTAGGGGACCATCACCGTCTTGCCGCGCAGCTGCTCCCAGTCCGCCGGCATGCCGTCCGGGCCGATGACCCACAGCAGACCCCACACCGTGATCGCCGCGAGGCGGATGTCGACCCCGCGGTTGAACAGGTTGGCCGCGACGTAGGAGGGCACCGCGGTGACGTCGCTGTCACCGCCGACGACGAGGGCGCGCATCACGTCGGGGGTGGCCCACACGTCGGTCGTCACCTGCTCGACGGCTCCGTCGAGAGCCGGTTCGTCGGCGATGAAGGTGAACGGAGCGGCGAAGGCCAGGGTCTCGGGGTGGTAGATGCGGAGCTTGGCGAGCGGCTCGGTGGTCGGCGGCGCCGTGCTCTGCGTGGCCGGGACGCCGGCGACCGTCGTCTCCGATGCGGACGTAGCGGCCGAGGCCGCGGTCGTCGGCGACGCGGCGGCCGTGGTCGCGTCGGCGGCGGACGAGCCGGGTTTGTCGTCGCTTCCGCAGGCCGCGACGAGGAGCGCGAACGCTCCGAGGGCGGCGATGAACGTCGGTCGGCGGGTCATCGGACTCCTCCTGCTGCTGCCGCCTGCTCGCGGCTCTCGATACGCCATGAACCCGTCGGTGGCCCGTCGAGGACGAGCGTCCGGGTCGCCACCGCTGCCGCCTCGACAGGATCGTGGGTCACCCAGATCACGGTCCGGACCCGATCGTCGAGCTGGCCGAGGAGTACGCTGCGAAGTCGCTCGGCGAGCGCCGCGTCGAGGGAAGAGAAGGGCTCGTCGACGAGCACCACGTCGGGATCGTCGACCATCGCCCGGGCGATCCCGACCCTTTGGCGCATCCCGCCGGACATCGCCGCCGGGAACAACTCGGCGGCTTCGCCGAGGCCGACGCGATCGAGCCAGTGCCGGGCCCGCTCACGGCGCTGGGCACGCGATCCGGTGCCGATCGCCAAGGCGACGTTGTCCAGCGCGCTCCGCCAGGGGAGCAACCGCGGATCCTGGAAGACCATCGTCACCCGTGATCCACCGACCGTGACCCGGCCCGTGGTCGGTGCGAGGAGGCCGGCGAGGACGCGCAGCAACGACGACTTGCCGGCCCCCGACGCGCCCATCACCGCTACCGGGTCACCCGCCGCGACCCTCAGGTGGAGATCGTCGATCAGGCACAGCCCACGTCTCCACAGCCGCAGTCCCTCGACGGCCACCAGCGCCGAGTGCGGTTCGCCGCGGTGCTCGGGGGAATCTCCAGTCCCACACTGCATCCGAAGATGTTAGGCAAACCTAACGTGTTGTGCAAGGTGGAGCTAGCGTACCTCGCGAGGCCTGCCACGGGTCAGCGACCGATCGGCACCGCCGCGTGACCGAGAGCTCCGTTCCGGGCGGCGTGCCGGTCCCTGCTCCTCGGGGCGTTGCACCCGCCTCGCCGGCCGGCGCCGGCCCGCACGGAGCCTGACCCGGAGTTGCTCACGGGCGCGGGTCGAGAGCGGCGCAGGCAACCGGCGGCCGAGGCGCAGGCGGCGCATCGAGGCGAGGTAGGTGACCATCGCGAACGCGGCGAGGACGCCGACGATGGCGAATCCGAGCCAGCCGGGGATCGTGATCAGCACGGGAACGATCCCCGCGGTGACCCACGCGAGCTGGAAGCGCGTCTCGAACTGGGCGAAAGCGCGGCCCTGGTTCGCGTCGGGTGCGTAGCGCTGGACGATCGCGTCGAACCCGAGGCGTCCGACGGCAGCGCCGAGATTGAGGGCAGCCATCAGCGCGAGCGCGGCACCCTTCGACTCGACGAGCGCCGCAACCAGCCCGGCGGCGGCGACGAAGGCGAGGCTGCCGATCAGCATCAACTCCTCGCGCGCCGAACGGCGCAGCGTCGGTCCGACCGAGTTGCCGATCATCGTCCCGATCGCCGCGCAGGCGACGCCGACACCGAACCAGACGGTGCCGGCGCTCTGCCCGCGGAACCAGAACGCGAGGTGGAAGAAGAGGAACCCGACCGAGGCGCGCAACAGGCTCATCGCCGACGCGGCGAGGAGGATCACCGAGGAGCGCAACTCGGCGACCTCCGCCTTGCCCGCCGCCCGCGAGGCGACGACCTCCCGCGGCAACTGGGTGGCGGAGAGTGCCGCGGCACCGAACACCGCGGCGTCGAAGAGCAACGCCGCCGGGTCGCTGACCAGGTGGAGCACCCCGGCCGGGATCGCCGCAAGGAAGCCGACGACCCCGGAGATCACCCCGAGCTTGGAGTTCGCCTCGACGAGCTCGGCCTCGTTGTGCACCACCGTGGGGACGAGGGCCGACTTGGACACCTGGTACGTCTTCTGCAACACCATCGCGGCGAACGCGAGGGGGAAGAGCAAGACGTTGTCCAAGTTCTTGGCCATCAGCAAGGCGACGAACAACCGTGCGACGGCGACGAGTTGGACGACGAGACGGCGACCGCCGGCCATCCTGTCGATCGCCGGCCCGATCAGCGGGGCGACGACGGCGAACGGGGCGACGGAGATCGCGAGGAACAGCAGCACCTTGGAGCGCGCCGCGTCGGGAGAGATGTCGAGGAACAACGAGCCGGCGAGGGCGACGGCCATCACCGCGTCGCCGGCAGCCATCAGCGCGTGAGTGCGCGCCAGGCGCTGGTAGGGGCTCAACCCCGGACTCGCCCCGCGCGGGCGGGACCGCCCGGCTCTCTCGGCGCGCTCGGTCACCGCGCCATGCTACGCGCCCGGGCCCACGGCTCCCGGGTGTCCGCGTCGCGGCCGCTCGGGTCACCCCGAGCGCGACGGTCGCTCAAAGCGGTAGCCGACGCCACGGACGGTGACGATCCGGGCGGGGTTGGTCGGGTCGGGTTCGAGCTTCGCCCGCAGCCGCTTGATGTGCACGTCGAGCGTCTTGGTGTCGCCGATGTAGTCACTGCCCCACACCCGGTCGATCAACGTGTCGCGGGTGACGACCTTGCCGGCGTTGGCCAGGAGGAGGTGGAGCACCTCGAACTCCTTCAGCGGCAACGACGTCTCCGTGCCGTCAACCCATACCCGGTGCTCGGCGGGATCGAGGGTCACCTCCCCCACGCTCAACGCACTCGACGCGGTCGCCGCCGACGGGCCATCGTGCGGAGTGCGGCGGAGCACGGCGCGCATCCGGGCGACCAGCTCACGCATCCTGTACGGCTTGGTCACGTAGTCGTCGGCGCCGACCTCCAACCCGACGACGGTGTCGATCTCGGCCGACTTCGCGGTGACCATGATGATTGGGACGCGGGACCGTTTGCGCAACTGGCGGCAGACGTCGATCCCCGACAGGCGCGGCAGCATCACGTCGAGCAGGACGAGGTCCGGGTTCACCTCGTCGAACATCTCCAGGGCGCGGACGCCGTCACCGGCCACCGCGACCCGGAAACCCTCCCGGCGCAACCCGACCTGGAGCGCGTCGACGAAGGACTCCTCGTCCTCCACGAGCAGCACGGTCGTCACTCGGTCGATCATCGCTCGCCGACAGCTCCGGCTCCGGCGGGCGGTTCGGCGTCGACGGGCGGTTCGGCTCCCCCTAGGGGGATGCGCAGGCGGAACGTCGAGCCCTCCCCCTCGACGGAGCTGACGGTGACGATCCCGCCGTGATTGTTGGCGATGTGACGGACGATCGACAGGCCGAGACCGGTGCCGCCGGTCCCTCGCGAGCGAGCCCGGTCGACGCGGTAGAACCGCTCGAAGACGCGGTCCAGGTGGCGCCCGGGAATGCCGATCCCGTGGTCCTCGACGACGAGCTCGAGTGCTCCGGTGGCATCTTCGACGCGTAGCTCGACGTCGTCTCCGGGTTCGGAGTACTTGACCGCGTTCTCCACCAGGTTGCCGACGGCGGACACCAGCTGCCGGCGATCGCCGACGACCACCGCGCCGGGCGGCGGTGGATCGATGCGTAGCGCGATGCGGTGGCGGGTGGCGAGCGGGCGGAAACGCTCCACCGCTTCGCTGAGCACCTCGCCGACGACGACCGGTTCGCGTACCTGCTCCCCGCCGAGCTCGATCCGGGACAGCTCGAGCAGGTCGTCGATCGTGCGCGACAAGCGATCGGCCTCACCGGCGACCTTTCCCGCCAAGCGCCGCGCATCAGCCGGATCCTCGGCAGCCTCGATCGCGTCGGCGAGGACCGTCAGCGCACCGACCGGAGTCTTCAGTTCGTGGCTGATGTTGGCGACGAAGTCCGTCCGCACGGCATCGGTGCGGACCCGCTCGGTGACGTCGTCGATGACCACCAACCCGCCCCGGCTCGTGCCCTCGACGGGGACGGCCCGTACGGACACGACACGCCGCGGCGGGCCGAACAGGTCGAGCACGCGCTCCCCCCGCCGACCGGCGACCGCGTCGCCGAGCAGCGTGGCCACCGCTTCGTCGACGAGCACGTCGCCCTGCCATGAGCCCACGCCGTGACCGACGAGGGAGTTGCGCGCGACGACGGTCCCCTGCGCATCGGCGAGGACGACGCCGACGGGCAAGGCGTCGAGCGCGGCGCGCAGCCGGGCGAGGCCGGCAGAGAGCTCCTCCACCTGCTGCTCGAGCGCGCCGAGACGTTCGGCGCGGGCCAGCTCCGCGGCTCGGCGCCGGCGTGAGGGCAGGATCGCGGCGAACGCGCCGAGCGCTCGTCTCCACCGACCGTGCCAGCGCACGTCAGCCGCCGTCCGCTGAGGCCGGCGCAGCCGATGCGTCATCTGCAGCGTGACGCGCCCGGTAGCGGGCGGCGCCGGAGTGCTCCGGCAACCACCCGGTGACGAGGTAGCGGACCTTCTCCCCGACGTTGACCGCGTGATCGCCGATCCGCTCGTAGAAGCGGGCGACGACGGCGAGCTGCACCGCTACCTGGAGGTCGATCGACCCCGCCGCGTGGCTCTCGAAGATCACCTGCACGAACTGCTTCTGGAGGCCGTCGAGGAACGAGTCCATCTCGTCGATCGCCGCCGCCTTGGCCGCGTCGTTGGTCACGTAGGCGTCCATCGCTTCCGCATACAGGCGTTGCGCTTGAGCACCCATCTTCTCGATCAGCCCACGCAGCTTCGGGTTGAGCTCGTGCCCGTAGATCCGCCGTGCCGCTTTGCAGATGTTCACCGTCAAGTCGGCGGATCGTTCGATCTCCCCGATCATCTTCACCGCGGCGACGATCGCCCGGAGATCACCGGCGACCGGTGCCTGGAGGGCGATCAGTTGGTAGCAGCGCTCCTCCAACTCTACGCAGCGGGCGTCGATCTCGTCGTCGCCCTGGATCAAGTAGTCGGCGCCCTCCAGATCTTGGTCGAGGAGGATCTCCGTGGCCCGGGGAATCGCCTCGATCACCGAGGCGGCGATGCGCACCAACTCCGAACGGATGTCCTCCAACCCTTGGTGGTAGGAACGGCGCAACTCGGTGGCCATCAGCCGAACTTCCCCGTCACGTAGGCCTCGGTGCGTTCGTGCACCGGGTTGAAGAAGATCTTCTCCGTCTGGTCGAACTCGACGAGCCTGCCGGTGCGCCGGTCCCCTTCGGAGCTGAGCTCGGTGGAGAAGAACGCGGTCCGATCGCTGACCCGCGCCGCTTGTTGCATGTTGTGGGTGACGATCACGATCGTGTAGCGACTCTTGATCTCCTCCATCAGATCCTCGACCTTGGCGGTCGCGATCGGGTCGAGGGCCGAACACGGCTCGTCCATCAGGATCACCTCCGGCTCGACGGCGATCGCCCGGGCGATGCACAAGCGCTGCTGCTGTCCACCGGACAAGCCCAACCCGGACGACCGGAGCCGGTCCTTGACCTCCTCCCACAGGCCCGCGCCGCGCAGCGAGCGCTCGACGATCTCGTCCAGCTGCGCTTTGGAGCGGATCCCGTTGACCTTCGGGCCGAAGGTGACGTTGTCGTAGATGCTCTTGGGGAACGGGTTCGGCTTCTGGAAGACCATCCCGATCCGCCGGCGGACCTCAGTCACGGAGACGTCCTTGGCGTACAGGTCAGCACCGTGGTACGTGATCCGCCCCTCGACGCGCGCTCCGGGGACGAGGTCGTTCATCCGGTTCAGGCAACGCAGCACCGTCGACTTGCCGCACCCCGACGGCCCGATGAAGGCGGTGATCTCGTTGCGCCGGATCGTCATCTGCACGTCGCTCACGGCACGGAACGAGCCGTAGTAGACGGACAGCCCGGAGATGTCGAAGACCACGTCCGCGGCCGACGGAGCGGAGCGCGGCGGCACGGGATCGGCGAGCACCGTCGGATGGTTGGTCGTCGTCATATCGGCCTTCCCGAGGTCGGCGCGGGTCATTGTCCCACCTCAACGGGTGATCGCGAACCGGGCCGCGACGGCCCGGGCGACGATCGTGAACGAGAACGTGATCGCGATGAGGACGAGCGCGGCGCCCCACGCCCGGTCGACCGCCCCCTGGAACGGTTGCACCGCGTTGCGGAAGATCTGCACCGACAGCGACGTGTTCGCCCCCTCGAACGGGTTCGGGTTGGCCGCAGTGACGAAGCCGATGGTGAAGATCAGCGGCGCCGTCTCCCCCGCGGCGCGGGCGACGGCGAGCAGGCACCCACTGATCACTCCGGGCAGCGCGGCGGGCAGGACGACGGTGAGGATCGTGCGGCTCTTGCGCGTGCCCAGCGCGTAGCTCGCTTCGCGCAGGTGGTCGGGAACGAGCTTGAGCATCTCCTCCACACTGCGGATCACGATCGGCAACATGAGCAAGGCGAGGGCCAAGGCGCCACCGAACGCCTGGTACCCGAAGCGCAACGTCCAGACCACGTAGACGAACATGCCCATCACGATCGAGGGCACCCCGGCCATCACGTAGGAGAAGAAGCGCAGGACGCGGGCCGCGGGGCGCTGCTTGCCGTACTCGTTGAGGTAGACCGCGCCGAGGATCCCGGCAGGGATCGCGATCAGCGCGGCGAGGGAGGTGATCATCAGCGTCCCGGTGACCGCTGGTCCCATCCCGGGACCGGGTTGGCGCGCCCGGGGGATGCGATCGGTGAGGAACCGGGGGAACTCGGCGAACACGGCCCGCCCACCATGGGAGACGACCGTGGCCAAGACGGCGACGAGAGGAACGATGGCGACAACGACGGACGCGCTGAACAACCCGATCATCAGCGCGTTCTTCACCGTGCGCACACTGCGCCGGGCGCGCAGGTCGGGGACGCCGGGGGGAAGATCCGTGGCCATCTCAGACACCGGCCCGCCGGTCGGCGCGGGCGACGATCACGTTGGCCACGAGGTTGACGGCGAGGGTCAGGAGGAACACGGTCAGGGCCATCGCGATCAACGCCGAGCGGAACGTCCCGCTCGCCTCGCCCCATTGGTTGGCGATCACCGCGGGGAGCGAATCGCCGGAGGCGAACAGGTTGGCGGTGAGCTGCGCGGAGGAGCCGATGACGAGCGCGGCGGCGATCGTCTCGCCCATCGCCCGCCCGAGGCCGAGCATCACCGCGCCGACGATCCCGTTGCGCGAATGGGGGAGCACGGTCGAGGTGATCATCTCCCAGCGCGTCGCACCGAGGGCCAGCGCCCCCTCCCGGTCGGTGCGCGGGCAGGTGTCGATCACCTCCCGGGACAGGGAGGTGATGATCGGGATGATCATGATCGCGAGGATCACCCCGGCGGTGAACAGCGAGCGACCGCTGGCCACACCGAACAGGTGCCCGACGACGGGGATCGGCCCGAACCAGGCGTGCAGGCGGTCGTAGAACCCGATGATCTGCTTGGAGAACACGAGCACCCCCCACAGACCGAAGACGACCGAGGGGACGACGGCGAGCAGGTCGATGACGACGACGACGATGCGCCGCAACCAACCCGGCGCGACCTGGGTGACGAACAAGGCGATGCCGATGCTCAGCGGAACAGCGATGACGATCGCCACCGCGGACGACACGAGCGTCCCACTGATGAAGGCCAGCGCGCCGTAGGAACGCTTGGCCGGGGCCCACCGCGCGCTGGTGAAGAAGCGCACCCCCATCAGCCGGAACACGTCGCCGGTGCGCGCCGACATCGTCAACGCGACGAGGACGAGTACAGCCAGGACGAGGCCGGCGGCGGCGAAGGTGACGCCGGCGAACGCCCGGTCGGCGCGGCCGCCGGCCGAGCGCAGGTCGAGCGGCTCCCCTCCCGCGGGAACGGCGGTCACCGCCGGCTCCTGCCGCGAGCCGAGGCGTGATGCAGTTCAGCGTGCATGGATGAGCTCCACACGGGCCAGGGCGCGAGCCGCGAGGCTCGGCGGCAAGCGGGCGTAGTCGATGCCCGCGGCGAGGTCCTGACCCTCGGTGAGCATGAAGTGCAACCAGGCGCGCAGGTTGCTCGCGGTGCGCGCCTCGCTCTGCGCGGCGCGCACCAGGACCCAGGTCTGGGCAGCGATCGGGTAGACCGCCTCTCCGTCGGCCCAGCCGGCGAAGAACGTGAGGTCATCGGCGATCCTCACGCCCTCGGCCGCGGCGGTCGTCGCGTCCAGCGTGGGAGCAACGTAGTTGCCGGCCTTGTTGCGCACCCGGGCGGTCTTCAGTGCTGCGGCACGCGCATCGGACAGGTCGACGTACCCGACCGCTCCGGGGGTGTCGACCACGATCTGGGCGACACCCCCGTTGCCCTGCCCAGCCTGGGTCCCCGCCGGCCACTCCAACTGCGAGCCCTTGCCCAGGGTCCACGACCCGTCGCCACCCGGTCCGCAGGCGGCCTCGAGGAACCTGGAGAAGTTCGTCGTCGTCCCCGAGCCGTCGGCGCGGTGGACGACCGTGATCGCCGTCGAGGGCAGCGCCACGCCGGGATTGTCGGCCGCGATCGCGGGGTCGTCCCAGGTCCTGATCGAACGTTGGAAGATGCCCGCGATCGTCGGAGGGGACAGGCGGAGATCGTCGAGGGGGAGGTTGTAGGAGATCGTGATCGGAGCGAGGACGGTCGGGAAGTAGAGGACCTCCTCACCGTGGAAGGCGCGCAGTTCCTCGTCGTTGAGCGTGCTGTCCGACCCGGCGAAGGCGATCAGCCGATCAGCCAGATCCTGGCGACCCTTCCCCGAGCCACCCCCGCCATAGTTGATCGTCAGGTGACGCGCCCGCAGGGCCAGCGCGGCGATCGCCTCCTCGTAGAACGCCTGAGGGAACGATGCCCCGCCCCCGTCGAGGGTGCCGCGCAGCGCGGCGTAGTCGATCGTCGCCGATGGCGCCGATGCCGGCCCGCTCGGGGGTGGTGCGGGAACGGCGCCGTCGCCGCCGGCGCACGCGCTGAGCATGCTCAACAGAACCGCCGCGGCGACGGGGGTGCGCCGGCAGAACCCGGTCTTCACCCGTGTGCAGGTTGGCGTCCTCGCCGGGGGGTCCGACACGCTCGCGACGGTAGGCAGGTCGGGTTGACGGAGGCACGTGCCGACATGAACGGACGGTGAACCGATCGCCCAGGTTCGATGACGCCGTGACCGAGGCCACGCCCGGGTCGTGCAGCGTCCGGACAACCGCCGCTGAACGTCGAACAGGTCCTCACCGACAGCGCGATTCCAGCGGCCGTCGTGGTCCAGCTCCCAGGAGAGCGCATGGTCGTCGAGGAGCAGACCGAACAGCTCGTCCAAGCGCCGCTGGTGCAGCGGATCGTCGATCGGGACGAGCACCTCGACCCGCCCGTCGAGGTTGCGTTGCATCAAGTCGGCGGAACCGATCAGGTACAACGGCTGCCCCGGACCGCTGCCGTTGGCGAAGCGGTAGATGCGGGAGTGCTCGAGGTAGCGCCCGAGAACGGAACGAACCCGGACCCGCGGCGCGGCGTCCGGCGCTGCGGGGCGCAAGCAGCAGATCCCGCGCACGACGAGATCGACGGTCGCCCCGGCCTGCGCGGCGGCGTCGAGAGCGGCGATCATCGGCGGGTCGACGAGGCCGTTCATCTTCGCCGTGATCGCCCCACGTGCCCCGTGGGCACGTTCGTTGTCGATCAGCGCGGCGAGGCGCGGGCGCAACTCCTGGGGAGCGACGACCAGCCTCGCGTACGTCGGCTCCCGGCTGTATCCGGTGAGGTGGTTGAACAACCGACCGAGGTCCGCGGTGAGCTCTTCGTTCGCGGTGAGCAGCCCGAGATCCTCGTACAGCCGGGCGGTGCGCGAGTTGTAGTTCCCCGTGCCGACATGGCCGTACTGGCGCAGGCCGTCGTCCTCTTCGCGCACGACGAGGATGCACTTGGCGTGCGTCTTCAATCCGAGGAAGCCGTAGACGACATGGACTCCCGCCTGCTCCAGGGCCCGGGCCCAGGTGATGTTCGCCTGCTCGTCGAAGCGGGCCTGGAGCTCGAGCACGACCGCCACCTGCACGCCCCGTTCGGCGGCGCGGATCAGGCTCTCGGCGAACGGGCTGTCGCCCGAGGTGCGGTACAGCGTCATCTTGATCGAGCGCACCCGCGGATCGTCGGCGGCCCGCTCGACGAACGCCTCGACCGAGTCGGCGAACGACTCGTAGGGGTGATGGACGAGGACATCGCGCTGGCGCAACGCGGCGAACAGGTCCCCCAGCCCCTGCCCGTCTGGCGTGACGAACGCTGCCGGACGGGCGTTCGGCCACGGGTCGTCGCGCAGTTCGTCGGGCCCGGCGGCGTGCACGGCGAACAGACCGCGCAGGTCGAGCGGGGCGCGGTGAGTCGTCGCCTCGTCGGATTCCAGGTCGAGCTCGGCGAGGAGCAAGGAGAGCATCTCCGCCGACATCCGCGCGTCGACCTCGAGCCGCACGGCGGTGCCGAATCGCCGGCGGCGCAACTCGAGCTCGACCGCGGCGAGGAGATCGTCGGCGTCCTCGTCGTCGAGGGAGAGGTCCGCGTTGCGCGTCACCCGGAACGTCGACACCTCGTCGATCCGCATCCCGGGGAACAGCCGATCGAGGTGCGCGGCGATCACCTCCTCGGCAGCGACGAAGCGCTTCTCATCGGGGAGGCGGATGAACCGCGGCAGGAACGAAGGCACCTTGACCCGGGCGAAGCGGCGTTCGTCGGTCTCCGGATCGGCAACGGTCACCCCGAGGTTGAGGCTGAGGTTGGAGATGTACGGGAACGGGTGACCGGGATCGAGCGACAGCGGGGTGAGCACCGGATGGATGCGCGTCTCGTAGATCTCGTTGAGCACCTTGCGGTCGTCGTCGTCGAGCTCCGACCACCCCACGATCGCCAACCCCTCGGCGCCCAAGGCGGGCAAGAGCCGGCGGAGGAGGACGTCTTCTTGCATCTCGATCAGCTCGCGGACGCGGGCGAGGACCTCGCTCAGCTGCTGCACCGCGGTCCGCCCATCGGGCGATCGTTGCC
Source organism: uncultured Ilumatobacteraceae bacterium (assembly GCA_964592165.1). Taxonomy (GTDB): domain Bacteria; phylum Actinomycetota; class Acidimicrobiia; order Acidimicrobiales; family Ilumatobacteraceae; genus JAWKHV01. The sequence goes on along the minus strand of CAZQEJ010000010.1, from coordinate 23,859 downwards.
CGACCCCACCGGCGATCTGGTCCTTCAGGGCGGCGACGCGCACCTGGAAGAACTCGTCGAGATTGTTCGAGCAGATGGCCACGAACTTGATCCGTTCGAGCAACGGCACGCCGGGCTCGGACGCCTGGGCGAGGACACGTTCGTTGAAGTCGAGCCAGGACAACTCGCGGTTGAGGAGCAGATTCTGATCGATGGGCGCCGATCGTAGTGAGGTCGGCGAGGGCGGCGCGCCGGGCGGCCGGCGCGGTTCAGTAGTCGTTGCCCTCCGGCAGGCCGAGGTCCCATTCGACCGAGATCCGCTCACGCTCCGCGTCGCGCATCACCCGTTCCCGGTTGCGACGGAACTGGGGGTCGTCGCGGGGAAGGAGCACGAGCCGGGCGAGCACACGGGTGCGGAATTCGTCGAGGACGACCCGGTCACCGTAGTCGCCGTACACCTCCCAGTGCGGCGACACCGGCCCGAGGTAGACGATCCGGGTGTGGGCGCGGGGCGGTTCAGTGGACAGGTCGGTCATCGATGATCTCCCGTGAGCAGGAGGTGCAGCCTAGCGCCGAGAGGTTGTCGTGCCGTGGGGCCCACGCTCAGTGGGCGTGGCACGGGGAGTGTGACATCGCCGTGATCCTTAAGGACCACCACGAACTGTGGTTGTACCGGCACGATAGGTCGGTGGTCCCATTGAAGGTCAACAAACGCTCTGTTTCACTGCTCCAGGACGGGAACCGAACGACCCCGCCGGTCGTCAGACCTGGGTGGTGAGTCGCTGAGGTTTCCGGTGTCGGGCGGAACCGGCGTGGACGAACAGGAGCAACCCATGCAAGACGACACCGAGACCAGCTGGATGGCTCTGGGCAACTGCCGCAGCTACGCCCCGACGGTGTTCTTCCCCAGCGACGGCGTCGGCGTCGACCGAGCGCGGCGGATCTGCGCGACGTGCCCGGTGAGCGAGCAGTGCCTGGAGTACGCGCTGGAGAACCGGATCGACCACGGCGTGTGGGGCGGCGCCTCCGAGCGGGAACGGCGCCGGATCCTCAAGCGCCGCCGGCTCACGCTCGTCACCGCCTGAATCCGGGCGGCTTCTCCTCGGGCCACTCCACCCCAACAGCAGCGGTCCGGCACTCACCCCCCGAGTGCCGGGCCATTGCGCGTCCGGGGAGCGGACCCCGGGGCGGTGGCCCTCAGGCAGGCGAGGTGGGCGGGTTCGACGAGTCGGATGGCTTCGTCTCGTCCTTCTGGCCGTCTCCGAGCGCCTTCTCGAACTCCTTCTTCGCTTGGCCGAGGTTGCGCGCCAGCTTGGGGATCTGCGAACCGCCGAAGAGCACCAGGACGACGAGGACGACCACGATCAGCTCGGGGCCCTCGAGGAATGCGAACATGCCCGGCACGGTACCACCGCATGTCGCGCCGCGGTACGTACCCCGGTGGGTCTCAGGCGGAGATCGTGCGCCGCGCCGCCTGGGCCCGCTGGCGGCGCAGGCGGCGACGCTCCCGCTCCGACAACCCGCCCCAGATGCCGAACTTCTCCCCGTTGACCAGCGCGTACTCGAGGCACTGGAGGCGCACGACGCACCCCCGGCAGACCTCCTTGGCCTCCCGGGTCGACGCGCCCCGTTCGGGGAAGAACAGGTCCGGGTCGACCCCGAGGCAGTTCGCCTGATCCTGCCAACTGCGGTCGGGCAGGTCGCTGGCGCTGTTCTGCTGATGGGTCATCGTCGCTCGGCCTCCCTGCGTGCCGCCCGTCCCCCGGGCAGCTCGGCCTGTCTCACTCCATGGTCGCCGTGGACGACCGCCGATCCTGTTCGCGCTCCCGTTCACGGCGATGTCCACGGCGGTGTTCACGGCCCTGTAATTACACCAATGTCATTGTCCCCTATCACATCCCCCTCGCGCAAGCGCGGATTCCAGACGAGTGACAGGACGGCCACCGATGGTGCGAACGGACTACTGTGCCCGTCCGCTTGCCCACTCACCGTCCGCTGTGGCCGAACCCGCCGCCACGACTCGGCCCGCCGAGCGCGTCGACCGGTCGCCAGACGATCCGGGGGACGGCGAGCACGACGAGCTGCGCGATCCGGTCACCGCGGCGCACCTCGTAGTCCCCGACCGGATCGGTGTTGACGAGGAGCACGCCGATCTCGTCACGGTACCCGGCATCGATCAACCCGGGACCGTTGAGCACCGTGACCCCGTGCCGCACCGCGAGCCCCGAACGTGGCAGGACGAACCCTCCGTGGCCAGCCGGGATGCGCACGGCGACACCGGTGGCGACCAGCGCCCGCCCACCGCCGGCGCCGAGGGTGACCGGCTCCCGGGCGAACAAGTCGATCCCCGCGTCGTCGGGGCGGGCATAGGTGGGCAGCGGTAGCCCCGGATCGAGCCGGACCACCTCGACACCGAGCTCCCCGGGCAGCGGATCGGCGGGCACGGGCGCCGAACCTATCCCGGCAGGAGTCACCTACGCTGGGCGCCGTGCTGGTGTGGATGGATCTGGAGATGACCGGACTCGACCCGGGCCGTGACGTGATCGTCGAGATCGCCACCCTCGTCACCGACGACGAACTGCGGATCGTCGCCGAGGGCCCGGACCTCGTCGTCCACCAGCCCGACGACGTGCTCGCCACGATGGACCCCGTCGTCGTCGAGATGCACACCCGCTCCGGGTTGCTGGAGGCGATCAAGGCCTCGACGACGACCCTCGAGGACGCGGGGCGGCTGACGCTCGAGTTCATCAAGGCCTACGTCCCCAAGGCACGTGACGTCCCCCTGTGCGGCAACTCGATCGGCACCGACCGGCGGTTCCTCGCCGCCTACCTGCCGGAGATCGAGGACTGGCTGCACTATCGCTCGGTCGACGTCTCGAGCATCAAGGAGCTCGCCAAGCGGTGGTACCCCGCAGTGGTCAACGGGCGCCAGCACAAAGCCGGCACGCACCGGGCCCTCGACGACATCCGGGAGAGCGTGGCCGAGTTGCGCTACTACCGCGAGCGCGTGTTCCTGCCGGCGCCGGCGCCGGACGCGCACGCGGCGAGCACGAGCTGAGCCCGACCCGGGTGATCCTTGCGCCGGCCAAGTAGGTTGGCCGGGATGACCGACGCGAGCACCTCGCCCCCGCCGAAGTACCACAAGCAGGAGCAGGAGCCGGCGACCGACGAGATCGTCGAGGTCGCCCCGGGCGTCGTGCGCACCCAACTCCCGATCCACATGCCGGGCCTCGGTCACGTCAACTGCTACCTCCTCGAAGACGCGCGGGGGGTGGCCCTCGTCGATCCCGGGCTCCCGGGGGCCAAGCCGTGGAAAGAGCTCACCGCCCGGCTCGCCCAGGCCGGCGTGCCGCTGCGCCGGGTGCACACCGTGGTCGTCACCCACAGCCACCCGGACCACTTCGGTGGAGCAGCCCGCCTGCACAAGGTGAGCGGAGCGGAGATCGTGACCCACCGCGCCTTCGGTCTGCGCTGGGACCCGACAGCCGGCGACGGGCCGAGCGCTCCGGCCCCCCGGCCGAACTGGAAGACCCCCACCCCGTGGGGAGGCCGCTCGCCGCGCCCCCCGTGGCGGATGCGCGTGGCCTACCGCCTCTACGCCCGGCGCCAGTCGTTCGTCCCCCGGCCGACCGTGCGCGTCGATGACGCCGACCCGGTGCGCCTCGCGGGGCGGGAATGGGTCGCCGTGCACACCCCCGGGCACACCTCCGACCACCTCTGCCTGTTCGACCGCTCGACGGGCACGTTCCTGTCCGGCGACCACGTCCTGCCGACGATCACCCCGCACATCGGCGCGCTGCACGACCACGACGACTCGCTCAAGGCGTTCTTCGACTCGCTGGACAAGGTGGCCGCGCTCGACGGTGCGACACAGGTCGTCCTCCCCGCCCACGGCCACCCGTTCTCCGCCCTTGCGGAGCGGGCCGAGGCGATCAAGGAACACCACCTCGCCCGGCTGGGCAAGCTCCGCCGGGCCTCGGCCGAGCTCGGCCGGCCGGCCACCGTCGGCGAGTTCTCCACCTACCTGTTCGCCCCCCGCTCCCTCGGGGCGATGGCCGACTCCGAGACGTACGCCCACCTCGAGCACCTCCGCCTGCTCGGTGAAGCGCAGCGGCGCACACCACCGTCGGGACTGGTCGAGTACACGATCAGCTGACGACGTCGCGCGGGTCGCAGTTCGCCCCGCACACGGCAACGACGACGCGCTCTGCCGGGCCCGGCGAGTAGGCCCCGCAGCGCAGCGCAGCGTAAGCGGCCGCACCGCCCGGCTCGACGACGATCCTCAGCTCGTCCCACAGCGCCCGCTGGGCGGCACGGATCTCCTCGTCGGGCACGACCACGGCGACGTCGACGTGGTCGCGGATGACCGGCCAGGGCACATCCCCGACCCGCTTCGCCCCGAGCGAATCGGCGGCGATCCCGCTCACCGGGACATCGACGGGCTGACCGGCGGCGAGCGCGGCGTGCACGCACTGCGACGTCTCCGGCTCGACGGACACGACGCGCACCTCCGCCCCGAACCACGCCGCCTGACCGGCGAGGAAACCGCCGCCCCCGGCCCCGACGACGATCGTGTCCAACCCGCCGACCTGCTCGCCGACTTCCCGGGCCATCGTCCCCTGGCCGGCGATCGTCGCCGGGTGATCGAAGGGGTGGACCATCAGCGCTGCGCTGCACGCCTGGCGGGCGTTCGCCGCCGCCTGGGCATCGTCGTAATAGCCGGGAACGATCACGGCACGAGCCCCGAAGCGCTCGATGTTGCGGCGCTTCAGCTCCGGGCTCGACGACGGGACGTAGACCTCGACGGGGACTCCGAGGCTCCGGCCGACGTAGGCGACCGCCGCACCGTGGTTGCCGCCACTGGCGGTGATCAGCCCGCTCGGGGGGATCTGCCCTTCGGCGAGGACGCGGTTGAACGCCCCACGCGCCTTGAACGACCCCGCGTGCTGGAAGAGCTCGAGCTTGAGCAGCAGGCGACGGTGCTCGAGGACGACGGTGCGCCGGACGTGCCCGCCGATCCTCCGTGCGGCCCTGTCGATGTCGTCGGGCGTGATCGGTGCACTCATCGCCGACGATGTTCGCACCACCATCGGCCGCTTCCACCGCGAAAATCGCTTGACGCCCACCGCCGGCCCGTGGTTCTCTCGCACACGGCGCGCCGCCCGGCGCGTCCCGACCGACGGAAGGTCCCCCGGATGCGCCCCATGCCGACCATCTCGAACCCGGCCCCCGCCGAGTTCGGCGTGGCGCGGCCGTGGGCGGCAGCCCATGCATGCGGCACGGCCGGCTCGGCCCCCGCCTCGTTCACGACCCGTCAGCGCCGGTCGACGGACCACACCGGCAAGCGCCGTTCCCGACCGCCCGTGCGACCTCCGACGTGAGAACGTCGGGAGTGCCACGAGGCCGTCGGGATCCTGATCCCGGCGGCCTTCTGCGTTTTTCGTCCCTTCACCCCTTTCCCCCTCTCCCCAAGGATCTTCTGAGATGCTGACGATCTCCCGGTACGACGACGCCGACCTCGATCCCGATGCCACCGACTGGTCCGTGGCTCGCTGCCGCGATGGCACCGGCAGCCTGACCCACCTGTTCTTCAGCGACGACGTGCTGACGATCGCCCGGGCGAAGGCGATCTGCGCCAAGTGCCCTGTGCGCGCCCCGTGCCTGCGAGCCGCGCTCGACCGGCACGAGCCGTGGGGGGTGTGGGGCGGGGAACTGCTCGACGGCGGAAGGATCGTCGCCCACAAGCGCCCCCGAGGCCGCCCGCCGCGGATCCCCCGTCCCGAGCTCGTCGTCGACGAGGTCCCCTACGTCGTCGCCTGAAGGCCCAGCGCCCCCGGCCGCCTGCGCACCGGCCGGGATAGCCTTCCGGCGATGGCTCGCGTCTCCAAGCGCACGGCGGCGGCGATCCTCGCTGCCACGTTCGCTGCGAGCGTGGCCGGTGGCTTCGCCTGGTCGCGGCTGAACGGGACGGGGGCGCGAGACGACGACACGGTCGTGGCGCGCACCCCAGGGGTGTACGACGAGTCGGCCGGTTCGATCCCTCTCGCGCCCGAGCTCGGCGGAGCGCCCCTGCCTGCCGTGGCGATCACCGACATGCAGGGCAATTCGGTCCCCGTCAGCTCGCTCGTCGGCCAACCGCTGGTGATCAACCTGTGGTTCTCCTCCTGCGTCCCGTGCGCCGAGGAGCTCCCCGCCTTCGCCGCCGTCCACGCCGAGGTCGGAGATCGCGTCCGCTTCGTCGGGATCGACCCGCAGGACAGCGCGGCCAAGGCGGAGAGCTTCGCCGCCGACCACGGTGTGCGCTACGAGCTGTACCTCGACCGAGGTGACCTGATCGGCGCGCTGAAGATCGGGACGTTCCCCGCGACGCTGTTCGTCGACGCCTCGGGAAAGATCGTCAAGCTGCGTCAGGGCGCGTTCGACGCCGGCGCGTTGCGCGCCGCGATCGAGGAGTACCTCCCGGCATGATCGCCACCGGTCGCCTCGACCTCGGCTACCCGTTCCTCCTCGGCGTGATCGCAACCGTCAACCCCTGCGGCTTCGTCCTGCTGCCCACCTACTTGCTCTCCTTCCTCGGGCTGGAAGGCGACCGGGACGAGGGCAGCCGGGCCGCGCTGGGACGCGCCCTGCTCGTCGGGGCGGCGGTCTCCGCCGGCTTCTTCGCCGTCTTCCTCACGATCGGCGTGGCGACCAAGGCCGGCTTCAACTGGTTCCTCGACCAGTCCGCCTGGATCGGGCTCGGTGTCGGCGCGGTGCTCGTCGTCGCCGGTGTGGCGATGATCTTCGGGGCGCACCTGCCGATCGCTCTGCCCCGGGTGTCGGTCGGCGGCCGCGACGGGACGGTTCGCTCGATGTTCCTCTACGGCGTGTCCTACGCCGTGGCCTCGATCGGCTGCACCCTGCCGTTGTTCATCGCCTCCGTGCTCCGCTCCGTGGACCGTGAGGGGCTGGTCAACGGGGTCCTCTCGATCGGCGCCTACGGGCTGGGGATGTCGATCATGCTCACCGCCTTGACGGTCGCCCTGGCCAGCGCACGCAGCGGGTTGCTGCGGGTGATGCGTACCGTGATGCGCCACGTCGACCGGATCGCCGGAGCGTTCCTCGTGCTCACCGGGATGTACCTCGTCTGGTACTGGTCGGGGGCCCTGCGCGGCAGCAGCGACAGCGGGCTCGCCCGCCGGATGGAGGGGATCTCCGCCGACTTGGGCAACTGGCTCAGCGCGCGCAGCGAGTGGACCCTGCTGATCGTCCTCGGAGGGATCACCCTCACCGCCACCGCCTACGTCGCGCTGCGCCGTGAGCGCAGCGAGCCATCACCACCAGCGCCGTGAACCCGTTCGCCGCGGCGCTCGCCCGGCCGGGGACAACGGAGTGCTGCGAGCTGCGCAGCCGGTTCGGTTTCCTCGCCTTCCACGGGGGCGCACTGGAGCGAGCGACAGACGTCATCGCCTCCCGCGCCGCCGAACTCGCCGGGGCGTCGTACTACGGCGTGCACCACGCGCCGGGCGTGGCCCACTTCCCCTCGACCAGCGTCGACCCTCGATCGTCCCCGGCCCTGAGCGGCTTCCTCGCGCACGTCGAGGTGGCCGTCGCGATCCACGGATTCGGACGGCAGGGATACTTCACCGCGCTCCTCTTCGGGGGGCGGAACCGGGAGCTGGCCGAGCACCTCGCCACCGCGAGCGCCGCGGCGTTGCCCGGTTACGAGGCGATCACCGACCTGGCCCGCATCCCCCGCGGCTTGCGGGGGCAGGATCCGCGCAACCCGGTGAACCTCCCCCCAGGGTGCGGCGTCCAGATCGAGCTCCCCCCACGGGTGCGGGGGACGAGCCCGCGTTGGGCGAACTGGGAGGGACCCGGACCGGTGCCACCCGCTCAGCAGCTGATCGATGCGCTGGCCGGCGCGGTGCTGCGCTGGGAGGGCTGATCGCCGACGCCCTCAGGGGGCGAGACGGGTGACCACCCACGTCGTGTCACCGGACTCGGAGCTGGACTCCCGCCGTGTGTAGACGAGGCGGTCGTGCAGGCGCGACGGCCGCCCCTGCCAGAACTCCACGCTTCGGGGCACGATCCGCCAACCGCCCCAGTCCGCAGGGCGGGGCACGTCGATCCCTTCGAAGCGAGCCGTGACGGCGGCGACGCGGGCTTCGAGGTCCGCCCGATCGGCCAGCGGCCGCGACTGCGGCGAGGCCCACGCGCCGAGTTGGCTGCCCCGCGGACGATCGGCGAAGTAGGCATCGGCGACGTCGGCCGCCACCGGTACGACCGGCCCGCGCACCCGCACCTGGCGGTGGAGCTCGAGCCAGGCGAACACGAGCGCGGCTGCCGGGACGCGGCTCAGTTGGCTCCCCTTCGCCGACGTGAGGTTCGTGTAGAAGGCGAAGCCCTCCGAGCTGACGTCGCGCACGAGCACCAACCGGGCATCGGGCAGGCCATCGGCGCCGACGGTGGCCAGCGTCATCGCGTTCGGTTCGATGCACCCTGCGCCGACCGCCTGGTCGTACCACCGCCACCACTGGACGACCGGGTCGTCGGCGAGGTCGCCGGCGTCGAGACCGGCCGTCTCGTACTCGCTACGCAGCTCGACGGAGTGCTCGGGATTCCCGTCGCCACCCACAGCTCACCTCGCCTCGATCCGCGTCAGCCCACGCATGTACGGGCGCAGAACCGGGGGGACGTCGACCGAGCCGTCGGCGTGCCGGTACGTCTCCCACAGCGCGGCGAGCACACGGGGTACAGCGAGTGCCGAGCCGTTCAGGGTGTGCAGCACCTGGGTGCCCTTCTGGCCTGCCGGGCGATAGCGGAGGTTGCCCCGGCGCGCCTGATAGTCGCTGAACCAGCTGACGGAGGACACCTCCAGCCAGCGATCGCATCCGGGGGCGTAGACCTCGAGGTCGAAGCTGCGGTGGTGGCTCTGGCCGAGGTCGCCGGTGCAGATCTCCACGATCCGGTAGGCCAGGCCGAGCCCCTCGATCAGCGCCTCGGCCCGGCCGCGCAGCTCGAGCAGGATCTCCGGGGCTTGGTCGGGGGTCGCGTAGGCGAGGATCTCGACCTTGTCGAACTCGTGGCTGCGGAGCAAGCCGCGGGTGTCCTTGCCCGCCGACCCGGCTTCCCGCCGGTAGCACGCCGTGTAGGCCATCATCCGCACGGGGAGATCGGCCTCGTCGAGGATCTCGTCACGGGCGATGGAGGTCAGCGGGACCTCCGCGGTGGGGATGCACCACAGGTCGTCACGCTCGATCGCGTACGCGTCGTCGGCGAACTTGGGGAGCTGCCCGGTGGCCGTCAGCGTCGCCGTGGTGACGAGCGACGGCGGGCGGATCTCCTCGAACGCGTCGGCGTTGCGGTCGAGCGCGTACTGGCACAGGGCCCGGCTCATCGTCGCCCCGGGCCCGCGCAACATCGTGAACATCGACCCAGAGATCTTCGCCGCCCGCTCGTTGTCGAGGATCCCCAGCGCCGCGCCGATCTCCCAGTGGGGGACACGCTGGTGGTCCGCCCACCGCTCGGGCACTCCCCGCGGCCCGACGACGACCGGGTTGCACGTGTCGTCGGCACCGTCGGGAGCGTCGGGGTGGGGCAGGTTGGGCAGCCGGAGGAGGACCTCGCGCAGCTCCCCGGCAGTCTGCTCGGCCGCCGCGGCCAACTCCGCTTCGCGCCCACCGAGGACCCGCGATTCAGCCGCCGCCTGGGCGGCGCGCTCGTCGTCGCCGTCGCGCCGGAAGCGGCCGACCTGCTTGGAGAGGTCGTTCACCTTCTGGCGGACCTCGTCCCGCTCCTGGCCGAGCTGGCGGGCACGCGCCTCCAGCGCGGCGGCCGTGTCGAGTTGGTCGAGCAAGTCCGGCTTGCCCCGGCGGGCCATCGCCGCCCGTGTCCGGTCGCGGTCGGTGCGCAGGAGCCGTACGTCGATCACAACAGCGCGATGGTACCGCCACGCCCGCGGTTCGGGCCCCTCGCTGGCCCCCCGGGCGCCGCGGCAGCGGCAGCAACGGGGCGGCACCTCAGGTGATGCGCAACTCGACGCGCCGCTCTGCGGGCCGGAGGACGGCGACGTTCCGCCGCCGCGCCTGGGTGCGTGTCTCCACCCGGCGCACGCCGCGGTAGTCGAGGTAGGCGACCAACGCGGCCGCCCGGCGGCGAGCGAGATCGACCGCCTCGGCATCGAAGCGCAGGGCGTCACCGTCCCCCTCGGCCCAGGCGAGTGCCTCGTCGAACTGCCAGGCGACGGCGGCGAGGAAGTCCAGCGCCGCCGCGCTGTCGGCCTGGAGGACGGCCGATCCTGCCTCGAAGAGGATCGGCGTGCCGAGCAGCAGGGCGGCATGCTCGCCGTCCAGATCGGGTTCACAGGTCGCCTCCACGCTGACCCTGCGGTCACCTGCCAAGCGCGTCGCCCGAGCGACCAGCCGTTCGAAGTCGGCCACGTCGGAGCAACTCCCCCCGACGACGACGGTCTCCCGCCCGATCACGGTCCAGTTGCTCGCCTCGGCGGGGTTGTCGACGAGGGAGCGGACAAGGGCTGAGCTGGGATGGGCCGCCATGCCCACAACCGTAGGAAGCGACCGCCGCCGATGTGGTCAAGGGTTCGGCCAACTTCCGCGGCAGGCGACGCATGCGCGGCGCGGCGAACGCCTGGGGTGGGTGTGCAGGGGGCCGCACCGACGGACGCTTTACCATCGGCGCACATCCGGACGGGACGCGGGCCGCCGACCGGCTCCGTCGCCCCCTCGGGCGGCGAGCCGCACGCTGCGCCGAGACCCCGGCGCGCCGCGCCGGATCAGCGGTCGGCGGCCGGCGCGGCGGAGGCTTCGAACGCTCGCTCGACGTCCGCGTAGGTCAACGGGAGGAGTTCGGCGCCGACGATCTCCGCGTCGGGCATCGTCCCCCCGCGCCGATACGACCCGTCGTTCGCCGAGCGGAAGCCACCGGCGAAGCGCTTGAAGAACATGATCACGACGAGCGTCCACAGGAAGACTCCACCGCCGCTCTTCATCACCGCCCCGGCGAGTTGCTGGTCCTGCATGACCGACATCCCCCAGACGCGCACGGGGACGTCGTAGTGCTTGTAGACGACACCGTCGGCGAACGTCAGCCAGCCCGCCGGGATCGTCGGGACCACCGACTGGAGGAAGAGGTAGATCATCGCCGGGGCAGGGGCGATGCGCAGTTCGGGCAGGGGGCCGCAGACCGGCATCCACATCAGCAACGAACTGAGCACCAGCAGCGTGTGCAGCCCGTAGTGCAGCGGGGCGCTCTGCACCGAGGTGTTCACCACCCCGGGGATGTGAGTGATCATCACCAACGCGTTGAACACGATGCCGGCGATCACCGGCTTGCTCATGAAGGCGAACCAGCGGTAGGTGCGTGCCCGGCCGATGAGCAGGCGCATGAACCACTCGGGCATTGCCAGCAGGAGCAGCGGTGGCATGAAGTAGCTGAGGACCATGTGCTGGAACATGTGCACCGAATAGAGGTACTGCTCGCCGATGTCGTGGATCGGCCAATCGGAGGCGAGCCAGAGCAGGGCGACCCCGAGCACGAAGCAGAAGACGTTGCGCCGGGTCACCGCCGGTCGATCCGGTCCGACGGCCGTCGGGCCGATCGTGCGCACCGTGTAGACGTAGATCGCGATGATCGAGACGACGAGGAGCCATACCTCGGGATGCGGCTGATAGCGCCAGGGGTTCGGGTACCCGCCGAGCGCAGCCGCGTAGATCACGAGAGGAAGAACTTGAAGGTCGCCAAAGCGCCGATGTAGACGCCGAGGGAGAACAGCAGCCCGCTCCAGAAGGCCGCGTTGAACCACGTGCTGTCGAAGCGGAGGTGCATGAAGAACAGGGCGACCATGATGAACTTGACCGCCATCAAGACGAACAACACCGGGAGCGTGAGCGGGCCGATGTGGACGTAGCTGAGGGTCACCTCCAAGCCGGTGAGGACGGCCAGGATGATCGCGATCTGGACGTAGAAGCGGTCGGGCTTGTGGGCGTGCTCATACCCTTCGTAGCCCTCGTCGACGGCGAATTCGATGGGAGTCTCGGTCATCTCGGCCTCACGCGGGGATCAGGTAGACGAGGGTGAAGATCACGATCCAGACGATGTCGACGAAGTGCCAATAGAGGCCGACGAGTTCGACGACCTCCGCCCTGTTGCCGGGGACCTTGTCACGCGAGAGCATCGCCCGCAAGGCCATGAGCATGATGATCCCGACCGTGACGTGGACACCGTGGAAGCCGGTGAGGGTGTAGAAGCTCGAGCCGAACAGGCTCGTCGTGTACCCGAGGCCTTCGCGGTAGAACGCGGTGAACTCGTACACCTGGCCGCCGACGAAGGTCGCTCCGAGCAGCGCAGTGACCGTCAGCCACAGCCGGGTGTTGCGATCGTCGCGGCGCGCCGCGGCGCTGACCGCGAGGACCATCGTCAACGAGCTCATCAGCAAGACGAAGGAGCTGACCGAGGTGAACGGGATGTCGTAGACCTGATCCGGGCCGGGACCGGTGGAGACCCGGCCCCGGTAGAGCATGTAGGTGGAGATCAGGCCACCGAACAACAGGCATTCCGAGCCGAGGAAGACCCACATCGCCAACTTGTTGTTGGACAGCCCGAGCGAGGTGTGGTGGGCGTGGCCAACCCCATGGCCGGAATCGCCGCCGTGGGCGGCGTCGCTGTGCACCGCGATGTCAGACAATGGGGGCCAGCTCCTTGCTCGTCCCGGCGTCGGCCGGCGGGTCGTAGTCACCGCGGTCGGCGTAGGAGGGCTCCATCGCCCATCCGAACATCGAGAGGATGACGAGTACGACACCGACGGCGATGCCGATGTGGTTGTAGATCGCCCCGTACCCGACGACGACGAGGGAGGCGGCGAGGAGGATCGGCCAGTAGGACGGGGCGGGGAGCTCGATGTGCTCTTCCGCCGACGCGGCGAGCTCGGCGTGGACCGCTTCCGCATCGCGCATCTTGACCAGTTCGCCGCTGTCGTTCTCCGCGTACTTGCGGTGGAAGAACTCGTCCAGGGCATGGATCGTCGGGATCGAGTCGAAGTTGTGCGGCTTGGGCGGGTTGGCCGTCAGCCACTCGACGCTGCGCGCGTCCCACGGGTCGAGCGGTGCGTTGCGCGGCTTGCGACCGGTGATGATCGTGTTGACGATGAACACGGTTACGCCGACGGCGAGGACGAAGGCTCCGACGGTGGCGACCTGGTTCCAGAACGTCAGGTTGAAGAAGCCCTCACCGACGCGGTCCTCGGAGTAGCGGTACATACGCCGGGGCTGACCCTGCATGCCGAGGATGTGCATCGGCCCGAAGGTCAGGTTCATCCCGATGAACATCAACCAGAAGTGGATCTTGCCCAGGCGCTCGTCGAGCAGGCGGCCGAAGAACTTGGGCCACCAGTAGTAGAAGGCGGCGAAGAAGGCGAACACCGAGGCACCGAAGAAGACGTAGTGGAAGTGGGCGACCACGTAGTAGGTGTCGGTCTGCTGCGTATCCGAGGGCGACGCGGCGTGGGTCACCCCGGAGAGGCCCCCGAGGGTGAACTCGACGACCATCCCGATGATGAACAGAGCGGGCGTGGCCAACCACAGCTTGCCGCCCCACATCGTCATCACCCAGTTGATCACCTTGATCCCGGTGGGGATGGCGATCAGCATCGTGCCGATGGAGAAGACGGACACGGAGATCGGCCCGAGCCCGGAGGCGAACATGTGGTGAGCCCACACGCCCCACCCGAGGAAGCCGATCGCGCTGCTGGAGAAGACCATCATCGGATAGCCGAAGAGCGGCTTGCGGGCGAACACGGGAAGGATCTCGGAGGCGATCCCGAAGGCCGGCATGACGACGATGTAGACCTCGGGGTGACCGAAGATCCAGAACAAGTGCTGCCACAGCAGTGGGTCGGCGCCGGCGGCCGTGTCGAAGAACGTCGCCCCGAAGTTGCGCTGGAACTGGAGGAGGAACAACGCCACGGTGACGACGGGGATGGCGAAGAGCAAGAGGAACTGGGTGACGAGCGCCAGCCAGGTGAAGATCGGCATCTTCAGCAGGCTCATCCCCGGTGCGCGCAGGTTGAGGATCGTGACGATCAGGTTGATCGCGCCGATCAAGGAGGCGATTCCGGTGATCTGCAGGCCGACCGTCCACAGATCGATCCCGTGGCTGGGAGAGAACAGCGTCGACGAGTTCGGCGCGTACATGAACCATCCGCCGTCGGCTGCGCCCCCGAGGAACCAGCCGCTGTTGACCACGAGCGCCCCGAACAGATACGTCCAGTAGCTCAAGGCGTTGAGCCGGGGGAAGGCGACGTCACGCGTGCCGATCTGCAGGGGGACCATGTAGTTCGCCAGCGCAGCGGCCATCGGCATGATGAACAAGAAGAGCATCGTCGTGGCGTGCATCGTGAACATCTGGTTGTAGAGGTCCGCGTTGAGCACCTTGCCGTCGGGCTGGAAGAGCTGCATGCGGATGAGCAGCGCTTCGATCCCGCCGACGATGAAGAACGCGAGCGAGGTGACCCCGTAGAGGATGCCGATCTTCTTGTGATCGACGGTGAACAGCCAGCTCTTCCATCCGGTCGTCTCCACCGGGCGGCGGAAGATCCCATAGGACCCCGAGGCGGTGACGGCCGGCGCGCCGGCTCCGGCGGGGACGAGGGGGCCGGGGGGTTGTTCAATGATCGCCATCAGTCCTCTCCCCTCACTTCAAGGTGAGCAGGTAGTCGACGAGGTCGTCGATCTGGTCTTCGGTCAGCCCGAGATAGGGCATGCCTCGCTTGAGGCCGTCCGCGTTGGCCGTCGGGTACATCGGCTTCTTCGCTGGGGCGTTGCGCAACCATTCCTCCAGCTCGACCCTGTTCAGGCACTGCTCGCTCGTCCCGGCGAGATACTTCGCCCCGAAGTCCTCCGAGCTCGCCGCGAACAGATCGTTGCGGCACTGCTCGGTGAGCAGGGAATACGTGCCCCCGGCGAAGGTGATCCGGCTCATCAGGTGCGTCAGGTTCGGCGCGGCCCCGGAGACGAGGTTGGTGTCCGCTTGGGCGATGACGGGCTTGCCCGTTGCGTCGACGAGGCCGTTGACCTGGTGACACGTCGTGCAGTAGCTGAGGAAGTCGGTCTGCCCCTTCTGGGCTGGGGCCCCTTCGTCGAGCATCGCCACCGGCGTGCTCTGGGCGGCGACCCAGGCGGCGAAGTCCGCCTTGGACAGCGCGATCGCGTTCATCTTCATGTTCGCGTGGGACAGCCCGCAGAACTCCGCGCACTGACCGAGGTAGACGCCGGGCTCATCCGCCTCGAAGCGCAGGTCCTGCAAGCGGTTGGGCACCGCGTCGCGCTTGCCGTTGATCTGGGGCACCCAGAACGAGTGGATCACGTCGCGGCTGGTGATCCGCAGCAGGACGCACTCGCCGGCCGGGAAGACGATGTCCCCGGAGGTCACGATCGGCGTGTCGATCCCTTCTTGAACCGGGTAGGCGTACTCCCACCACCATTGCTGGCCGGTGACGTTGATCGTCATCTTGCAGTCTTTGGTCTCGGCGAGGTCGAACAAGGTGCCGATGGTGGGCACGGAGATGACCGCGAGCATCGTCGCCGAGAAGATCAATCCTCCGACCTCGACCGCCGGGTTGCCGTGCCCCTGGTGAGGGATCGCCTGCCCACGGTCCCGGTAGCGCAGGACGACGTACAGAACGATCAGGGGGAGGATCACACCGACGATCCCGGCGAGGGGGAAGACCAGGTTCTGGAGGTTGTCGATCTTGCGCGCGTTCGCGCCCTTCGGCTGGAAATAGTCCTGCGGTGCGTTCTTCGCGCATCCGGCAAGGACGATCAGACCGAGCGCCGGCAAGAGGGCACGGCGGACGGGGACGAGGCGCTGTCTCATTCGGTTTCCTATCATCGCGTGTCCACGGCTCACGGCACGACCAACTCGACCTTGGCGCCGGTGTCACCGGGGATGTACGCCGTGTACGGCGTCGTGGAGGCCAGGGACGGCTTGGCGATCTTGAAGGTGAGCCAGGCCTTGTCGCCCTTGGCGATCGTGCGCGTGCAGTACAGGTCGTCGGCACCGGCCTCGGTCGTACCGGCGTAGATCGTCAGGCGGCGCTCAGCGTCGGAGTTGTTGACGAACATGAAGCTGGCGACGGTACCCCGGTCGACGAGGATCGAGGTCTCCGGCTGGCCCCCGGGCTGGCGGGCCGTCAGCGTGCTCCCGTCGTAGGTCAGCGTGGCCCACGGGCTGGACTTGGCTGCGACCGAACCACCGGCCTTCTTGTCGGCGGGGGTGGGCTCGGGGGCGGTGCAGTCACGGTTGTGAGCGGCGAACTCTTGCTCCTCGGCGGCCGCGGCGAGCTCGTGGCGTTCGCCGGTGACCGCACCGGTCACCCCCCCGCCGACGACGAGGAGCAGCCCGACGGCGGCGATCGCCACGGCGAGCGAGCTGCGCAGTTCCGGGCGGGAGGCGAAGAGGATGCCGAAGACGAGGATCAACGCCGCACCGACGACGAAGATCGCCGGGCCGGCCGACTTCGGGACGGCGAGCATCATCCGGGAGAAGCCGTAGATGACGAGCCCGAGCCCGATCGCCCCGGCGACGGGGAGCTCGAGCGGGTAGGCCAGGCGGGAGCGGACGGAGCGGTTGTACCCCGGGTCGGCCGAGGCGCGCTCCGCCCACCCTTCGAGCGTCCATTCGAAGGCGGCGACGACGAGCAATGCCAAGCCGGCGACGAAGTAGCGCTTGTCGGTCACCGTGCCGATGACGAGGATCAGCGCGCCGAGCGCGGCGACCAGCGGCCACAGGCCTGCGCTGAGCGTGCCGCTCGTCGCCGCCGCGCTGCGCGCCGCGGCGTCGTCCATCGCGGACACCTCGCCGTCACGGATGTAGAGGGTCAGCGCGGCGAGGGCGGCGAGGGCGACGGCGACGGAGACCAGCCCGACCCCGCCGAGGGCGCCGAAGTCCTGGGTGACGCCGTAGACGACGGCGGCGAGCGCGGCGAGGACCGCCAGTCCGGCGAACAGCTTGGATCCAGTGGAGAACATCGATCCCTACTTGGTGACGTAGACGAGGAACCAGACGGCGGCGAAGATCGCCGTCGCGGCGTACCAGCACAGTGCGAGTCCGGAGATCATCTGCCGGTCGGCGGCTCGTCCGCCGAGGTAGCGCAGCCCGGCGAAGAGGGTGAACAGGAGCAGGGCGATGAGCACCGCGACGAACGCACCGGTGATCGCGTAGAACATCGAGTTGTACACGCCTCCGGCGAGGGGGAGGACCATCTGGTTCCACTCGAAGGCCTGGGCGTTGATCGTTGCCAGGCCCAAGACGATCGTCATGCCGATCCCGATGCCGAGGTTGACCCGATCACCCCGCTTTGCCGCATACACCGCGAGTTGGGCCATCACGCAGGCCCCCACGAGGCTGATCAGCATCAGGTTCGCCGCGACGTCGTTGATCTCGACGCCCTTGGGGACCCAGTCCTTGAGCTGCTTCACCCCGTCAGCGGAGGCCTTCAGCGGTGCCGCGGTGCGGAAGCGCATCCACAGGGCGAGCATCCCGCCGAAGAACATCGTCGCCGCGACGGCGACGAACGTCGTTCCGGCAAGGAACTGGCGCCGGGGTGCCGGGGCCGGGGCGGCGGGCAGGGCGAGCATCAGGCGTCACTCCTGGCGGGCTTGAGGTCGAGCAGCGGGCTGGCCGAGGCGACGCGAGGGACCTCGACGAAGTTGTCGGTGGGTGGGGGCGACGACGTCGCCCACTCCAGGGTCGCCCCGTCCCACGGGTCGTCCCCGGCGAGCGGTCCCCGGGTGAACCCCTTCAGGGCGAGGATGACGACGGCGACGACGGCGAGCAGGAGCAGGCCGTGGCCGACGAGGACGAGCGTGTTCAGGACCTGTGGCGACAGGTCGTAGTCGAACCCGCCGTGAGCCATTGCCGGCTGTCCCTGGAAGCCGGCGATGAGCAACGCCGCTCCGGCAACGACGACCCCCAGCGCGCCGACCAGGGCGAGGGGGAGCAGTCCTCCGTTGGGCAGCGTGCGGCCCCACAGCTTCGGCCCCCAGTGGACGAGCCCGCCGAGCGCGGCGAGGATCGCCCCTCCGAGGACCAGGACGACGACCCCTTCTTCGTAGGTCGTGCCGAGCAGGTCGAGGTCGACGATCCCGGTCAGCGCGTTCGCCGCGGTCCCGACGAGGACGAGGAGCACGCCGAGGACGGCGAAGAG
>CAZQEJ010000010.1:0-5578 GCA_964592165.1 uncultured Ilumatobacteraceae bacterium | reverse complement strand
GCGACGTCGGCGAGGATGCCCAGCGCGGGGAGGACGACGACGAGCACCGCCGGGGCGGTCAGTGCCCAGTACAGCCAACCGAGCATGTCGGCACTCGCTCCGAAGCCGGCGTTCGCGCCGGCGCGGCGGTCGACGGTGAGCATGACGAGATCGGCGACGAGCACCGGGACGGAGACGATCATCGCCGTCGCGCCGGCCAGCGAGGCCCAGGAGAGCAACGGGACACGGCGCAACGTCATCCCCGGGGCACGGGTGGTCAGGATCGTGGTCGCCAGCGACACCGCGGCGGCGAGCAGCCCGACGAGGGCGAGGGCGAGGCCCGCGGTGAACACCTGGACGAGCTTGGCGTCAGCTCCCCCGATCCCCCCGTCGCCGATGTAGGAGATGACGACCAGGGCACTGCCGAAGAGCCAGGCCCAGAAGCCGAGCGCTGCCGCCCGGCCGAAGGCGATCGCCCGTGACCCGAGTTGCAGGGGGACGACGGCGATCCCGAGCCCGAGGAGCAACGGGGCGACGACGAGATAGGGCAGGGCGACGCGGTAGAGCGTGAACATGCGCGCCACCGCGCCGGCGGAGAGGGTCGTCGAGTCCGGATCGATGCGCTCGAAGCCGAGCAGACCGCCGACGACCACGGCGGCAACGAGGAGGACGAGGCCGGCTCCGACGAAGAGCCGTCCGATCCGCTTGTGGTCGGCCGTGGTCACCCACTCGGCCACGGTTGCCAGGCTGCCCCCGCCCGTCACGCCGCTGGCGGAGACGTTCTGCGCGTGGCCGGTGTCGATCGTGGTCATGGGCATCCTCTCGCCCGCGGCGGCGCGCTGCGTCCGCCCGGGCGGCGAATCGGGTCCGTTGTCAGCGGCCGACAGTACCAACGATGGTCTCCGCGGGTTGAAATCGGCGGGCCGCCAGGCGCTGCCGTGCTGGTCGGGCGGCTCGCCCGGCCGGTGCGTGGGGCCCGCGCCGGCGCGCCTCGGGCGGTCACAGCCCGTGGCGGACGAAGACGTCCACCATCACCGCACCGAACACGAGGGTGACGTAGCTGATGGAGAAGGCGAAGACGCGCATCGCCATCTTCGGCTCCGGGCGGCGGACGAGCCGCGCGGTGACACCGAGGAACACACCCCCGGCGATGACGGCGGTGATCGTGTAGATCCATCCGACGCCACCGGCGAGCGGGAGCAGCAGGCTGGTGGCGACCATCACCGCGGTGTAGGCGACCATCCGCCGGGCGGCGACCCGGGCGGGGGCGACGGCGGGGAGCATCGGCACACCGGCGGCGCGGTAGTCGTCGGCGTAGCGGATGGCCAGCGCCCAGAAGTGCGGCGGGGTCCAGAAGAAGATCACGGCGAACAGGACGACCGGCGCCCAGGACAGCGAACCGGTGACCGCAGCCCATCCGACGAGAGCCGGCACGGCACCGGCGGAGCCTCCGATGACGATGTTGCGGGTGCTCCGGCGCTTCAGCCACAGCGTGTAGACGAAGACGTAGATGGCCATCCCGGACAAGGCGAGGACCGCGGCGAGCAGGTTGGCGAACGTCCACAGCACGGCCGCCGCGGCGATCTCCAACCCGACGGCGAAGATCAGCGCGGCACGCGGGGTGACCAGTCCCTGGACCAGGGGTCGGTGGCGGGTGCGCGGCATCAACCGGTCGATGTCCCGGTCGACGTACATGTTGATCGTGTTCGCCCCCCCGGCGGCGAACGTCCCCCCGACAAGGGTGGCCAGGACCAGCCCCGTCGACGGCCAGCCGCCTTCGGCGAGGACCATCGCCGGGATCGTCGTGATCAGCAGGAGCTCGATGATCCGCGGCTTGGTCAGCGCGATGTACGCGCCGATCGTCGTCGTCGCGGCGCGGCGCGCGCCCTGGCCGATTCCGCCCGGGGCGAGCCGGGAGGGTACGAGGGGGCGAGCACCGATGGCCATACCCGGCCGATCGTACGGCGCTGCGCACGACCGGCCCAATGCGTTGCCGGCTGCGGGCGATGCTCCGCGGCGGCGAAGGCGCCCCCGGCATGGCGTCGCCGCGCTCAACGGGCACAATGGGGCGATGCCCTCGACCAGCCCCGTCGAGACCGGCGCGCCGAGCAGCGATGTCGAGGTCACTCCCGACTCGCCGTGGGTCGTGATCGTCTGGAACGACCCGATCAACTTGATGTCGTACGTCACCTGGGTGTTCCAGAAGCTGTTCGGCTACTCGCTGGAGAAGGCGACCGAACTGATGCTCGACGTCCACCACAAGGGTCGCGCGGTCGTCAGCAACGGTCCCCGGGAGAAGGCCGAGCTCGACGTGTTCCGCCTCCACGAACACGGGCTGTGGGCGACGCTGCAACGCGACGGTTCCGGGCGCGGAGACCCCGCGTGATCCACCGGCGACGGATCACCCGCCGCGGTCCGGACCGCTTCCGCCTCCAGCTGCCCGCCGCGGAACGCCAGCTGCTCGCCGACCTGTTGCCCCAGCTGCGCAGCCTGCTCGGCGAGGGCGGGGGGACACCCGGCGAGGAGCGGACACGGCGCATGTTCCCCACCGCGTACCCCGACGAGCCGGAGCTCGACGCGGAGTACCAGCGGTTCATGCGCGAGGAGCTCGTCGCGTCGCACATCACCGCGATCGAGCGGATCGAGCAGACGATCGGAGCACGGGAGATCGCCGAAGGGGAGCTCCTCGCCTGGATGCAGAGCATCAACGCGCTGCGCCTGGTGCTGGGGACGATGCTCGACGTCAGCGAGGACGGCGCGCGCGACGACCCGGCCGATCCCGGGTTCGCCCTCTACGGGTATCTCAGCCTCCTCCTCGAAGAAGCGGTCAACGCCCTGTCCTGAACCGCGGGCCAAGCCACCGGGCGAAGGGCAGAACCGCGAACCCGCTGGCGCGAATCGCACGGCGCGCTGCTAGTCTGCCGTGCGCTCTCAGCGAGAACGTCCGAGCCCCCATCGTCTAGTGGCCTAGGACACCACCCTTTCAAGGTGGCGACACGGGTTCGAATCCCGTTGGGGGTGCACAACCAGTTCATGGTCCCGTGGTGAAGTTGGAGTTCACGCCGGCCTGTCAAGCCGGAGGTCGCGGGTTCGAGTCCCGTCGGGACCGCTCACCGGGTGCGCACACACGCCCGGTGAACACGGTCGAGTAGCTCAGTCGGCAGAGCACGCGCCTGACAAGCGCGGGGTCACCGGATCGACGCCGGTCTCGACCACACGGCGCCGGCCCCGCGGGGCCGGCGCCGGCGCGTCCCGGAGGATCCCCGGAGCACCAACCGCCAGCATCGTAGATTGGCAGCGATGTCAGACACGACGCTCGGGATGATCGTCGTCGCCGCTCTCCTCGCCGGGGCGTTGCTCGTCAACACCCTCGGGCTGGTCAAGCCCTCACGCAAGGAGGTCGCCGACGAAGCCCGCAAACGGCTCGTCGGCAAGTTCGCCGAGGAGAAGGCGACCGCCCAGTTCGAGGCGATCAAGAAGGGCGGATCGATCGGCGGGATCCTCCTCACCGCACTCCTCCTGGCGGGAATCGGCTACGTCATCGTCAGCAACATGGACCGTGGCAGCGGCACGCAGCCGCCGGCGACGACGATCAGCGCGACGGCGGTCCCGCCGGCGCAGTCCACTCCCTGAGCCCGAGCCCGAGCCGGCCCCGGTTGCCGTTCAGTTCGAGCCGAGCCCGAGAATCTGCGGGAGCTCGGAGTGGTCGGCGACGACGTGATCGCCGGGCGGGCCGTCGGAGAGGTCGTCGAACACACCGGTGTAGCGCACCGCAGTGATCCCCATCGCCTGCGCGCCGGCGATGTCGGTCCGGCGGAGATCGCCGACATGGGCCATCGCCCCCGGGTCCACGCCCAGGTAGCCGAGCGCGTGGCGGAAGATCACCGCGTCCGGTTTGTACGTGCCGACCTCGTCGGAGAAGGACCACCCGCAGAACGCGTCGAGCAGCCCGTAGTGCTCGAGCAGGGCGCGCAGACGAGTGGACGGTGTCAGGCCCACGTCACAGATGATCCCGATGCGGACCCCCGCATCGTGCAGCCGGGTGAGCAACTCGGGGATCCCCGGGCAGAGGTGGAAGACGTCCGGCCCACCGACGCCGACGAAGGCCTCGGTCATCTCCTCCCGCCGGGCGGCACCGAGGGACAGCCCGAGGCGGTCCACGGCCGAGCGCGCCGCACGCTCGCCGGTGTACTGCTCGTTGCGTCGCCACGCGTCCTGGTGGGCGTGCCACTCCGCTTCCACGACGGCCGCGACGAGCCCAGGTTCGGCCTCGACCCCCCATCCGGCGAGAAGTTCCTCCCACGCCATTGCCCGCAGGTCGGCGATGTCGCTCCGAGCCCGGACGAGCGTGTTCCAGTAGTCGAAGCTGATCGCGGCGATGCTCATGTCCCGAACCCGAAGCCGAGGTCCGGTGCCGTGAGCAAGGGTAAGAAGGAGATGCCCCGTTCGGCGGCGAGCGCGGCGCACGTCCCCCCCCGGTCGACGACGGCGATGATCGCCGCGACCGACGCGCCGAAGGCCTCGATCGCGCCGACCGCCTCCATCGGGGATGTCCCCCGGGTGACGGTGTCCTCGGTGACCACGACGCGGTCGCCGCGGCGCAACGCGCCGGCGATCCGGCCGGTGATGCCGTGATCCTTGTCGTCCTTGCGCACGCTGAAGCTGCGCAGCCTGATGCCGCGCGTCGCGGCGATCGCGGCGACACCGAAGGCGACGGGATCCGCGCCCATCGTCAAGCCGCCGATCGCATCGACGCCGGCAGGCATCACGGCCAATGCCGCATCGGCGATGGCAAGGATCCCGTCGGGATCGCACGCCGTCTGCTTGACATCGAGGAACCAGGAGCTCGTCGCCCCCGACTTGAGCGTGAACGTCCCTCTCTTCACGGAATGAGCCAACACGTGGTCGCGCAGGACCGATGAGATCTCAGCCACGCCGGGGACCCTATCGGCACTCGCCGAATGCCACCGTGAGCCTGGCCATTCAATCGACGGCGAGAGACCTCATCAGATCATCAAATGATGGTGATTTGCAGTGAGAACCATTACCCTTCGTCGCGCTCTGCACGGAGCAAATGAATCGCCAGCACGACCCCAAGACGATGGAGCACGATCAGTGGCAGCCAAGCGAGGACCGAAGAACCCGATGAGCGACGACCACAAGGCGGCGCTTGCGGTCGGCAGAGCCCAGAGTCGAGTCGTCCGTGACTATCTCGCGGCCTTCCGGGCGAACAAGCCCAAGCGGGGGCGGAAGCGCACGGCGGAATCGATCAGCAGCCGCCTGGCGCAGATCGAGGCCGAACTGGTCGACGCCGACCCGCTCGTCGAGGTGAAGCTGATCCAGGAACGGATGAACCTTCAACTCGAGCTGGAGAGCAAGGACTCCACCGTCGATCTCGGCGCGCTGGAAGACGAGTTCGTCAAGATCGCCCGCGCCTATAGCGACCGCCAGGGGATCTCCCACGCAGCCTGGCGGGAGTTCGGGATCACCCCGGCGGTACTGCGCAAGGCCGGGATCTCCCCCGCCGGGGCAGCACGCCCCGTCCGTCAGCCGACGGCGCCGAGCGCGTCGAAGACGGAACCGGTGTTGCGCAAGGACC
>CAZQEJ010000009.1:36858-42439 GCA_964592165.1 uncultured Ilumatobacteraceae bacterium | reverse complement strand
CCATAGGGCTATCATAGTGCTATGGCGAGGACGCAGACGATGGTTCAGCTCACCGATGAGCTGATCGGAGAGCTCGACGCCGAAGCGCACCGCCGGGGCCTCTCCCGCTCTGCGTTGATCCGCGAAGTCCTCGACGCCTATCTCGGCGGGTTGCGATCGCTCGACGTCGGTCGGCGGATCGTCGCCGGTTACACCGCCGTGCCTCAGGCGACTCCCGACGCCTGGGGGGCGGTCGACCGTTTCAGCGACAGGGGCGCAGGGGAACTGGCGACCCGTCTCGACGAGGAGGAACGACGCGCGGGGCGCGCGCCGTGGTGAGCCGCGGTGAGGTGTGGTGGTACGAGCACCCGGACGCAGGCCGTCGCCCCTACCTGATCCTGACCAGGAGCGAGGCGTGCGCGGTGCTCACCCAGGTGATCGCTGTGCCAGCCACGACGGTGATTCGGGGGATACCGACGGAGGTCCTGCTCGACGCCGACGACGGCATGCCCCGCCGTTGCGTGCTGAGTCTCGACAACGTGACCACGATCAGGCCTGCGCTGTGCACCGAGCGGATCACGATCCTCGACGCGACGACCATGGATGCGGTCTGCGCCGCCCTCGGGCAGGCGATCGCCTGCTGAGTCGGGGCCGGCTTGAGCGGCCGGCCACATTCGCATGCTGTGAGAGCGCTCGGGTGCAGTCAGCCGAGGGCCGACCTGAGGGCGGCGAGACGTTCCGGGACGACGAAGTACCACGCCCAGCGGCCCCGTCTTTCGCTCATCACCAATCCCGCCTCGCGCAGGATCTTGAGGTGGTGGCTGACCGTGGGTTGGGAGCGTCCCGACGGTGCGATCAGGTCGCAGACGCACGCCCCACTCTCTCCGTTGGCGGTGATCATCGACAACAGGTGGAGCCGGATCGGATCGGCGAGCGCGTCGAACCCCCTGGCCAGCTCTGTTGCGTCGGTTTCGTCGAACGTCGTGCTCCCGAGCGGCTCGCAGCATCGGGTGGCGGTGTTCATCCGTCGGGCCATCGGGCTCCTCTCATGCATTGACATCCATCGATGAGTCAGTATCCTCTGACGCATCGACAAACGTCTATCTACCAGAAAGAAGAACGTGATGTCCCGAGTGCAGCTCGCCCTCAACGTCGAGGACCTCGATTCGGCCGTTGACTTCTACACGAAGCTGTTCGGCACCGGACCCGCCAAGGTCCGGGACGGGTACGCCAACTTCGCGATCGCCGAGCCGCCGTTGAAGTTGGTGCTGATCCAGAGCCCGGGTCGGGGTGGAACGCTCAACCATCTCGGGGTCGAGGTCGATGGCGCGGGCGACGTCGCCGACGCGGCCGATCGCCTGCGCGCCGCGGGGCTGAACGCCGCGGCGGAGAACGGCACCACCTGTTGCTACGCGTTGCAGGACAAGGTGTGGGTCCATGGCCCCGACGCGGAGCCGTGGGAGGTGTACACGGTGCTGGCCGACAGCGCGTCGCGCGACGGTCTATCTGATGCGCCCGGCGCGGTCTGCTGCGGGTCGGCCCAGGGCGCGGCCGGGTAGCGTGCGGTGATGGCCGAACTGACCCGCGAGGAGGCCGAGGCGCTGGTCAGGGCTGTCGCCCAGCTCGCTCAACTCGCCGACCGGGCGCTGCCGCCGACGGTGTCGCCGTTGGCCGCCCGCCTCGCCGAGCATCTCGGTGGCGACGCGTCGGGTGAGGCGAGCGTGTCGATGGAGCTGGCCGAGGTGGAACGGGTCAACCTCCAGCTCGCGCTCGATGCCTACCGCGAAAGCGTCGCGCGGTTCACCGTCATCGGTCTGGCGAGCGACATCGGGAACTACAGAGGCGTGTCGTTGCCGGCGATGCTCGGCGGAGCCTGGCATGGGCCGGGCGAGGAGGCCTGCCACTACCGCGCCGTCAGCGTCGACGTCGACGCGACGATCGACTGCCTGCGGGCGGGGCTGATCCTCACCGAGCTCGATCGCGCACCGATCGCTGCGCTGCTCTACACCTCCGGTCGCGGACGGGCGCCGGCAACGGTCGTCGAGGTGATGGGAACCGACAGACAGTCGGCCGACCGGTTCCTGCGGCGGTTGCGGGAGCTGATGCAGGAGCACAACGCCTACCGCAACAAGGTGGTCTCGTTCTCTTTCGGGATGCACGGCGACTTCGGGCTGAGCTTCGTGCGTCTTCCCGTTGTCGAGCGCGAACAGGTGATTCTCGGTCTCGGGGAGCTGGAAGCGATCGAGGAGCACACCGTCGGGGTCAGCGCCCACGCTGTGGAGCTCCGTGCCGCGGGTCAACACGTGAAGCGCGGTCTGCTGCTCTACGGGCCGCCGGGTACGGGCAAGACGCATACGGTCGCCTACCTCGTCGGTCAGATGGCCGAGCGGACGACGATCATCCTCACCGGCGGTGCGATCGCCGCGGTCGGCCAGGCGGGAACGATCGCCCGATCGCTTCAACCGGCGACGATCGTGATCGAGGACGTCGACCTCGTCGCGTTCGACCGCTCGCTCCCCGGCGGCGAGCACAACGCGTTGTTGTTCCAGTTGCTCAACGAGATGGACGGCCTGGCGGAGGACGCCGATGTGTTGTTCGTGTTGACGACCAACCGGGTCGACGTCTTGGAGCCGGCGCTGGCGGCCCGACCGGGACGGATCGACCAGGCGATCGAGCTCTCCCTTCCGGACGCGCCGGCACGCCGGCGGTTGCTCGAGCTGTACCACCGGGGGCCGCTGCCCGCTGACGCCGACCTGATCGTCGACCGCCTCGCCGGGGCGGCCCCGGCGTTCATCAAGGAGCTCGCCCGGCGTGCGGAGCTGATCCGGTTGCGGCCCGACGGCACGGACCGCGACGCGCTGGCGCTGGCGCTGGCGCTGGCGGCGATGGTTGAGCACGCGACCCCGGTCCTGCGACGTTCGCTCGCCGCGCCTGCACACTTCCGGGCCGGCGACCGTGCCGACCCGTAGCGCAGGGTGCTGCATCGCCCCTCGTGGTATGCGCATACGTATGATACGATCACCTCGGTGGTGGCGCAGCGGATCACGATCACGATCGACCAGGACACCTACGACGAGTTGCGCGCCGCCGCACCCTCTGGCGAGGTGTCGGCGTTCGTCGTCGATGCCTTGCGGTCCAAGCTGCGCCGCAGTTCCCTGCGGCAGCTGCTCGACGACCTCGACGAGATCTACGGGCCGTTGACCGACGACGACATGAAGGCGGGAGCCGAGTGGTTGGAAGCGATAGATCGGCAGCTGTGCTCGACTCGGGAGCGGTCATCGCCCTCGCCCGAGGCGACCGCGAGCTGAGGCGCCGGATCGCCAACTTCGAGCGGCTTGGCCGTGAGGTTCGCGTCCCGGTGGTCGTGTTCGCCGAGACGACCCGCGGCCAAGGGCCTCGCGACGCGGCGGTCAACCATGTGCTCAACCACTGCGATCCACCGCGCCCGCTCGACGAACGCCTCGCCCGGCGCGCCGGCGCGCTGCTCGCCGCGGCCCGCTCGCAAGCGACGATCGACGCGCTCGTCGTCGCCGAGGCGATCGAGATGCAACCGGCGGTGATCTTCACCTCCGACCCCGACGACCTGCGTGCCCTGGCCGCCGGCCACCCGCGCGTGGCGATCGTTCGGGTCTGAGGTCACCTGCCGGACGTCGAATGGTGGCCCGACCTCGCTGCTCAGGTTCAGGCCGTGCTTGTAAGGCGTTCGAGACGTTGACCGGTGATCTCGGCGATCAGCTCGAAGTCCTTGTCGAGATGGAGGATCGTCAGCTCGCCGAGCTCGGCAGTGGCTGCGACGAGCAGGTCGGCGACCGAGGGGGCGCGGTGGTGCCCACGCTCGGCGAGGAGGCTCTGCACCTCGAGGGCGCGGTCCTCCATCCGCGGCGTGAGGTACTCGACGGGCATCGACGCGACCGGGCGCCCGAACGATACGGCACGATGATCGGCCGCCGAGCGTGCCGAGTAGCCGATCTCCAGACGGGTGATCGTCGAGATGCGGACCAGACCGCGCTCGATTCGCTCGGCCCATTCGGCGGCGTTGGGGCTGAGGTGGACGCGGACGAAGGCGGACTTGTCGATCAGCCAGCCGGTCACGACCATGCTCCGGACATCACGCCCGGGTCGTCGAGGTCGGCTGCAAGCGCGGCGGCACGCCGCAGATCGTCCACCGAGACGGGACCGGGGTCGGTCGTCCGCTCCCGCTCGAGGGCGCGCCGCAAGTACTCGGATCGCGACAACCCGACGCGCTTGGCCTTGGCGTCGATGGCGGCAACGACCTCGTCCGGGACGTCTCTGATCAGAATGTCGGTCATAGCGCCACCTCGCAGTTCGATATCAGATGATATCGGACTCCGAGCGGTGCCGAGGCGAGCGAGGAGCCGGACGCGGGGTCGGTACGCTCGGCGCCCGTGTCCACCCTGCCCTGGCACCTGCTTCCCGACACCGCCGAGGTGGACGGTGACGGCGCACTGATCATCGGTGGGTGCCGGGTGGCGGACCTCGCCGCCGAGTTCGGCACGCCGCTGTTCGTCTACGACGAGACCCACCTGCGCAACCGCTGCCGGGAAGCGCTCGACGCGTTCGGCACCGGCCACGTCGTCTACGCGACCAAGGCGTTCCTCTGCCGGGCGATGGCCCGCTTGGCTCACGAGGAGGGGTTGTTGCTCGACGTCGCCACCGGGGGAGAGCTGCACGTAGCCCTCGCCGCGGGGGTCCCCGCCGAGCGATGTGTGTTCCACGGCAACAACAAGAGCGTCGACGAACTCCGCCAGGCGCTCGTCGCCAGGGTCCGCCAGATCAACGTCGACAGCTTCAGCGAGCTCGACCGGATCGAGGCCCTCGTCGCCGCCGGCCTGCCCCGGCCGCGGATCCAGCTGCGGATCACCCCCGGCGTCCACGCCCACACCCACGAGTACATCGCCACCGGCCAGGACGACTCGAAGTTCGGCTTCAACCTGGCCAACGGCGACGCGGCGCGGGCGGTCGAGCGGGCGTTGGGGTCCCCCGCGGTCGATCTCGTCGGCTTGCACTGCCACATCGGTTCGAACGTGTTCGCCGTGGACAGCTTCGCCCGGGCCGCGGAGGTGATGGCCGCGTTCGCCAACCCCTACGGCCTGCCCGAGCTGACCCTCGGCGGTGGCCTCGGCGTCGCCTACGTCGCCGGGGAGGAAGCGCCGACGATCGCCCAGTGGGGCAAGGTCCTCCTCGAGGCGTGCGCCGCGGCCGGGGTGCGCGCCGCGGTCAGCGTCGAGCCGGGACGGTCGATCGTCGCCGCGGCGGCGATCACCGTGTACACGGTGGGCACGATCAAGGACATCCCCGGCCTGCGCCGCTACGTCGCCGTCGACGGGGGGATGAGCGACAACCCGCGCCCCGTGCTCTACGGCAGCGGCTACGAAGCGTTCGACCCCGGGCGGGTCACCGACGAACGGGCAGGGCGCGCCCGCCTGGTCGGCAAGCACTGCGAGAGCGGTGACGTGCTCGTGTTCGACGCTGCCCTCCCCGCCGGACTGGCCGAAGGCGACCTCCTCGCCACCCCGGTGACCGGGGCCTACGGTCATTCGATGGGATCCAACTACAACAAGGTGCTCCGCCCACCGGTCGT
>CAZQEJ010000009.1:0-36758 GCA_964592165.1 uncultured Ilumatobacteraceae bacterium | reverse complement strand
GCCGAGGGCAAGGACCGGCCCGTCGTCGTCATCGGCCGGCGCGGCCCGCTGCTCGCCGCCGTCGCCCTGACGACGAAGGGAGCCAACCATGGCGACCACGACGTCTTCGTCGGTAGTGGCGCGTGGGACCCGCAACGGCGCGACTCGTGGGCCAAGCTCGACCGGGTGCTGCAGGTCGACCCGTCCGCCGTCCGGCGAGAGGGAGCGGTGCTCGAAAAGGCGCGCTTCGAGGCCGTGATCGAAGCCCTGCGCACCCATCGCCACACCCACCCCGGAGGACACCGATGACCGACCAGCGCACCACCCCCGTGAGGATCGGCCTGCTCGGTTGCGGCAACGTCGGCGCCGCCTTCGTCCAGCTCGTCGAACGGCAGGCCCCGGCGATCGCCGCCCGTACCGGGCTCGCCCTGGAGGTGACCCGGGTCGCCGTGCGCAACCTGTCGCGCGACCGCGATGTCGTCCTGCCTGCCGGGGTGCTCACCCGCGACGCTCACGGGGTGGTCGCCGACCCCGACGTGGACGTCGTCGTCGAACTGATCGGGGGCATCGAACCGGCCCGGGAGCTGATCCTCGCCGCGCTCGGCGCCGGCAAGCCGGTCGTCACCGGGAACAAGGAGTTGCTCGCCAACGTCGGCGACGAGCTGTACCGCGCCGCCGACGAGGCCGGCGTCGATCTGCTCTTCGAGGCCGCCGTCGCCGGGGGGATCCCGCTCATCCGCCCGCTGCGCGAGTCGCTGCGTGGCGAGCCGATCCGCCGGGTGATGGGCATCGTCAACGGAACGACGAACTTCATCCTGACGAAGATGAGCGAGGAGGGCGCGGACTACGCGACCGCGCTCACAGAGGCCCAACGGCTCGGCTTTGCCGAGCGGGACCCGACGGCGGACGTCGAGGGGTATGACGCCGGGGCCAAGGCGGCGATCATCGCCACGATCGCCTTCGGGGCCAAGGTCGTCGCCGGCGACGTGTACCACGAGGGGATCTCCGGGGTGACCGCCGCGGACATCGCCGTCGCCCACCGGCTCGGCTACGTCGTCAAGCTGCTCGCGATCTGCGAGCAGGACAGCGTGACAGGGGAGGTCGGGGTGCGCGTCCACCCGGCGATGGTCCCCCACGCCCACCCCCTGGCCAGTGTGCGCGAGTCGTTCAACGCGGTGTTCGTCGAGGGGGAATCGGCGGGGTCGCTGATGTTCTATGGGCGCGGCGCGGGCGGTGCGCCGACCGCCTCGGCAGTGCTCGGGGACGTGATCGACGCCGCAGCCAATCGGGCCGCCGGCACGCACGCCTCGATCGGGCGGCTGGCCAAGGCGCGGCTGCGGCCGATCGACGAGACGAGTGCCGAGTACCTGCTCAGCCTCGACGTTGCCGACCGTTCCGGCGTGCTCCACCAGGTGACCGGGGTGTTCGCCCGTCACGACGTGAGCATCCGCGCCGCCGAGCAGGAGGGCCGCAGCGACGACGCCCGCCTGGTGTTCATCACCCACCAAGCCAAGGAGTCGGCGGTCCAGTCGACGCTGCGCGAGCTGCGCGACCTGGACGTCGTCAAGCAGGTCGGCAGCCTGCTGCGGGTGATCGGGCGATGATCCGCTACGTCTCCACCCGCGGCGCGGCGCCGGCCCTCGGCTTCGCCGACACGCTCCTCGCCGGTCTGGCTCCCGACGGCGGGCTGTACGTCCCCGACCGGTGGCCACAGCTCGCCTCCCGGCCGGCGGGTGGCGACTATGCCGCCGTCGCCACGTCGGTGATCGCGCCGTTCCTCGGCGGCGAGATCGACGCCGCCGCGCTGGCGGAGATGTGCCGCGAGGCGTACGCCACGTTCCGCCACCCGGCGACGGCCCCCCTCGTCCAGATCGGGCCGCAGGAGTGGGTGCTCGAGCTGTTCCACGGCCCGACACTGGCGTTCAAGGACGTCGCCCTGCAGCTCGTCGGGCGGTTGTTCGACCATGTCCTGCGCGCCCGTGGCGAGCGGTTGACGATCGTCGGGGCGACGAGCGGGGACACCGGTTCGGCGGCGATCGACGGGGTGCGCCACTGCGCCAACGTGGACATCGTCATCCTCTACCCCCGCGGGCGGGTGAGTGAGGTCCAGCGCCGGCAGATGACCACCGTCGACGCCCCGAACGTGCACGCCGTCGCCGTCGAGGGGACGTTCGACGACTGCCAGGACCTCGTCAAGGCGATGTTCAACGACGCCCCGTTCCGGGAGCGGATGCGCCTCTCCGCGGTGAACTCGATCAACTGGGCGCGCGTCCTCTCCCAGGTCGTGTACTACGTCTGGGCGAGCGACGCCCTCGGCGGGCAGCCGCTCGCCTTCGCCGTGCCGACCGGCAACTTCGGCAACGTCCTCGCCGGGTGGATCGCCGGCGAGCTCGGGGTCCCCGTCGAGCGGTTGATCATCGGGTCGAACTCGAACGACATCCTCACCCGCTTGCTGGAGACCGGCTCGATGACGGCGCGGCCGGTCGTGCCCACGCTCAGCCCGTCGATGGACATCCAGGTCTCCTCCAACTTCGAACGGCTGCTCTTCGAGCTCAACGGGCGCGACGGGGGGCTCACCGCCGAGCAGCTCCACCGCTTCCGGACGAGCGGCCGGCTCGACGTGGAACCCGACCAGCGGACCGGCGCGCTCGCGGTGTTCCGCGGGGCGCGCTTCGATGACGCGGCGACGCTGGCGACGATCGGCGAGGTGTACCGGGACAGCGGGATGCTCCTCGACCCTCACTCCGCCGTCGGTGTCGCCGCTGGGCGGGCCCAGCGCATCCCCGGCGTGGCGACCGTCGCCCTGGCCACGGCCCATCCGGCGAAGTTCCCCGATGCGGTCGAGCAGGCGACCGGGATCCGTCCGGCGTTGCCGGCGCACCTCGCCGACCTGTTCGAGCGGCCGGAACGCACGGCCACGCTGGTCAACGATCTGGCCACGGTGGAGCGCTACGTCGAATCCGTCGCCCGGCGCTGAGCCCGGCTCACGGTCAGGTGCCTTGGGCGAACCGGATCCAGTCGCCGACCTCCCACGGACCGAACACCGTCGAATCGCCGACGACCCACGCCAGGTGGTGATCGACGTCGGCGACGGCAAACCATCCGTTCGACGGGTCGCTGCGCATGCTCTCGTCGAGGGCGAGGATCGCCGAACCGCTGCACTCCGGCAGGCGGGTGAGAGCGTTCATCGCCCCGGGCTCCCCGGACAAGACCGTGACCACGTCGTCGCACTCGGCGAGGCTGACGCCGATCCGGTCGCGGGCGAACCACCCGTGCTCGGCGTCGATCACCGGGGACACGCACCCGCTGGGGAGTGGATCGGACGTGGTCCCTTCGGTCAGGTCGAAGGCGGTCGCACCGCGGGAGGTGATGAGGACGACGATCGACCCATCGGCAGAGACGTCGACGAAGGCGGGCATCTCGGCACCGTCCACCGTGGCCAACCGGCGAGGAACCGCGGCCGGATCGCGTGGATCGAAGACGAGCACGGCGAAGCTGCCCCCGGGTGTACACGGCGAGCTGAGTAGCACACCCACATCCCCGGCGAGGTCGACCGCCAACTGGGCGCCGGAATCGGGCAACCCCCGCGGCGCGGGCTCGCCGCCGTCCGCGACGATCCGCAGCACGCGCTGACCGCACGTGTCGATCGGCTCGTCACCGAAGGAGTAGACGTAACCGGCGACGGGGAACGGACCACTCGGCGCCGCGGCGCGGGGCGCCGCTTCCCGGCCGAGCACCGTCCCGGTCAGCGGATCGATCGTCGCCGCGCTGTCCCCCACGGGAGCGGACGTGTACAGCAGCGGCGCGCCCGGCCCGGCTGTGAGCTCGGGCTGCACCTCCTCGGTGGGCGACACCACCGGGTCGGCGATCGGGTCGGGACCGGCGGCGTGCGCCGCCGTCGTCGAGGCGATCTGGACGAGAGTCGTCGCCGGGGCCGGAGCCGCAGGCGCCGTCGCCGGAGAGCTGACCAGCGTCGGGCCGCTCGGCGAGGTCCGGGACCCGCCCGGGGCGCGCCCCGCGGACAGTGGGGGTGCGCCCGACGGGCGTGCCAAGTTGAGCGTGATCAGTCCACCGAGGACGGCGACAACGCCTGCGCCGAGCCCGAACGACGCCCGCTGGCGGCGCCGGCGCGTGTCGGCGACGACCCGCGCCGAGATCCGCGCGGGGAGGTCCTCGTCGGGCTCGAACCGGCCCAAGAAGTGCTCGCCGGTGTCGTGGATCCGGCCCTCGAGGTTCACGTCGCGTCCTGCTCGCCGGAATCCCCGGGCTCGCCGAGATCAGCGCGCAACGTGCCCAGGCCTCGCGCCAGGCGGGACTTGACCGTCCCGGGACGGATCCCGAGGATCGCCGCGGTCTCTTCCTCCGATCGATCCTCGACGTGGCGCAACACGATCACCGCGCGCTGGTCGACGGGCAGGCGCCAGATCGCCGCCCACAACCGGTCGTGCTCCTCGACCTCGCCTTCGATCCCCGGTGCGTCGCGGTCCGTGGAGATCCGCCAGTCGACGGTGCGCCGCTCGACCTCGCGACGTTCCAGACGTTGGCGGCGCAACCTCCCCGCGGCGAGGTTGGCCACGACCCGGCGGAGGTACGCGCCGAGGTCGTCGACCTTGCCCGCGTTGTACTTCGGCCAGACCCGGGCGTAGGCCTCGGCGACGAGGTCCTCGGCGACGGACCGATTCCCGCACAGGAGGTAGGCGAAGCCGGCCAAGCGGCGGTGATGGGCGGTGACCGCGGCGCTGAACACGTCCTCGGCCCGCGGCTCACGGGATTCGATCGTGGTCATCACGGCCAACACACCGGTACCGACGCCCGAAGGCCGTGCCCGGTTCCCGAAGGCCGCGGGCGGCCGCCGGGTCGCCACGTCGGGTTCCTCGGCGGGGGGCATGGTCCGAGCGTAGCGAGCAGGGCCCAGCAACCCCGATCACGTTGCAGGTCACGAGGCTGATCGCTAGGGTTTGGCCCGCTCGGATCCCCGAGCGGCCGTCACACGGAGACACCCGGCATCGGGCCGGGGCCCGGGCGGTCGATCAGCCATTGTCGCTGGTGGTGGGGTCGCGGCGGCGCGTCCGGCGCCGAGTCGCCCCCGGTGAACCGCCCCTGCCGCCCAGCATCCTCCCGTGGGGAAAGTAGGTATCCGTGAGCGCGGAGACGCTGGAACGCTCGGTCCTCGAAGGCAAGGACCGCGAGCAACTCGTCACCATCGCCCAGGCACTCGGGATCAAGTCGGTGACCCGCGCAAAGAAGGCCGACCTGATCACCAAGATCCTCGAGCAGACGGGGCACCTCGTCGCTGCTCCACCGAGCGAACCCGTCACGCCGGCCGCGGAGGATCCCGGTCCGGCCGGGCCCGGCCCTGCCGCCCTGTTCGATCCCGCCTCGGTGGCGTCCGCAACGGTGGAGGCCGAGACGGTACCCGTCGTCGCCCAGGTCGAGCCGGCGGCCGAGGCAGAGCCCGCCGCGGTCACCGCCGCGCCGAGCGAGCACGGGGCCGATCGTGTGCCGGCTCTGGCCACCCCGGTCGGGGCCGACGGGGAGCCGCTCGCCGAGTGGGAGCTGGCCCTGATCGGCGACGGTGAGCCGATTGAGGCCGGAGCGGTGCTCGATGCCGACGGGGACACCGACGACACCGGTACCACCGGCGATGCGGACACGACCCGCAAGCGCCGCCGCCGCCGCCGCAGCCGCCCCCGTGACGGCGAGGAGCGCACTGCCGACCAGCCGGCCAACGGGACCCCCGGGCAGCCCTCTCCGCCGCCCGGAGCGCGTCACGAACCACGCAACACAGACGAGGCGGCGAACGGTGAGGTGGTCCAGGTCAGCGGGCTGCTCGACCTGCGTGACGAGGGCTACGGCTTCTTGCGCGTCAGCGGCTACTTGCCGAGCCGGGAGGACGCGTACGTCCCGGTCAAGCTCGTCCGCCAGTACGGGCTACGCCGCGGTGACCTCGTCGCCGGCTCCGTCCGCCCCGCGGGCCGCAATGAGAAGAACCCAGCGATGCTGGACATCTCCACGGTGAACGGCAAAGACCCGGGGACCTCCCGCCAGCGGCCGCGCTTCGAGGACCTGACCCCGCTGTTCCCCGACGAGCGGCTCCGCCTGGAGAGCCCCTACGACCTGACGAACATGACGGCTCGGATCATCGACCTCGTCGCCCCGATCGGCAAGGGTCAGCGCGGCCTGATCGTCTCCCCCCCGAAGGCGGGCAAGACGACGATCATGAAGACGATCGCCACGGCCATCGAGCGGAACAACCCTGAGGTCACCCTGATCGTCCTGCTCATCGACGAGCGGCCGGAAGAGGTCACCGACATGCGCCGGACGATCAAGGGTGAGGTGATCGCCTCGACGTTCGACCGGCCGAGCGAGGAGCACACCCACATCGCGGAGCTGGCCATCGAGAGGGCCAAGCGGATGGTCGAAGAAGGCCGGGACGTCGTCGTCATCCTCGACGGGATCACCCGTCTGGCGCGGGCCTACAACCTCGCCGCGCCGGCCACCGGGCGGATCATGTCCGGGGGGATCGACGCGGGCGCGCTGTACCCGCCGAAGAAGTTCTTCGGCGCGGCGCGCAACGTAGAAGAGGGAGGCTCGTTGACGATCCTGGCCACGGCCTTGGTGGAGACGAACAGCCGGATGGACGAGGCGATCTTCGAGGAGTTCAAGGGCACGGGGAACATGGAGCTGCGCCTCGACCGCCGCCTCGCCGAGAGGCGGATCTTCCCCGCGATCGACGTCGACGCGTCGAGCACCCGCCACGAGGAGCTGCTCTTCGACCGCAAGCAACTTCAGGGCGTGTGGAAGCTGCGCCGGGTGCTCTCCGGGCTCGCCGCCGAAGGTGGCGCGGCCCCTGGCCTGGAGCTCCTCCAGGACCGGTTGCGCACGTTCCGCACGAACGAGGAGTTCCTCGCCGAGATCGGCAAGCAACCGACGATCTGAGCGGCGCCACCCCGCCGGCCGATGGCCGCGCGCTGCGCGCCGGTACACTTCGGCGACCCGGTTCCCAGGAGTGAACACGATGAAGACCGATATCCACCCCCAGTACGTCGACGTGCTCGTCAAGTGCACCTGCGGGAACACGTTCACGACGCACTCGACCAAGGGCGGGGAGCTGCACCTCGAGTTGTGCAACGAGTGCCACCCGTTCTTCACCGGCAAGCAGAAGCTGGTCGACACCGGTGGCCGGGTGGAGCGCTTCAACAAGCGCTACGGCACGCGCAAGGGTAAGTAGCCCCGGACACGGGCCACGGCCCACTCCCGTCCCTCATGGTCATGACCCCCGGCTTTGGCCGGGGGTCATGACCGTTTCCGGACCCCATCCGTCGTATATTGCAGTTCCATTACGAAATGTGTTAAGGTGCCGCGCAGCGGGAAGCGCGTCGCAGACGGTGGGCGTCGGCGGGCGAGGAAGGTAGGCGGATGCCGAGCAGCCCTGACGAGATCGCTCATCTGTTGCGGCGCAGCGGGTTCGTCGCTGCTCCCGGGCGTGTCGACCAGCTCAGCGCGCTGGACTGGCCCGCCGCGGTGGAGGCCGTGCTCGACGTATCCGCCAACCCCGCGGAGAACCTCCCGCCGAGCATGCTCGCGTGGGACCAGAATCAGGGCTACTACCGCTGGGTCGACCTTGTCCACTGGTGGTTGAACCGCTGCGCGACGACGCCCACGCCGATCGTGGAGAAGATGACGCTGTTCTGGCACGGCCACTTCACCACGTCGTTCGACAAGGTCTACAACATCCCTGCGATCCTCTCCCAGCACCGCTTGTACCGCTCGCTGGCTACCGGCGACTTCTCCACTCTCGCCCAGCGGATGGCGGTCGAGCCGGCGATGCTCTGGTACCTGGACAACTCGGACAACGTCGCCGCTTCCCCGAACCAGAACTTCGCCCGGGAACTGATGGAGCTGTTCCTGCTCGGCGTCGGCAACTACACCGAGGCCGACGTGGTCAGCGCGGCCCGGGCCTGGACGGGTCACACGACCCCGGCGTGGAACGTGCCCGTGTACCTGTTCCGTCCCGAGTTGCACGACGGCGGGGACAAGACCCTGTTCGGCGTGACGCGCAACTTCGACGGTCCGGACGTGATCAGCGAGATCCTCACCAACCCCGCCAAGCGCCCGGTCGTCGCCGGCTTCATCGCCCGCAAGCTGTGGGAGTTCTTCGCGTACCCGGACCCGGCCCCGGCGGTTGTCGACGCCGTGGCGAGCGCGTTCGTGGCCTCCGGCCTGAACGTCACCGGCGCCCTGCGTGCCCTGTTCAACCACCCCGAGTTCCGCAGCGAGACGGCTCGCCGCGGCCTCGTCCGCTCGCCGATCGAGTGGGTCGTGGCGATCCTCCACCACAGCGGCCTGCCGGTCGGCGAAGCTCACCCGGAATGGTACTTCGAGGCGATGGGCCAGCAGCCGTTCAACCCACCGAACGTCTCCGGTTGGCGCCCGAACGGCTACTGGGTGAACAGCAGCGCGTTCGCCGGGCGCGCCGAGTTCGCCGCCCGTTGCGGGTGGCTCCTCGGCCAGCGCGGTTGGTGGGCGGACCTCGACTCGCTGAGCATCGACGCGGCGATCGATCGCGGAGCGGCGACGTTCGCCCTGCCGCTGTCGGCGATCACCCGCTCGGCGATCGCCAACTGGTTGCATGCCCAGCGAGCATCGCGGGAGAGATGGGACGAGAAGCCGAACATGACGGCCCTGCTGCTGCTCAGCCCCGAGATGAGCATGGCATGAGCGCCGCCGACGATCTGTCCACGGCCGCCGCGCTGTCCCGGTTGTCGGTGCCCGACGTGGACCCCGCGGGCCTCAGCCGCCGCCGGTTCCTGCAGGCCGTCGCCGTCGGACTCGGCGGGGGAGCGGTTCTCTCCGCCGCGGACGCCGCCCTCGTCCCCGCCCTCGTTCCGGCCGAGTTGCGCGAGGCGTGGGCCGCACCACCGATCGGCCCTCACGATGGCGTGCTCGTCGTCGTCGTCATGTACGGCGGCAACGACGGGCTGAACACCCTCGTTCCCTACACCAACGGCAGCTACCACGCCTACCGCGGCGGGTTGGCCGTCGCCCCCGGGCAGGTCTTGGCGATCGACGGCTCGTACGGGTTCCACCCCAACTTGCGTTTCCTCAAGCAGCTCTACGACGACGGGCAGGTGGCCGTCGTCCAAGGCGTGGGTTACGCCAACCCGAACCTGTCCCACTTCTCCTCGATGGGGATCTGGATGCATGGCAGCGCGACCGGGGGGACACCGACGAGCGGGTGGCTGGGCCGCTGGTTGGACGGATTCCCCGCCGACGACGCGTTCCGCGCCGCGACGATCGGGACGAGCGTGCCCCTGCACCTGATCGGCAACGTCCGCCGGGCGACAGGGATACCCGAGTCCGGTGGCGGTTTCGGTACCCGGGCCACGGCGCAGGACATGCGCCTGTACGAGGCGATCCGCCAGTTCTCTGCGGCGGGCGCCGGGCGTGGGCCCTGGCATGACGCGATCGCCCAGGTCGAAGCGAGCCAGTTGACCGTGGCCCGGACCGTCGATCCGTTGTTCGGCCAGCCCCTGCCCAGCTCCAAGATCGCGGCGAAGATGGTCCTTGCGGCGCGCCTGATCAACGCCAACCTCGGCTTGCGCATCCTCGACATGGGGTGGGGCGACTTCGACAGCCACAGCAACCAGGCCGGCATGCATCCCGCACGGATGGCCGACCTCGACGACGGGTTGCGCGCGCTGTTCACCAACCTCGACGACGCCTACCGCTCCCGGGTGACGGTGATGGTCATCTCCGAGTTCGGGAGGACTCCGTGGGCGAACGCTTCCGGAGGGACCGACCACGGCACCGCGTCGGTCGCCTTCCTCATCGGTTCACAGGTCGCCGGCGGACTGCACGGGGCGTACCCGTCGTTGGCCAACAAGGCCCGCTGGGACCAGCTCAGCGCGACGGTCGACTTCCGCGAGATGTATGCGAGCGTGCTGCGCACCTGGCTGGGGGGCGATCCGGCGACGATCCTCGGGGCGCCCTACCCCGGTCTCGACCTGTTCCGCAGCGGTCCGGGCCCCGAGCTCCCCGAGTCCCCCCCGGCGCCGAACCTGGCCGGCGACTACGTCCCGCTCAACCCGTTGCGCGTCCTCGACACGCGCAACAACATCGGGGGCCGGCGCGTCCCTCTCGGGGCGGGGACCACCGTCGAGATCCAGGCGCGGGGGATCGGCGGTGTGCCGGCCAGCGGGGTCACCGCGGTGGCGATGAACGTGACCGCCACCGGTGCCACCGCGGCCAGCTACTTCACGATCTGGCCCAAGGGCGAATCCCGCCCCGTGGCCTCCAGCCTGAACTGGAAGCCCGGCGTGACCGTCCCCAACCTGGTGGTGATCAAGCCGGGCAGCGGCGGCAAGGTCAACGTGTGGAACGAGTCCGGCGAGGTCCACGCGATCGCCGACATCGTCGGCTACTTCCGCGACTCGGCCAACGACCGGCTCCTCCCCCTCAGCCCCTACCGGCTGCTCGACACGCGCAACGGGATCGGCGCGCCCCGGGCGCGTCTCGGGCAGGACGCGACGCTCGATGTGCGCGTCACCGGAGTGCCCGGATCGGGCGTCCCCGCGGACGGCGTCGACGCGGTCGTGCTCAACGTCACCGTCGACCAGCCGACGGCGGAGAGCTACCTGACCGTGTGGCCGGCAGGTGACACGTTCCCCGTCGCTTCCAGTCTCAACTACGTCCCCGGGCAGACCGTACCGAACCTGGTCATCGCCAAGGTCGGTGCTGGGGGGATGGTCAGCCTGTACAACGCGTTCGGCTCGGTGGACGTGATCGCCGACGTGGTCGGATGCTTCTCGGCGAGCGCTCTCGGTCAGCACCACGCGCTCAGCCCGGCGCGCATCTTGGACACGCGCAACGGGATCGGTGCCGGCGGCAAGGTGACGAACCGGACGATGACCCTGCCGGTCGCCGGCCAGGCAGGGGTGCCTGCCGGTGGGGCGACCGGGGTCGTCCTCAACGTGACGATCGACCAGCCGAGCGCGCAGAGCTTCCTCACCGTGTGGCCCTCGGGGGAGGCGATGCCGACCGCCTCCTCGTTGAACTACACCGCCGGGCTGACCGTGGCCAACCTGGTGATCGTCAAGCTCGGGGGCGACGGGGCGGTGAACTTCGCCAACGCCTTCGGGCAGACGGAACTGATCGCCGACGTCGTCGGCTGGTTCGGCTGACCGCCGGAGCCGTCGGCCGATCGCTGCATCCTGGGCTGGGTCGGCCGGTCGCCGATCGCCGAGCAGCTGGCAGGCTGGGCGGCGTGTCCAGCACCCCGAGCACCGACCCCGCCCGCCGTAGCCGCCTGCTCGCCCTGAAGCTCGCCGCGCTCGTGCGCGACCACGCCGGGGAGGCGCGGATCGAGCCCGGGGTGTGGCCCGGTGGCGCCGCGCTGGTCCGTGACGGGGTCGCCTGGGTGCTCGCCGAGGACCACCCCGGGCGTGCCCTCGGCCCCGCCCTCGCCTGGGCCCGCCAGCACGGCGCGGTGGACGTCCAGCTGATCGCGGCGAGCGCGACGGGGGTGCTCGCCCGGCGGGCCGCGCTCTTCGCCGAACCGGCCCCGGTGGTGTGGTACGCCGAGGAGCGGAGCCTGCTCCCCGCGCTCGGTGAGCCGTACACCGCCCCCGCGGCGCCGCCCGTGGCGCACGAACGGTTCGTCGGTCTGATCGAGGCCGCGGGGGCGACGGTGGTGCGCGAGCACGGCGTGCTCAGCGGTGAGGTGGACGGGCTCGAGGTGTGCCGGGCGACGACCGATCCGGTGAGCGGTGCCGATCGTCTGGAGGTCGGCGTCGGGGCCCACGACCGGGAAGCGTTCCTGCTGATCCACGGCGACGTCCCTCCGGCTGAGCCGCTGGCTCGGATCGTCGCCGAGGTCCACCGCCACCGCAGTCCGGGCGCGTCCCCCCACCCGCTCAACCGGCTCGCCGGGGAGCGACTGCTGCGCGCCCGGCTGCTCGCCGATCCGGGCCTCGCCGGGGCGGCCGAGCTGGCCGTCGCCGATCCGCCGGTCCCTCGCCCGAACATCAAGGACGCGGTGCCCTGCGTCGCTGCGGGACGGAGCGCGGACGGCCGCCCGCTGGTCGTCGTCTGCTCGGTGGGGATCGATCTCGATCTCGTCCCCTTCGCCGCCGACGCGCGCGCCGCGCTCGGTGATCCAGACGCGTCCCTGGTGCTCGCCGTCCCCCACCGGGACGTCTCCGCGGTGACCGCCGCCCTGAACGCCCGCCTGCGGGTGCCCGGTGTCGTCGTCGGTCTCGACCGTCCCGTGTGAGCCGTCGGTAGCCTCGCGCCGTGCTCGAACGCCTCGCCGGTCTGGAAGACGAGCTGGCGGCGATCGAGGCGGACCTCGCCGACCCGGCGGTGATCGGCGACCAGGCCAAGCTGCGCGCTGCCACCCGCCGGTACAAGGAGCTCGGACCGGTGGTCGAGGCGTACCGCGCCTATCGCGCCGCCTTGGACGACGCGGCGACGGCGCGCGAGTTGCTCGCCGAGACCGCCGACGCGGAGGAACGGGAACTGCTGCGCGCCGAACTGAGCGGCGCAGAAGCCCAAGCAGCGCGCCTCGATGAGGAGCTCAAGTCGTTGCTCGTGCCCCGCGACCCGAACGACGGCAAGGCCGTGATCGTCGAGATCCGCGGGGCCGAAGGCGGGGAGGAGGCGAACCTGTTCGCTCGCGACCTGTACGAGATGTACCGCTCCTACGCGGCTCGGCGTGGGTGGAGCGTGGAGGAGCTCTCCGCTGATCCGAGCGATCTCGGTGGGGTGAACCAGGTCACCTTCGTCGTGCGCGGCGACGATGCCTGGCGGCGACTGAAGTTCGAAGGTGGTCCGCACCGAGTCCAGCGCGTCCCGGTGACCGAGAGCCAAGGACGGATCCACACGTCCTCGGCGACGGTCCTCGTCCTGCCCGAGGCGGAGGAGCTCGAGCTGGAGATCGATCCGAACGACCTCCAGATCGACATCTACCGATCCTCCGGTCCCGGCGGCCAGGGAGTGAACACCACCGATTCGGCGGTGCGCATCACGCACAAGCCGACCGGGGTCACGGTGGCGATGCAGGACGAGCGCAGCCAGCTGCAGAACCGAGCCAAGGCGATGTTGGTGCTTCGTTCCCGGCTGGTCAAGCTGCAGCAGGACGAGCTCGACGCGCAGGCCTCCGCCGAGCGCAAGGCGCAGGTCGGTGGCGGTGGCCGGGGGGAGAAGATCCGCACCTACAACTTCAAGGAGAACCGGCTCACCGATCACCGCATCGGGTTCACCATCTACCGGCTCTCCGATGTGCTCGCCGGTGATCTCGACGAGGTCGTCGATGCCTTGGCCAACGACGAACGGGCCCGCCAACTCGCCGGCGCGAGCAGCACCTGACGGGCAGGGCCGCGATGCGTTGGCGAGAGCTGTGGTCCGAGACCTCCGATCGGCTCGGGGGGGACGCGCCCGCCGCCCGCTGGATCTGCGAGGAGGTCTCCGGTGGGCGCGGCGGGCACTGGCTCGACCTCCTGGACGAGGAGGTGCCGGCGCGG
Source organism: uncultured Ilumatobacteraceae bacterium (assembly GCA_964592165.1). Lineage (GTDB taxonomy): Bacteria > Actinomycetota > Acidimicrobiia > Acidimicrobiales > Ilumatobacteraceae > JAWKHV01. Next base: position 23,256 of record CAZQEJ010000009.1, on the reverse strand, counting down.
GCTGTCGCCCGGCTCGACGCGAGGGTCGCTCGCCGCCTGGCCGGAGAACCGCTGCAGTACGTGCTCGGGAACTGGTCGTTCCGCCGGCTGGACCTGCTCGTCGATCGCCGGGTGTTGATCCCCCGCCCGGAGACCGAGCTCGTCGCCGGTGCTGCGATCGAGCTCGCCTGGGCGATGGAACTGCCGATCGTCGTCGCCGACCTGGGCACCGGGTCCGGCGCGATCGGCTTGTCGTTGGCCGCCGAGCTTCCTCTGGACGGCGTCACCGTGTGGCTCACCGACGTGTCCGCGGACGCGCTCGACGTCGCCCGGGCCAACCTGGCCGGCCTCGGGCGCCGGGGGGCGAACGTGCACATCGGCGCCGGTTCGTGGTTCGAGGCGCTTCCCGGCGAGCTGCGTGGCCGGTTGGACGTCGTCGTCAGCAACCCGCCGTACGTCGCCCTCGGTGATCCGCAGCTGGACGACTCGGTGCGCGACTGGGAACCGGCGATCGCCCTGTTCGCCGGCGGTGACGGCCTCGACGACATCCGCAGCTTGGTCGCCGAGGCGACGCACTGGCTGCGGCCCGGCGGGGCGCTCGTGCTGGAGATCGGCGACCGCCAGGGTCCGGCGCTCGTCGCCCTGCTCAGCGAGTCGGGGTACACCCGGATCGAGATCCGCCGCGATCTCGCCGGCCGGGAGCGGATCGCCATGGCGCACACGGCCGGCTGAACGCGACCGCGCTCAACCGTCGCCGGAGAAGCGCGTCCTGACCCGGTCGAGGAGGTCTTGCTCGCCGGCGCTGCGCACCATGTCGGCGTCGGCAATCTCGGCGCACACCCCGACGAGCTCGGCGCGCAGCACCCGGCTGGCGATCCGGCCGTCGATCGAGTCGAGCAGTTCATCGGTCCCGCCCGGCCGGAGGCGAGCCTCGCGCACCCGGCTCATCGCCGTGCCGAACGCCGTGGCGAAGGAGAAGGTCGGCGAGTCCCACTCGAAGTCGTCGCTGATCTTCTCCAGCGCCTCCTGCTCGCCGACGGTGATCCGCCCGTCGGCGAGGGTGACGAGGATCAGCAGTTCGAGCGCAGCGGTGTGCTCGTCGTCGGCGGTGGCATGGACGGCAACGCCCCGGTACAGCGATCGCAGCTCGAGCATCGGGTGTGATTCTCCCATGCGCGCCCGGCCGGCGCTCAACGCTCCGCCGGCTGGCGGGCCAGGGCGCGGTGGATGAACTCGACCTGGAGGAGGAGGAGGTTCTCGGCGACGACCTCCTGCGGTGTCATGTGCGTCACCCCGGACAGGGGGAGGACCTCGTGGGCGCGGCCTGCGGCGAGCAGCGCGCTGGACAACAGCAGGGTGTGCGCGGCGACGACGTTGTCGTCGGCGAGCCCGTGGATCAGCTGCAGGGGGCGCGACAAGCGATGGGCGTCGGCGAGCAACGAGCACCGCTCGTACGGCCCGGCGTCGTCGCCCGGGTTGCCGAGGTAGCGCTCGGTGTAGTGCGTGTCGTACAGCCGCCATTCCGTCACCGGGGCGCCGGCGACGGCGGCGTGGAACACGTCGGGGCGGCGCAGGACGGCGAGCGCGGCGAGGTACCCGCCGAAGCTCCAGCCCCGGATCGCGACCCGGGACAGGTCGAGATCCGGATGTTCGGCGGCGGCCGCGTGCAACGCGTCGATCTGGTCCTCGAGCACCGCGCTGGCCAGGTCGAGGTGCACCGCCCGTTCCCATTCGCTGCCCCTCCCCGGGGTTCCTCGCCCGTCGGCGACGACCACCGCGAACCCCTGGTCGGCGAACCACTGGGGCACGACGAACGCCGCCGCGGAGGCGACGACGCGCTGGGCGTGGGGCCCGCCGTAAGGGTCCATCAGAACGGGGAGTGGTGAACCGGGCCGGTGCCCGGTGGGGAACAGGACCGCGGTCGCCAGGGCGCGCTCGCCGAGGTAGCCGAGCAGGGGTGCGGGCGTCACGAGTGGCTCGGCCGCGTTCGTCGCCAGCTCCGCGCCGCCGAGGATCCGCGTCGTGGAGCGGGTCGCCGTCAGCGATCCGGTGCGGACGACGACGGTCGGCCCGCCGGCCGCCGCGCTGTGCACCGCCTCGCCGTCGGCCAACGGGCGGCAGCCGTGGCCGTCCCAGGCCCAGATGCCCTGGGTCATCGGGGCCCCGGCAGGGTTCGCGGCGAACACCACTCGGGTGTCGTCGGCCGCGATCACGTGACGGAGTTGCAGACCGGCGGGGGAGACCGGCGTCCCGTCGACGAGCAGGCGCCGCGTGCCGTCCCGCTCGCCGGCGTGGACGAGGCGGCCGTCGGCGAGGAGCGCGGGTGTCCCGGCGACGAGCTCGACCCACGTCTCGTCGCGTTCCACGTGCAGCTCGCGCGTCGCTCCCGTGTGCGGGTCGGCGCGCAGCACGACGAGCGTCTTCTGGTCGCGGCTGTGCACCGCGAGGATCAGCCCGCTCGTGCTCCAGGCGACGTGGGCGAGGTACGGGTAGGCGGACGCGTCCCAGTCGATGCGCACGGGGGCCCGCCCGTCGAGCCTCACGACGTGCAACTCGACGCGGGCGTTGGCGGTGCCCGCGGCGGGGTAGCGGTGCGCCACCGGGGGGCGTTCGGGGTGGGCGGGGTCGGCGATGAACCACTCCCCGACAGGAGTCACGTCGACCCGGCAGGCGGCGAGCGCGTCCCCGCCGGGTGACCACCAAAAACCGCGTTGGCGGCCCATCTCCTCGGCGGCGACGAACTCCGCTGCACCCCACGACACCGCCGGGTCGTCGTCTGCGGCCAGCTGGCGGCTCGATCCGTCGAGCTCGGTGACGCGCAGCTCGGTGCCGCTGACGTAGGCGACGCGCCGAGCTGCCGGATCGGGGCGCGGATCGAACACCGGTCCGGGGACGTGCAGCTCGCGGGCCTGCCCGCTGAGCAGGCCCCCGACGAACAGGCGGCCGGCCAGCGCCGTGGCGAACACCGTCATGTCGCGATCGGTGGCGTAGGAGACGATCCCCCCGGCGCTCTCCCGGACCCGTTCGCGTCGGGCACGCTCGGCAGCCGGGAGACCCTCGTCGCCGCTTCCGGCGAGGAGGCGCCGGGGATCGGCGACGCACCGTTCCTCGCCGGTCAGCGCGTCGAGCGCCCACAGCGCGTTGGCCGGGTCGTCGGGTGCAGCCGAGCGGACGAAGACGACCCGCCGGCCGTCGGGGGAGACGGTGATGGTGCGCGGCTCGCCGAGCGTCAGCCGGCTGGTGCGCGCGTACTGGCGGAGGAACGTGTCGGGTGCTGTGGGCGTGTCGCCAGGGGGGTGGGACATGATCAGCGGGCGTAGGCCGTGACGGCATCGACGATCATGCCGAACGCCGCGTCGTCGTCGATCGTCTCCAGCACGGTGGTGTTCGGCGGCGGGCGTTCGATCAGGCCGCGGTCGTCGATCAAGGTCATCCCCCGCGTCAACTCGCTCGCCGTCTCCACCGTGACGTGCCGCCGGCTGGTGGTGAACAGCTCCGGGTTGGTCACGGCGAGCACGGCGCACACGTCGTGGATCGCGCCTCCGTCCATGTTGTCGTGACGGTTGACGTACATCGCCGAGAAGAAGTCGAGCAACTCGGTGATCAGCCGGGCGAACCTCCCCGGCAGAGGGCGGATCCGGTCGATCCGCGACGGGGTGGCGCGCAGCTGGTGGGTGAGGTGCAGGCCGGCCATGATCAGCGGACCCCCGTAGCCGAAGACGATCGCCGCGGCGTGCGGATCGCACCAGATGTTGAACTCCGCGGCTGCGGTGCGGTTGCCGAACCGCCCGCCGCCCATCACGGAGATCCCCGCGATCCGCCGGGGGAGGTCCGGCGCGAGGCGCAGCGCAGTGGCGACGTTGGTCAGCGGTCCGGTGGCGACGATCCACACGCCTTCCTCGGCGCGGCAGGTGTCGACGATGTAGCCCGCGGCGTCCATGCTCGCCGGGAGGCGCGACGGCGCGGGTAGTTCGGGCCCGTCGAGGCCGCTCTCGCCGTGCACGTAGCTGGCATGGAACGGCTCGACGACGAGCGGGCGGGGGGCGCCCTGGTGCAGTTCGGCGTCGCTGCCGAGGAGGTCGAGGACGATCTGCGCGTTGCGTGTCGTCGCCTCGATCGGAGCGTTGCCCGACACGGAGGTGACGCCGACGACGTCGGCCAGGTGGTGGGCGACGACGAGCGCGATCGCGTCGTCATGGCCGGGGTCGCAGTCGATCAGCAGTCGTGGCCGGGACACGGAGGGGGAGTCTCGCGCGAACCGTGCCACAGCCCGCCGCCGCGCTGGTGGCTCCGGGCATCGGCCAATACCCTCGGCCGGCGTGCCTTCCGCTCGCCTGCTGCTCAGCGCCGCCGCCGTGTTCCTCGCCGGGTGTGGTGGGGGAGGGGGGAGCCCGACGCGCGCCGCCGGAGGCTCGCCGGCGGTCGACACGGGACCCCCGGCGATGACTACTGTGCCGGAGTCCGTTCCTCGCGCCGTGCCGACCACGGGCGTGCCCACCGCCCCTTCCGCGACCGTCCGGCCCGCCGCCCCCGGGGCGAGTGCTCCCGCGCCGGCCGTGCCTCCGCCCGGTGACCCGGAATCGGTGCCGTCCCCGATCGCCGTCACCGATCCACCGGCGACGATCCCCGCCGCGGAGGACCCGTTCTGTCGCGACTACACGACGATCGTCGTCAGCACCTACCTGTTCGGCCTCGCCGAAGCGTTCGACCCGGACCCCGCCGCTGCCCGCCGGCTGGAGGTCGTCGCCGCCCCCGCGCTGGACGCCGCGCTGCGTGCCGCGACGGCCGGACTGCCGCCCGACGCGGCGGCCGAGTCCGCCGCGTTCTCCCGGCGGTGGTCCGCCTACGCCGCGCGAACGGCGGCGGCGCTCGCCGCGTTGGGGAGTTCCGGAGACTCCGCCGAGCTCACCGCGGCGTGGCTCGCGGCGATCACCGGCCAGGACCTCGGCGACCCGGCGGTGGCGGTGCCTCTCCCGGCTCCGTTGACGGCTCTCGTCGACGCTGCCGCCGGCACCTACGCACCGCTCGCCGGATCGATCGCCGACGACGCGCGGGTCGCCGAATCCGCCGCCGTGCCGACACCCGCGGTGGACGCATTCGCCTCGGTGCACTGCCCGGATGTCGCCGTGCTCGCTGCCGGCGACGCCGTGTGAGGCGGGCCGGCTGTCACGTCCTAGACGAGGTGCAGGCCGCCGTCGCCGTCGACGGCCACGGGGAGGCCGACCCACTCGCCGGTGCACATCGCGGCCGCCACGTCGGGGTCCTCGGACGTCGCCCAGGCCCGGCGGTCGTCGCCGAGCACGCAGGCCGCGATCGCCCGCGCCGGCATCCCGTCGCGGCTGTGCATCACCGTGTACGCCTCGACCCTCGCTCCGCCGGCCGAGTCGCCCCGTTCGGCGCAGGCGCGCCGGGGCAGGGCGTCGATCTCCGCCTGCGGATCCGCCGCGCGGAACGGTTCGGCCGGCGGATCGGTGCCGTAGACCCCGAAGGAGTGCTTCGTCGCGTGACCCCCGTTGGCCCAGATCAGGGCGCGCCCGCGGCCCAGGGCGCGCAGCTCGCCGATCATCGTCGCCAGCGCGTGGGTCACGTAGTTGTTCCACGGTCCCCCGGCGAACGACAGGCCGCCGGTGAGCGTCAACGGGCGGGAGCCGTCGGTCGGCAGGCCGAGCGAGCGGGCCCCGTACTGCACCGCGGAGGGGAAGCAGGAGTACAGGTCGATCAGGTCGATGTCGTCGATCCCCACACCGGCCAGGGTGAGCGCTGCCGCTCCGCCGCGCTCGATCGCCGGGGTCCGGAGAAAGTCGGGGCGGTGGGAGACGAAGTGCTCGTGGCAGTCGCTGCCGGAATGGACGAAGATCCATCGGTCCTCGGCGACGCCGAGCGAGCGGGCCTTGGCCGCCGAGCAGATCAGCACGGCCGCACCCTGATCGACATCGTTGTTCGAGTTCATCGCCTTCGGGTAGGGGAGCCCGATCATCCGGTTCGCCGCGCTCACCGTACGGATCTCCTCGGCGGCGCGGGCCACCGGTGACCAGGCGTACGGGTTCGTCGCCGCAACCTGGGACAAGCGCGCCCACATCTCGCTGATGCGCACGAGGTGCTCGGCGGGCGTCTCCCCGGCCGCGGCGCGCAGCGCCGTCTCGAAGATCGGGTAGAGCTGGATGGGCAAGGTGATGCCCTGCTCCTGTTCGGCGGGGAGGTTCATCTCCAGTGGGCCGCCGAGGACCTCGTCGGGCACGACCGTCTCGGGGATCTTCGTCCACGGGGGACGGCCGATCTGTCGGCGAGCGCGCTGGCGCGTTCGCCACGCTTCCGCCCCGGCGATGACGGCGAGCTCGAGCTCACCCCGGCGGATCTCCCCGGCGGTGCGGTTGACCAGCGCCTGGGGGGTGTTCCCGCCCCCGGTGGAGAGGCCGGTGACCCGCGGGGTGACGCGCAGGGCGGCGGCGACGAAGCGAGCCGGGTCGCGGTAGCGCCAGGACAGCAGCTCGACGACGCGCAGCGCATCGGGGCGGGGCACCGCGCCCAGTCCGGCGTCGGTCGCGGCGCGGCGGACCGCCTCGGCGATCAGCTCGATCGGGCTCAGCGCGTCGTCCAGGCCGGCCGCGTGGTGGGACACCTGCCCGCCCCCGATCAGCACCGGCGTGTTCGGGTCGACGCTCACCGCCCGGAATGTACCCGTGCCGCCGGGCGAGCGCGGGGACGACGACCCCGCAGGCGCCGCCGCGTCGTAGGCTGGCAACGATGTCCCGCATCGCGATCGGTGGCGACCACGCCGGCTTCGAGCTCAAGGCCCATCTCGCCGGGCTGCTCGCCAGCTACGGCCACGAGGTGACCGATCTCGGCACGTACAGCGCCGAGCCCACCGACTACCCGCAGTGGTGCGCGGCGGTCGGTCGGGCGGTGCGTGACGGGCATGCTGATCTGGGGATCGTCCTCGGCGGCAGCGGCCAGGGGGAGCAGCTCGCGGCGAACAAGATCCACGGTGTGCGCGCCGCGCTGTGCAACGATCTGTACACGGCGCGCATGGCCCGGGCGCACAACGACGCCAACGTGCTCTCGATCGGGGCGCGCGTCGTCGGCGTCGGTCTCGCCGAGGAGATCGTCGCGCTGTTCCTCGCCACGCCGTTCGAGGGTGGCCGCCATGCCCGCCGCGTCGAGCAGCTGATGGCTCTCGAACGCGAGGGCTGAGGCCGGCGTCGCCGCCGGCCCACGGCGATGAACGGGCTCCCCGGATATCTCCTCGTCGGCGCCGTCGCCGCGGTGGTCACCTTCGCCCTCACCCCGCTCGTCGGCCGCGGCGCGCGCCGCGTCGGTTGGCTCGTCCAGCCCGACGAGCGCCGGGTGCACGAGGTGCCGACCCCCGACGTGGGGGGGATCGCGATGTTCGCCGGATTCCTCGCGGCGATGGCCACAGCGGGGGCGATGGACCGCTTCGCCCCGCTGTTCCGAGGGAACTCCGAGCCGTGGGGGGTGATCCTCGCGGCAGCAGTGATCTTCGTCGTCGGCCTCGTCGACGACGTCGTCGAACTGCCGCCGGTGGCCAAGGTGACCGGCACGGTCGTGGCCGGAGCGATCCTCGCCGGCTTCGGCGTGACGATGTTCTACTTCCGCGTCCCGTTCCTCGACACGTTCGTCCTGTCCCCCGACTGGAGCCCGTTGGTGACGATCGTCTGGCTGCTGGGGATGAGCCAGGCGGTCAACCTGATCGACGGGCTGGACGGCCTCGCCGCAGGGATCGTCGCCATCGGCGCGACGTCGTTCTTCGTCTACAGCTGGCACCTCGGTGAGCTCAACTTGCTGCTCGAGCCGAACATCGGCCCGCTGATCGCGATCATCACGGCCGGGGTGTGCGTCGGCTTCCTCCCGTTCAACTTCAACCCGGCGCGGATCTTCATGGGTGACTGTGGAGCGCTGTTCCTCGGCGCGCTGCTCGCCGTGTCGACGAGCGTCGTCGGTGGCCGCGCCGACACCGCCCAGGGCTACTCCGGCCAGACGTACTTCTTCTTTGCCCCGCTGTTCATCCCCTTGTTCATCCTCGGCGTGCCGATCCTCGACGTCGTCTTCGCGATCGTCCGCCGGGCGACCCGCCGCCAAGGCCTGGCGACAGCGGACAAGGGCCACCTCCATCACCGCTTGATGAATCTCGGTCACGGACAGCGGCGGAGCGTCCTCATCTTGTGGTTGTGGACGGCGCTGCTCTCGGCGTTCGTGCTGTACCCGGCGCTGACCGGGTCGGACACGATCGCCGCCCCGTTCATCCTCGTCGGCCTGCTCCTCGGCCTGTACACGGTGCTCCACCCGAACCTCCGCCGAACTGCCCGGCGCTGACCGGCGCGGCCGGGGCGGGAGCAGGGCGCGTCCGTTCACGGGTAGCCTTTGGCGGTCGGGTTGAGGCGGTGACGATGGCAGGAGCACGGAACGCGCTGATCGGGGAGTGGGCCGCACGGCTCCGCCGCTCGGTCTTCCGGCCCCCCGCGGAGGGGCGCCGGCGGCGGTTCGTGGCCACCGTCTTGGTCGGGGCGACGGCTGCTGGAGGGATTCCGATCGTCGCCGCGCTGAACAGCGACGCGATCAGCGACGTGCGCGCCACGCCGGGGACGTTCTGGCTCTCCGGGGAGGCGAACAGCCAGATCGTGCTCGCCGCCACCGGGGGCCAACTGGCCAGCTTGGCCCTGCCCACCGAGACCGACGGGGCGGCGCTCGACGTCGTCGACACGGGCGCCCTGGTGCTGTTCCAGAACCGCTCGAACGGCAAGATCACCGTCGTCGACGGCATCGCCGGGACCGTTCAGAGCGACGCGATCGCCGGGCCCGTGCCGATCGATGACCGGCCCGCGATCGTCGCCGCCGGCGATGCCGTGTTCGTCGTCGATCCGGTCGGGGAGAAGGTCACTCGCTGGGACGCTCCGGCGGATCTCGGCGACCCGAACCCGGTCGTCGGCGATCCCGTCGCGGTCGGTCCGTTCGACCAGTGGGTCGGCACCGCCGACGGGCGGCTGTGGGTGCTCGACAGTGCGACAGGCGACCTGGCCACGGTCTCGGCCGGTCAGGTCGATCACCTCCGCTTCGCCGAGGCAGGGTCCGATCTCGTGCTCAGCGCTGTCGGCGCCGATCCGGTCGTCCTCGACCGGACGTCGGGCCGGGTGCGCTGGCCGCGCGCTGGCGCCTCGTTCCCCATCCCGGGTTTCGCCGGCACGGCCGTGATCCAGGATCCGATGTCCAACGGGAGCTGCGTGGTCGTCGTCCAGCCGTCGGGCGCGACGTGCATCACCAGCGGCGGCGGGCTGACCGAGCTGCCCTTCGCCGAACCGCTCGCCGACCTCGCCGGCGCCCAGGTGTTCGCCAACGCGGACAACGTCCTCGTCGCCTCGACCCAGCGAGCCGACCTGTTCATCGGTTCCTGGCCCGACGGGGGATGGACGCAGGCGGAGCGCACCGACGCGGCCAGCGGGCGGCGGATGACCGCCGATTGGACCCCGGGTGGTCTGCTCGTCGACGATCCCGGTGCCAACCGTGCCTTCACCGCCGATCACGGGCGGTTGACCGAACTGGACAAGTTCAACGTGCGCACCGTCGTGCTCTCCTCCGACGGGGTGGCCACGGGGCAGGGGCTGACCGTCGACGATGATCCCGGAGTGCCGTCGGGGGGGATCCTCGCCGAGACCGACACGCCTCCCGACCGGCCCGGCCTGCCCAGTGGGGTCAACCATCCTCCCGAGCCGAAGCCGGACACGGCGACGACCCGGGTCGGGCGCAAGAAGCAACTCGACGTGCTGGCCAACGACTCCGACCCCGACGGAGACCCGCTGGCGATCGTCTCCGCCGGCCCGGTCGACGGCCCGGGAGCGGTGACCGTGATCGACGGCTCGTTCATCCTCTTCGAGCCGACCTCCGACCAACCGAGCAAGAAGGCCGAGTTCGACTACACGGTGACCGATCCCGGCGGGTTGACCGCGTCCACCCATGTCACGGTGCAGATCATCGGCTCGAACGAGAACACCGATCCGATCGCCGTCGACGATGCGGCGACCGTCGTCAGTGGCGTCGATTTGACGATCGACGTGCTGGCCAACGACACCGACATCGAAGGTGACCCGCTGGTCGTCACCCGTGTCTTCAAGCCGGCGCACGGCACGACCACTCTGAACGAGAGCGGGCAGGTCATCTACCGCTCGGATGCGGGCTACGTCGGAACGGACAGCTTCCCGTACGAGATCGCCGACAACTACGGCGGGACAGCCAAGGGCACAGTAACCGTCACGGTCACCGCGCCGGTGGGGAACCGGCCGCCACGAACGCAGGTCGACCGGGTCACCGTCGTCGCCGGGACGTCGGCGCAGGTCGCCGTGCTGGCCAACGACTCCGATCCCGACGGTGACAGCCTGCGCGTCGTACAGGTCCTCGCCGCGCCGGCGGAGTCCGGACTGACGGCGACGGTGCTCCCCGACCAGCAGGTCTCGATCGCCGCGGCGACGAACGCCCCGGCCGGCCTGGTGCAGCTCACCTATCAGGTCACCGACGGCTTCAACCCGCCGGTCAACGGCACGATCGCGGTGATCGTCACCCCTACCCAGGCCGGCAACCGTCCTCCGATCGCGGTGGACGACAGTGCTGTGGTCACCTCGACGTCGGCCAAGCAGATCAACCTGACGGCGAACGACTCCGATCCCGACGGTGATCCGTTGACGATCACCGAGGTCACCCCCGTCGTGCCGGCCAAGGGCAGCCCGGCGGGGATCGGGACGGTGCGCATCGTCTCCGCGAGCACGGTCGAGTTCCGGCCGGGCGCGGGCCTGACCGGGACCGCGACGTTCACCTACACCGTCAAGGATCCCTCGGGGGCGAGCGACGTCGGCAAGGTCACCGTGCAGGTCGTCGCCCCGGGGAGCTCGGGACCGATCGCTCGCGACGACATCCTCACCGTGACGAACGCCGATCCCGTGGTGATCGACGTGATGCAGAACGACTTCCATCCCGACGGACTGCCGTTCGATCTGGCTGGGACCCCGACCTACTTCGCCGGCACCGTGGTGGTCAACCCGAACCACACGATCACCTTCACGCCGCCGTCTGCCGAGCCGCACACCTACACGATGAGCTATGCGATCCAGGACCAGTACGGGCGACGGTCCACCGCGCAGATCGTCGTCACCGTGGCCGCGCGGTCGGACCGCAACCGTCCTCCGGTCGCGGTGAACGATCAGGTCTCGACCCCGTTCAACACGACGACGACGATCAACGTGCTGGCCAACGATGTCGACCCCGACGGCGACGTGCTCGACGTGGTCGCCGTGACCCAGCCCAGTGGCGGATCGGGTTCGGTCTCGATCGTCGGTCGCCAGGTTCGGTACACCCCGGCGAACGGCTTCAGCGGGCTGGCCACGTTCACCTACACCGTCGCCGATCCCTCCGCAGCACAGGCGACGGGAACGGTCGTCGTCCAGGTCATGCCCCCGGCCAAGCTTCCCCCCAGCGCGCGTGACGACCTGGCCACGATCATCGCCGGTGACAGCCAGACCGTCGACGTGCTGGCCAACGACAGCGACCCCGACGGGCCGATCTCCGCGCTGACCGTGTCGATCGTCGGCACGGTCCCGGCGAGCATCTCGGCGACGGTGGTCGGCAACAAGATCCGCGTCGGCACGACGCCGGCCACCGGTACGTTCGTCGTCAACTACCTGATCACCGACGCGGACGGCCTGAGCGCATCGGCGAAGCTGACGGTGACCGTGTCCAAGCCGGCCAACCTCCCGCCGACGGCCAAGGCGGACAGCGCGACGACACCCAACCAGACGCCGGTGACGATCAGCGTGCTGGCCAACGACACCGATCCGGAGGGCGGAGCGTTGGCCCTCGACTCGTTCACCCAGGCGACCGACGAGCTGACCGGCAAGGACGTCGGCACGGTCAGCCGGGTGGCCAACTCGGTCCGCTTCGATCCGGGGGCGAGCTACGCCGGCGGTACCGTGAGCTTCACCTACGTCGTGCGTGACGACGCCGGAAACACCGACAGCGCCCGGGTACGTGTCACCGTGTTGCCCTGTCCGGCAGTGCCTCCTTCTCTGTCGCCGGACAAGTTCGAGGTGGCCCGTAGCTCGACGACGCGGCTGGACGTCGGCCGCAACGATGCCTCGATCGTCGGCGACTTCCGCATCCTGTCGGGTGACGCGACCTACGTCGGCGGGGGGGTCATCGAGTATCGGGCCCCGGCAGCAGCCGGTGTCTACAGCGTCGTGTACCAGGTGAGCAACGGCTGTGGCGGATCGCGCAGCACGACGGCGACGATCACCGTCAACCGTCCGCCCGTCGCCAACCCCGGATCGATGGCGATCGAGAACGGCGGGCAAGCCGTGACGATCAAGCTCGCCGACCTGACGACCGACCCCGATGCCGGCGACGTGCTGACGTACTCGGTCAGCCAGACCGGCCCGCTGAACGTCTCCGTGTCCAACTCCGGGAACGCCTCGGTGAAGGCCGGCGCGGCCGTGCCGCCGGGGACCTACACGTTCCGCTACACGGTCTCCGACGGAGCGGTGAGTGCGACGGCGACGGTCACCGTCACGGTCAGCCAGGCGAACCGACCACCGGTCGCCGGAGCCGACTCGAGGACGGCGGTGCAAGGGACGGCGCTCGAGATCGACGTGCTGGCCAACGACTCCGATCCCGACGGCGACACGTTGATCCTCACCGACTCGTTCGCCAACTTCGCGGGTGGCACGTTCAGCGTCAGCCGGACTCCCTCCAACCAGGCCCGCTTCTTGTCCTGCAGCGTGGGGACGATGTCGTTCACCTACTGGGTGACCGACGGGCGCAACGCGGGGGCGACAGGGACCGTCACGGTCGAGGTCGCTCCGTTCACCAATCGCCCGCCCGTGGCCGCTCCCGATGGCGGATACACCGTGCGCAGCGACGAGGTCCTGTCCATCCCGATCGTCGATCTGCTGTCCAACGACAGCGATCCGGACTACTGCGACGCCGGCCGGTTGACGTTCGGCGCGGTCACCCCGGGCACCGGGGGGAGTGTGGCCGTGAGCGGCGGAAACATCGTGTTCACCCCCAGCGCTGAGGGGCCGGCCACGTTCAGCTACACGGTGAAGGATCCTCAGGGGGCCGTCAGCACACCCGCTTCGGTGTCGATTACCGTAACCGCACCGCCGCCGCCGACGACCACGACCACGACCACGACGACCACGACGACCACGACGACCGTGCCGCCGGTGACCTCGCCGCCGACCCCGGCTCCGACCCCCACTCCAACCCCTTAGGGACGACTCCTTTGACGATCGATGTGAAGGCGACCGGCCAGCCGACCGCCACCAAGATGTTCCGGGCTCTGCAGGACAACGTCGCCAAGGTGCTGCGCGGCAAGCCGGAGGTGGTCCGCCTCGCAGTGGCCTGCTTCCTCGCCGAAGGCCACCTGTTGATCGAGGACCTCCCCGGGACGGGCAAGACGTCGTTGGCCAAGGCGATGGCGGCGTCGATCGGGGGCACGGTCAGGCGGGTCCAGTTCACACCCGACCTGCTCCCCAGCGACATCACCGGCGTGTCGGTCTTCCGGCCGGCAGAAGGCGAGTTCACGTTCCGCCCCGGCCCGGTGTTCTCCAACGTGATCGTCGCCGACGAGATCAACCGCGCCTCACCCAAGACGCAGGCCGCGCTGCTCGAGGTGATGGAGGAACGCCAGGTCACCACCGACGGCGTGAGCCGCCCCGTGCCGCGGCCGTTCATGGTCGTCGCCACCCAGAACCCGCTCGACTTCCACGGCACCTACCCGCTGCCCGAGGTCCAGCTCGACCGGTTCGCGATGCGCATCTCGATCGGGTACACCGACCGGGAGACCGAGATCGAGGTGATGGGTCTGCCCCACGGCATCGACGCGACTCCCGAACTGGGGGCGGTACTGCGCGAGGAGCAGGTGACCAAGCTGCTCCAGCGAGTCAAGGCGGTCACCGTCGAGCCGCCCTTGCGCGAGTACGTCGCCGACATCGTCATGCGCACCCGTACCCATCCGGATCTTCGCCTGGGGATCTCCACCCGGGGGACGATCACCTTGCTGTCCGTCGCCCGCTCGCTGGCCATCGGGGAGGGGCGCCCGTTCGTCGCCCCCGACGACGTCAAGTCGCTGCTCGTCCCGGTGCTCGCCCACCGCATCGCCGTCAGCCCGGCCGCCGAGCTGGACGGGATCACCGCCCAGGACGTGCTCACCTCGATCATCGACCAGGTCGCGGTGCCCCGGCTGCGCACCGAGGATCGGTGAGGCGAGCGTCGTTCCGGCTGACCGCCACCGGTTATGCGGTGGTCGGCGGTGTCCTCGGCTTGCTCGTCGTCACCGCTCTCACCGGTTACCGCGAGCTGCTCGTGCTCGTCATCGCCGGTGCGGCGTTGTGCGCCGTGGCTCTCGTCCTGCCGCGCATCGCCACCCCGCTGCTCCTCGAGCGACGGCTCACCCAGAGCTTCGTTCAGCGCGGCGAGGAGGCCGAGGTGACCCTGTCGATCACCAGCGAGCGCCCCACCGCACCTCTGCGGATCATCGACACCGTGATCGACCAGGCGGTGCCGATCGATCTTCCCGGGCTGCGCGCCCTGCGCCCGGCGCAGGTCACCTACCGGGCGATCGTCCGCCGCCGGGGCGTACACCAGATCGGGCCGCTGCTCGAGGAGAGGCGTGACCCGTTCGCCCTCGCGGTGCGTTCGACCAGTCACGCCGTCTACGACGAACTGTGGGTGCACCCGGTGATCCATCCGTTGCGCTTCACCGCGGAGTCCTTCGAGGACCGGATGCAGAACCTGGCGATGCGGACGATGAGCGACGATCCCCTGTCCGAGTTCCAGACGCTGCGCGACTACGTGGAGGGAGACGATCCCCGCCGGATCCACTGGGCGAGTTCGGCGCGCACCGGGCGGCTCGTCGTGCGCGACTTGCTCGAGCTCCGCCGGCGGGAGCGCTTCATCGTGCTCGAGACGCTCGACACCGCCTCGACGCTCAACGAGTTCGAAGACGCGGTGGAGATCGCCGCGAGCTTGGCCGTGTCCGGGTTGGAGAACCAGATGGAGGTGCTCGTGCGGACCCGCGATCCGGACTCGACGGGGCGTCCTACACCGGTGCGCAGCCGTCTGGAGTTGCTCGAGCTGTTCACCCGGGTCAACCGGGTCCCCGTCGAGCGTGCCGTTCTCCCCCAGCGCCTGCTGGCCACGCCGCGCCTGTCAGCCCAGATCATCGTCGTCACCGGGGCCCAGTCCCCGATGATCCCCTACTTCTGCACGAGTCGCCTGTACCGGGCGAGCGTGATGCTGATCCGCGTCGCCCAGCGCCCTCGCGATCTTCGCTCCCTGCCGGTGGCGACCCTCGACGTGCGCTCGGCGGAGGACTTCGTCCTCGCCTACGACGGAAGGAAGCGGGCGGCGTGACCCGCGACCGCACCCGGCTCGCCCTCGTCGCCGTGGCGGGGATCAACGTGGCCATCGTCGCGTCGATCACCGGACGGATCTTCGACGCGTTGTACACCCCGCTGTACGCCGTCGGCGGCGCGCTGCTGGCGACCGCTGTCGCTGCCGTCGACCGGGCGCAGCGGATCTGGGTGCGCGTCCTGGCTCAGTTCTCGGTGTGCGTCGTGGCGACGGCTCTCGCCGTGCGCTCCCGGCATGGCGATCTCCCCGGCGACCTGGTCGGCTCGTTCACCCGGGGGCTCGGGCGGGTGATCGCCGTGCGCTGGCCGGCGCCGTCGGAACCGATCTCTGTCGGCGCGGTCGTCCTCGCCGCGACCGCCACCGCGGCGATCGCCGTCGAGTTGGCCTGGTCCCGGCGATACGCCGCGCTGCCCCTCGTTCCCCCGATCGCCCTGATCATCCTCATCGCCGTGCTCGCCCCGCAGGCGGGTCCTGCACCGTTGTGGTCGATGGTCGCGGTCACCGCCTGCTCCGCCGTCCTGCTCCGCTTGGCCTTCATCGCCCGCACGGAGAAGCGTCACTCCCAGGCGGCCGGCGCGGAGAACGGGGCGCTGGCGCTGGTCGCCTCCGTGATCGGTCTCGTCGCCATCCTGCCCGCGGCGGTCGGTGCACCGTTCGGAGCGAGCGACCGTTTCGACGTTCGTGAGCTGCGCAAGGAATCCTCGACGATCGACCCGGAGATCTCCCCGCTGTCCCGGCTCGACGAGTGGCGTTCGCTGAGCCCGGCGCGCACGATGTTCACCGTCTCCCCGGCGGACCCCAATGGGCGGTGGCGGTTCGTCGCCCTGACCCGTTACGACGGGCGGGCATGGATGCCCTCCTCGGACTTCCGCCCGGTCGGGGAGCAACTCGCCGTGCTCCCCCGGGGCGCCGCCGAGCAGCGCTACCGGGTGACGATCGACGATTTCGACGAGGCGTGGGTTCCCTACGTCGGCGAGCCGTTGGCGACGAACCTCGCGGTACGCGTCGATCCGACCGTGTCCGGGATCCGGGTCGCCTCCCGTTTCTCCACCGGGGACCGGTACCGGCTGGGTGTCGTCGACCGTGAGCCGACGCCCGCCGAACTGCAGTCGGCGATCGCCGACTACCGCGCCGACCTACCGAGCTATGCGGACGGGGTGGCCTCGATCGACCCCGACCTGCAGACCCTTGCCAGTCGTTGGGTGGAGGGTGCGACGACCGACTTCCAGCGCGCCACGGAACTGGCCACGCACCTTGCCACCGAGTACCAGCTCGATCAGAAGACAGCCGCCGGGCACAGCCTGCCCCAGCTGCGCCTGTTCCTCACCGCGACCAAGGCCGGCCGCGACGAGCAGTTCGTCGCTGCCTATGCGCTGCTCGCCCGGGCGATCGGATTGCCGGTGCGGATCGCTGTCGGTGTCGAGCTGACGGCGGACGGTTCGGACTCCGAGGCCTCGACGGCGAACGTCACCGCCTGGCCGGAGGTCGCCTTCCAGAAGTACGGATGGGTGGCGTTCGACCCGCTCCCCGACCAGCTCGCCGCCCCGCCGTCGGTGGAGCCGACGGGGAACCCCGTCGGTGCCGCGGGGGAAGCCGCGCCGCCGCCGACGACCGCGGCGAACCCGCTGGAAACCCGGCCGACCGATCCTCCCCCGCCGGTCGAGGTGGGCAGCGGCTCGCTGTCGGTCGCCGGGCGGTTCTTCCTCGTCGGCGTGCTCCTGCTGCTCGCGGTGCTCGCCTACGTGGCGACGGTGTTGACGATGAAGCGCAACCGCCGCTTGCGTCGGGCGCAGGCGATGCGTGCCGACGAGCGGATTGCTGGAGCGTTCTTCGACAGCATCGACGTCGCCGTCGACCTCGGTGCCGTCGCCGAACCGGCGTTGACCAACCGCGAGCTCGTCGCCGCCTCCCGCGCCGTCGTCGGCCGTGGCGGCGAACCGCTCGACGAGCTCGCCCGCCTCGCCACCCGGGCCACCTACGCGCCCGAGGAACCGGGGCCGGAGGCGGTCGAGGCCGCCTGGCAACACGCCCGCCAGGTGGCCAGCGAGACTGCCCGGAGCACCGGCCGGGTACGTTGGGTGAGGGCCCGGATCAGCCTTCGATCGCTGCGCCTTGACGGCCTCGGCCCCGCATCGGGGGGCGGCCGCCGTCGTCGTCGCCGCCGCTGAGCACCGGCTGGTCGATCGTCGGTGCCGACGCGACCGAATCGGCGTCGACCGACGCAGGGGTTCCGAGACCGTCACGGTGCTTGCGCGGCCGGGTCGCCACGGGGAGCAGCTCGCCTTGGCGCCGGCTGAGCTGACGAGCGACGACTTCCAACTGGGAGATGCTCTGGCGTTGGGTGGGCACGGCGAGGACGACGGCGTCGACGAGCCGGCAGAGCTCCACGGTCGATGCCGCATCGAGCACGCCGCCGGCGTCGACGATGACAACCGGAGCGAGGGTCAAGCCCCGTTCGAGGAGCGTCTCGACGTCGGAACGGCGCAGCGAGGGTGCGCCGCCCTTGTCGCCGCGCCCGAGCACGGAGACCTCGGCGATCCCGCTCCCGGTGACGATCGAGCGGGCCTTGCGAACGGCGTCGCCGGCCCGGCGCCCGGTGGTCATCGTCCCTTCCGCCGTCGTCGCCAGCAGCGCAGGGATGCCTCCGTCGCCGTAGGCGCGGAACTCGTCGGTGATCCCGGCCCGGCGCGGGTCGGCGTCGACGAGCAACACGGTCGTCCCGAAGCGGGCGAACTGCCCGGCCATCGCCGTGGCCAGCGTCGTCGCTCCCGCCGCCTGCTCGGTGCCGACGACGGCGATCGTGACGAACCCGGCGCGCCGCGCGTTGGCCTCGGCGCGCACGCACAACTCGTCGACGACGCTCAGCGCTGGGTAGTCGTTGAGGCGGAGGATCTCCGGCAGCGGCGCGCTGAGCTCGGCCTGCTTGGCGACGGTGCCGACCATCGTGTGCCCGAGGATCGCCTCGCCGTGGGTCGTGTCGATCAGCTTGCGTGAGGTGCGCGCGACCATCACCGTGGTCAGCAGGCCGAGCACGGCCCCGGCGAACGCACCGGCGACGGTGAACAGCATCCGGCTCGAATTCAACGGAACGCGCGGTTCGACCGCCCGTTGGACGATCTCCGTGGCGACCTTCAGGCGGGCCGCGGTGTCCAAGCTCGTCTTGGTCGTCAACAGGTTCTGGTACTGGGCGAGAAGGGTGTCGTAGTTGACCTGCTGGATCGGGTCGCCGGGGACCAGCTCTGGGCCGATCTGCGCGTTGGGGTGATCCTTGAGTGCGGCGAGGATCTGCCCCGCCTTGGCCTCGGTGATCACCCGGCGGGCTTCGCCCATCTGGGTGGCGAGCGAGGCGAGCGTTGTGTCCAGTTCGTCGATGTCGCTCTGGGAAGACTCCTTGGCCCGGTTCTTCAGGTCGTCGATGTAGGTGTCGATGTACACGTTGGCCAGCCGTTCGGCCTCCGCCGGGACCCCCGAGGTGGCGTACACGTCGACGACGTCGGTGCCCGGGTTCTCCACGATGCGCACCGCCTCGGCGACCGCGTCGCGGGTGTAGGTGCCGCCCATCGTCGTCGCCACCTTCTCCGCCAGGTCGAGGCTGCGCAGCACGCTCAGCTGGCTCTGCAGGTAGCGGTTGGCGTCGAGCACGGTCGTCCCTCCGGTCACCGATTCCGGGGGTTGGATGAGGACGATCGCCTCGGCTTCGTATCTCTGGACTGGCGAGCCTGCCGCGGCGATCGCCGCGACCGCGCCGAGGATCAGCCCGAGGAGGATGATCCAGGGGCGTTTGCGGATGGCGGAGATCAGGTACGAGAGCTCCAAGGAGCAACCTCCAGACGTCGAGGGAGGCACGGGGCCGACCGGGTGGGCCGCAGGCGCCGGCGAGGCTAATCGCGACCTCGGCGGCCCGGTCAGCACCCGGCCGGTACCGTCGGCGAGCCCGTCTCACGCTACGACGCCGCAGCGTGGGCACGGACCGGTCGTCCGGATCATTCCCCGCCGTGTTCCGGTCACCGGGGACCCGGCCCGGAACGCCGCTGCTACCGTCGGGCCGCTGGCCGGCGGGCGAGGAGGACGATGGACGAGCCGAGCGAGCGGGGCGATGACGCCGGTGGTGGAGTGACGACGGTCTGCCTGTACGTGTGCACCTACCGGCGCAACGAGAAGTTGGCTCGCTTGCTGGAGACGGTGCTCGTCGCCGCGGAACATGCCGCGGGTGTCGCGCGGATCGGTGTCGTCGTCGTCGACGACAACCCCGACGGGCGGGCCAAGGACGTCGTCGCCGCCTTCGAGGGCCGCTTCTCGCTCGGCATCCACTACCGCCACACGGGGGCAGGGAACATCTCCGTGGCGCGCAACACCGGCTTGGCCACGGCGTCCCAGATCGCCGAGTGGGTGGCGATGACCGACGACGACTGCGAGGTCAGCGCGCCGTGGATCAGCGCGCTGCTCGCCACCCAGCGGGCCACGGACGCCGATGCGGTGTGCGGCCCTCACGTTCGCCGGGCTCCGCTCGACGCGCCCCGCTGGCTGGCCGAGCACCCGTTCCTCGGCGGCGCGGCGGGTGACGACCTCGCGGAGGGCGCCGAGCCACCGTTCGGTCAGACGAACAACTCGCTGATCCGCAGTGCGTTCCTCGCCGCCCATCCCCATGTCCGCTTCGACGAGGGACTCGGCACGCTCGGCGGGGAGGACGTCGTCTTCTACCACGAGGCACGTGCGGCAGGCCTCCGACTGCGCTGGAGCCGCGACGCGGTGGTCCACGAGGAGGCGGAAGGTGATCGCCTCACCCGCCGTCACTACCTGCGCGCCGCGCTGTGGTTCGGCAACACCCAGTACGTGACGAGCGTACGCACCGGCGGGTTGACCCGGCGCCGGGCGCTGCTGCGCGGGGCCCGGCGCCTGGCGGTGGCGTTCGCCCACCCGCTGCGCCGCCTCGCCTCCCGTCGCTCCCCGGAACTCGTCTACGCCGCGTCCCAGGGCGCCGAAGCGGTGGGCCTGCTCCTCGGTCCGTTCGGCGTCACCGTCAGGCATCCGTCGTGACCGCCGTCCTCGGGACGCGTGTCTACCGCCCGAAGTACACCCCGGCGGAGCTGATCGGGGTCTGGTACCTCGCCGGGTTCATGTTCACCGGCTTCTTCTCCCTGCCTTACCAGGGGCGGCTGCCGACGGTCATGCTCGCCCTCCTCGGGTGCACGACCGTCCTGTTCTACACGCGCGAGCAACTCGGCCGGATCCGGCTCAGCTTCCCCGTGATGGCCTTCCTCGCCTGGGCGGTGCTCTCGGTGTTCTGGAGCACCTCGGTCTGGCGGACCGTGCTCGCCCTCCAGCTCTACGTCGTGACCACGGTGGCGATGATCTGCATCATCAGCGTGATGCAGCTCGAGCTGATCGTGCGCGGCCTGCTCCGGGGGATGTACGCGACCGTCGTGCTGACGTGTGCGTCGCTGGTCATCGCTCCGGGGACGACGACCGTCGACGACAACGGGTACCGCAGCATCCACGGCTGGTTCACCCACAAGAACGCGATGGCGCCGTACATGGTGATGGTCGTGGTGATGACCCTCGCCCTGGAGAAGCGGTCCCGGGTCCGGTTCTGGATGATCTTCCTGGCCACCGCGCTGATCGTCGGATCGCTCTCCGCGACGGGGTTGATCGGGCTCGGCCTGGCCCTCGCCTTCGACTACATCGCCCGCAACGTGCAGGCCGCCGACCGTGCCCGGCGGACGACGATGATCGTCGGCACGGTCAGCGTCGGGGTGCTGATCATCTACGCGGTGAGCACGTACATGCCCGCGCTCGTCGCCGTCTACGGCAAGGACGTGACCCTGTCCGGGAGGACCGAGATCTGGTCGGCGGTGTGGTGGGCGTGGAAGCAGCGCTTCTGGACCGGGTACGGGATCGATGCCCCCTTCCAGGGACCCTCCCAGCTCGTCAGCGACTTCTACGCGCGCATCGGCTTCGTCCCCGCCCACGCGCACAACGGCGTGCTCGACGTCGGGATCACCCTCGGGATCGTCGGGGTCGTCCTGTCGTTGTGGATGTACCTCGGTTGTTGGCGTGCCGCGTGGCGGCGCTTGTTGCAGGGCGCCGGCTCCGGTCTCGCCCGTGCCGTGTGGGTGTGGGTCTCGGTGGTGATCATCATGTCGATCACCGAGTCGATGCTCGGCTGGCCGATCGTGATCATGATGTTCGCCTTCCGCATCGTCCTGCTGCGGATGAAGCCCGGCGGCGACCTGGAGGCTGTGTGATCCGGGAGCCGGCCGGGCGGGTCGCCTACCTGATGACCCATCATCCGCGGGTCGCCCTGACCTTCGTCCTCGACGAGATCCACGGCCTGGAGCGGGAGGGCTTCGGCGTCGTGCCGATCGCGATCAACCCGGCCGACGAGGGTGAGGCCGACCGGGCCGGGTTCGCTGCCGAGATCGCCCGCACCCGCTACCTGAAGACGACGCCCAAGGGCCAGGTGCTCGCCGCGTTGGCCGCCGCGGGGCGTGCCTCCCCGGCGGGTGTCGCCGCGGTGTTCCTCGCCGCCTGGCGATCGGCGGGGCTCGACGCCCGTCGCCTCGTGCGGCGAACGTTCCACGCGATCGAGGCGCTCCTCGTGTGGGACCACTGCCGGCGCCAGAATGCCCGCCACCTGCACGGTCACTTCGCCCAGTTGCCCTCGACGCTGGCCTGGCTGGCGACGCGCTTCGGGAACCGCGTCGAGCCCGGCCGGTGGAGCTTCAGCATCACCGTGCACGGCCCTCACGAGCTCGGCGACGAGCGCGAAGCATGGTTCGCGGCCAAGGCGCACGACGCTGTGTTCGTCGTCGCCGTCGCCGACTACACCGCAGCGTGTATCGCCTCTGCGGTCGCTGCCGAGGATCGGCCGAAGATCGTCGTCGTTCGCTGCGGGATCGATCTGGACCGATTCCCCCGGCGCGCGCCGCGGCCCTGCGGCGATCCGCCGGTGGTGCTCATCGTGGGCCGTCTGGTCGAGTCCAAGGGCAGCGGGACGTTGCTCGACGCCGTCGCCGAGTTGCGCCGGCGCGGCCGGCGGATCGACGTCGAGGTGATCGGCGACGGCGAGTTCCGCGCCGAGCTCGACCGGCGGATCACCGCCGCCGATCTCGGCGGGCAGGTCCGCATCCTCGGTCAGCTGGCCACCGAGCAGGTCGCAGCGCGCCTCGCCGCGGCCGACGTGTTCTGCCTGCCGTCGTCGACCGAGGGGATCCCGGTGTCGATCATGGAGGCGATGGCGATCGGGGTCCCGGTGGTCGCCACGCCGGTTGGGGGGATCCCCGAGTTGGTCGGCGAGTCGACCGGGGTGCTCGTCCCGGTCGGCGACGCGGCGTGCCTGGCCGACGCGATCGAGGGGCTGGTGACCGACGAAGGTGAGCGCGACCGGCTGATCACCGCCGCTCGGGCCGCGGTCGCGGCGACCTACGACGAGCGGCGGACGATCGCCGAGCTGGCCGGTGTGTTCCGGTCCCGCGCCGGTGGCGCGCTGAGCCGCGGCTCCGCGGCGTCCACGGCTGATGCCGGTCGTCCGGCGCGCGGATGACCGGATGGGTCACACGGACCGTCATGCGCCGCCGTGGCTCGGGTGACGTCAGGAGCATCCGAGCCGAACGTACTGTTTCGGACGTGGTCCGGCACTCGTAACGTGGGAGCGCTAGACGGACAGCCGAGTCCGGCCGGCACGAAGATGCTGGCCGCCGCCGACGTTGAGGAGCAGGTGTGCAAGCCGTTTCGGGTTCTCGGATCGCGATCATTGGTACGGGGTATGTGGGGTTGACGACGGGTGCGTGCTTTGCGCATCTGGGTCATTCGGTGGTGTGTGCGGATGTGGATCCGGTGAAGGTGGAGCGCTTGTCGCGTGGTGAG
>CAZQEJ010000008.1:0-42518 GCA_964592165.1 uncultured Ilumatobacteraceae bacterium | reverse complement strand
GAGATCGATCCCGTTGCACAACGCCGCGGCGACGGGGACGTAGACGTCCCGTGCTGGGTTCGTCGCCCCGGGTCCGTCGAGGTGGTGCTCGGTGCGGTCGAGGAACACCGCCCGCTCAGCGCCCCCGGCGAGGGCGATCGCCGGGGCGAGGAGGCCGTTGTCCGGTCCGACAACGATCCCTGCACCGCCGGCGACCTCGATCGCGATCGGGGGCCGGCCGGCCCCCGCGTCCGGGTCGACGGCGGCGACGATCACCCCGCTCGGGACGTAGGCGATGCACCGGGCGAGGGCCAGGGCTCCGGCGCGCACGTCGAAGGGGGGGATCTCGTGGGTCAGGTCGATGGTCACGGCGTGGGGTGCGAGGTCGCGCAGCACGGCGCGCAGCACCCCGGAAGACTCGTCCCCGCCGAGGTCGCTGAGCAGCGAGACGGTCTCATAGCGGCGGCCCATGGGAGCGACGATAACGCCCGGGCCGGCGGGCGCCGCGGCGCCGCGCAAGAGCCGGTGCCAACCCCCCGATGGCACCGGCTCGTGCGGCGCAGCCTTGCGGCGCGTCCCCCGGCCAGCGGGCCGGGCGGTCGTATGACCTGGGCACCACAGTAGGTCAAATCACACCGATGAGAAAAGGGTCACGTACGGGAATTCTGGCCGCGCCCCGAGAAACGTCAGTGCGGCCGGGCGAGCTCGCGACTGCGCACGGTGGCCTGCTCCACGGCAGCGGCGAACGCGGCGCGTACGGCCCGGTCCTCCAGGGCGCGCAGTCCGGCGGCGGTCGTCCCCCCGGGAGAGGTCACGTTGGCCCGGATCACCTCGGGCAGTTCGCCGCTGTCGGCGAGCAGGCGGGCCGATCCGACGAGGAGCTGGGTGGTCAGGGCGCGGGCGGTGGGGCGCGGCAGACCGACGAGCACCCCGGCCTCGATCAGCGCTTCGGCGACGAGCATCAGGTACGCGGGCCCGGAGCCGGCCAACCCGGTGACCGCGTCGAGAAGGTCCTCCGGGACGCGCACGACGCTCCCGACGGCGGCGAGGATGCTCTCCGCCCAGTCCAGGTCGCTCTGCCCCGCTTCGCTCCCGGCAGCGATCGCCGCCGCCCCGGCGCGGACCATCGCCGCCGTGTTCGGCATCGCCCGCACCACGGCGACACCGGGCCCGGCCGCCGCCTCGATCGTCTCCACGGTCACCCCGGCGGCGATCGACAACAGACGCGTCGCCCCCTGGGCAACTACCGCGGCGGCCGCTCCGGGGACGTCGGGGGGTTTGACGGCGAGCACCGCCGCGGCGCACGGCCCGGCCCCCGCGAGCACCGCGACGCCCGGGTAACGCTCGGCGAGCACCGCCCGGCGGGTGCCGAGCAGCTCGACGACGGCGAACTCGGCCGGCGCCGCCCACGCCGCTTCGAGCAGGCCGGCGAGGAGCGCCTCGCCCATGTTCCCCCCGCCGACGATCGTCAACCGGTGTGTCGTCACGGGCCGGACCGTAGCCGCCAGGGGCCCTCGCCGCCGGCGGCGAGGGCCTCGTCCACTGCCGGGAGCGCTGACGGGTAGGGGGCTTCCCCAAGCTCCTCCTCGTCCGGTGCGCCCCCGGCGGAGCTCAGGTGTGCCCGGCGGGGGGCGGAACGGCAAAGCGGCTGGCGAACCCGACGCGCAACAAGGAACGGAAGTGGCGCTCGACGGTGACCCACAGCGTGCCGATGACCCGGTCCAGCTCGGCTGCGTCGAGCGCCGCGAGGAGAAGCTCGCCACGCAGGAACACGGCGTCTTCGGCGCCGATGGAGAAGTGCGCCCCGACGAGCGCGTCGTTGCGCCGGAGGAGCATCTCGTACAGCTCGGCCTGGTTCTCCTCCGGAGCGGGCATCACATACGTCTCGTAGCGCAACGTGCGCTGGCCGAGGGTCAACCAGATCGTGGTGACGTCCTTGTCTTCCCCGGCCATGCGGACGTACCAGCGCCGCGCCGGGTCGCCGGGCTCGTTGCGGTCGATCGCCAGGATCGCCGGGTTCGCCGCCGCCAGGTCGTCCAGCCAGCCATCGATCGACCGTTCCCGTGCGGCGAGGTCCTCGTCGTCGTGCCACAACGTCATCGGCGATCACTCATACGAGGCACTCGACGAGCGCGCCGGCGCGCAGGTCGGCGTAGATCCGGCGCAATCGGGCCGCGGCCAGGCTCCAGGTGTAGCGGCGGCCCTTCTCGGCCGCGCGCGCCGAGAAGGCCGCGGCGAGTTGCGGGTCGTCGAGCAGCTTGGCGGTGTGCGCGGCGAACTCGGTCGGCGAGCGCTCGGCGACGAGGAAACCCGTCGATCCGTCGTCGACGATCGTCAGCAACCCGCCGACCGCGCTGGCCACGACCGGGGTGCCGCAGGCCGCGGCCTCCAAGGCGACAAGCCCGAAGCTCTCCGAGCGGCTGGGGACGAGCACGACGTCGGCGGCGCGGTAGTACGTCGACAGGATGTGATGCTGTTGGGGAGGGACGAAGCGCACCCGGTCGTGCAGCCCGAGCTCGTCGACGAGACGGTGGATGCGACCGACCTCGCCGTTGCCTTCCGCGCCGCTCGCCCCACCGACGATCAGCAGCACCGCGTCGTCGCGGCCTAGCTCGGCCACGGCGCGCACGGCGAGCTCGGCGCCCTTCAACGGTTGCAGGCGTCCGACGAACAACAGGACAGGATGGTCGCCGAGGCCGATCGCCCGCCGTGCCCCGCGGCGGTCACCGGGGGCGAACAGGGCATGCTCGACGGCGGGGGCGACGATCTCGATCCGGCCCCGCGGCTCTCCGTACAGCCGGCGGAACTGGCGTTCCTCTTCCGAACAGCTGACGCAGATCGCGTCGGCGCAGCCGATGACCTCCAGTTCTGCTCGGTCCCGCCCGGCCGGCTCGTGATCCCCGCCTTCCGCCTTGACCCGGGCAAAGGTGTGGAACGTGGTCACCAGGGGCAGGTCGAGCTCGTGCTTGAGGCGGTGCCCGGCGAGCCCGGACAGCCAGTAGTTGGCATGCAGGACGTCGACCGGATCACTGCCGGCGAGGTGCTCACGGACCCCGTCGGTGAAGTCGTCGACGTAACCGCCGAGATCCTCCTTGGCCGCGCCCGGCGGCCCGGCGTCGATGTGGACGACGGTGTGCCCCGGCTCGACGAACACCTCGGCCGGCTGTGACGCGCTCGTCCGGCGGGTGTAGGTGGTGCACTCCACCCCGGCCTGGGCGAGCGCGCTGACCAGCTCGCGCACGTACACGTTCATCCCACCGGCGTCGCCTTGGCCAGGCTGGAGCAGGGGGGACGTGTGGAAGGAGAGCATCGCCAGGCGCTGCACGGTGACCTCAAAGCTAGGCGGTCAGGTCAGGTTTTGCCGACGAAGCTCTCGTACACGGTGAGCAGGCTGCGCTTCTGCTCGGCGGTCAGGTGCGGGTCGCGGCGGATCGCGTCGGGGACGCGCACCTCGTCGATCTCGTCCGGGTCGAGGATCCCGGCACGCACGTAGAGCTGCTCGGCGGAGATGCGCAACGCCTTGGCGATCTGCTGGAGGATGTCCGCCGACGGCTTGCGCAACCCGCGCTCGATCTGGGACAGGTAGGGGTTGGACACCTCGGCGAGCTCGGCCAGCTTGCGCACCGACATGCGCGCCGTCTCCCGCTGCTGGCGGATGAAGTTGCCCAGATCGCTGGCCACCCGACCAGGCTACGACGCCCGGCAACGCGTGTCGGATCGTCACCCGCCGGACACGGGCGGGAGCACGGCGACCTCGTCGCCGTCCGTCAGCACTGCCGACGGATCGGCCTCGTCGCCGTTCAGCCAGACCTTGCACGTCGTCAGGACCTCGGCGAAGGGCGACCCGTAACGTTCGGCGGCGGCGGCGAGCAGCGCGCCGACGGTCGCCGCCTCGATCGTCGCCGAACCGGTCCCGGCTGCCTCCCGGGCGGCGGCGAAGAGGCGCAGCGTGGCCATCGGTTCAGTATGGCGGGCATCGTCACGGACAGGCGCGCCGGTCACCACCGGTAGCCTGCCCCGCCGTGCCGACCCGCGTCCTCGTGCTCCGCCACGGCCAGTCGACGTGGAACGCCGAGCGCCGCTGGCAGGGTCAGGCCGACCCACCGCTGAGCGCTCTCGGTCAGACCCAGGCCCTCGCCGCGGCATCCAAGTTGGGCACCTTCGACCTCGTCGTGACCAGTGACCTGGACCGTGCCCGGCGGACCGCGGAGCTGATCGCCGCCCAACTCGGGATCGGCCCGGTGACGCTCGACGAGCGGCTGCGGGAGACCGGTGCCGGGGCCTGGCAAGGCCTCACCCGGGCGGAGATCGACAGCCGCTGGCCAGGGTGGGTCGACAGCGGGAAGCGACCGGAGGGCTTCGAACCGCTGGTCGAGGTGCAGGTGCGCGCCCTGACCGCGTTGCTCGCCGCGGCCCGGGTCGCACCCGGCGGCGAGGTGCTCGCCGTGTCCCATGGTGGCGTGATCCGCGCTCTGCGCCGCCACGGCGGCTTCCCCGAAGTGGCCATCCCCAACCTCGGCGGGGCGTGGTTCACCGTCGGCGACGGACCCCGGCCCGACGTGCACGCCGGCGACCTGGTCGAACTCGTCGAGGGCGGGGCGTCGAGTGGCGTCAACCTCGACCTCGACCCCGACCGGCTGTGATCCCGCCGGCTCGTGCCCGCGGCGACGACGGCCCCGAGCCGGGTAGCGACGACCCCCCGGCGTTGCCCGTGATCGTCGTCCGCTCCCGCCGGCGGACGCGCACCGTCGGCGCGCAGATCCGGGACGGCGTGCTGCGCGTCAGCGTGCCGGCCTGGATGAGCCGGACCGAGGAAGCACAGTGGGTCGCGCGGATGGAGCAGCGCTTCGCCCGCCGCCGCAGCGCCGAGCGGATCGATCTCGTCCGGCGCGCGGCGCGCCTCGCCGACCGCCACGGCCTCGACCGGCCGGCGTCGATCCGCTGGGCGGACGGGATGACGACGCGCTGGGGGTCGTGCACCCCGGCCACCGGGTCGATCCGCATCTCCATCCGGCTCGTCCCGTTCCCCGACTGGGTGATCGACTACGTCATCGTCCACGAGCTCGCCCACCTGCGCGTCCCCGGACACGGTGCGGACTTCGACGCGCTCGTCGCGCGATATCCGCGCCGCGAACGGGCGATCGGCTTCCTCATCGCCAAGTCGGACGGTGACGGCACGGGTGACGATTCCGTCACCGACTGAGCAGCGATGATCGGTCACCGCCTGCTCGACGAGAGCTTCCCCGGCGCGGTGCGCAGGCAGGTCGGCCTGCTCACCGCGACGCGGGCGACGCAGAACGCGGCATACCGCTACGCGGCGCCGTTCCTGGCGACGATCGCCGCGGGACTGGGGGTGTCCCTGACGACGATCGGGGTGGCGATCGCGATCACCGAGTTGAGCGGTCTGGCCTCCCCGTTCCTCGGCCGGCTCGTCGACAGGCGGCCACGGCGGGGTTCGATGCTCACCGGGGCCTCGCTCGTCGCCCTCAGCGCGCTCGCCGCGGCCGCCTCGCCGGGGATCGTCGCCCTCGCCGTCGCCCTGTTCGTCCTGGCGATGTCGAAGATGGTCTACGACCTGGCGCTCAACGCGTGGGTCGCCGACCACGTCGACTACGCCCGGCGGGGGCGGGTCGTCGGGATCGTCGAGGCCTCATGGGCCGGAGGGTTGCTCCTCGGCGTGCCGGTGCTCGGCGTGCTCACCGCGCTGGCCGGCTGGCGCGCCGCGTACGCCGCTGTGGCGGTCGCCGTCGCGGCGATGGTCGTCCGCCTGTCCCGCCGGCTCGACGCCGGTCCGCGCCGTGCGACGACCGGACCGGCGCCTCACCGACCGCTTCCGGCGGGATCCCTCGCCCGTCTCGGCGCGGCTGCTGGGGCGATGTTCTTCTTGATGGGTGCGGCGCAGGCCGCGTTCGTCACCTTCGGGTCGTGGCTCGAACACGACCACGGCTTCACCGCCGCGACGCTGTCGGTGGTCACCGTCGTCCTCGGTGCCGGGGAGCTCCTCGCCTCGGCTTCGACGGTGCGCCTCACCGACCGGCTCGGCAAGCGGCTCGCCGTGGCCGCCGGAGCGACCGTGATGGTCCCCACCGGTCTCGCTCTCGCCCTCGGCCTGCGTGATCGGGCCCTGATCGGCCTGACCCTGCTCGTCGTGTTCGTCATCGGCTTCGAGTTCGCCATCGTCAGCTCGCTCTCGCTCAGTTCGCAGTTGATCCCCGGCCGCCCGGGGACCGGGCTCGGGGTCACCTACGGGACGGGGACGATCGGCCGGGCGGTCGTCGCCCTCGCCGCCACCCGTCTGTACGACGCGTCCGGCTTCGGCGCGTCGATCCTTCTCGCCTCGGTGCTCGCCGCCGCCTGCGTCGCCGTCCTCGCCGCGTCACCGCAGCTCGGCCGGGTCTGACCGGCGAACACCGCGCACGGCTCGCGCTAGGTGAAGTAGCCGAAGATGTCGACGATCAGATCCGTCGCGGCATAGGTCTCGAAGCGCAGCGCGGCCGACGGCCCGACGTCGGTGATCGCCAGTGCGGCACGCGTCTGCCCCGGGCCGGTGACATTGAGGTTGCTCACCGGAGGCAGCGCCGCCCCGGCCGGTACGGCGGTGACGAACCCCCATCCACGGCTCGAGGGGATCGTCAGGTTGTGCACGACGGCCGTCGCCTGCGGGGGAACCCACGGCGACACGCCGAGCACCGCCGAACCCCGCGCCCCGAGGCCGGGGAAGCCGACCGGCGGGGCCTGGCGGGTGTCCGCCGCCCTCTGCGAGCCGGACACCGTCAGCCGGCCGGTCCCGGTCGGGAGCGTTCCACTGGAGGTGAACCAGCCGGCCAGATCGACGATCACGTCGTCGACGGCGAACCCGTAGAGGGAGATCCGCCCTCCCGGCCCGAGTGGGACGACGACGAGGTTGGCCCGGATGTCACCGGCGCCGGAGGTGTTCACGTTCGACGCTTCCGGGCGGTCCGTGTCCAGCGGGTAGGCGGTCACGTACCCGGCGCGTCCGGAGGTGTCGCCGATCGCGGTGACGATCAAGGCCACGGCGCCGGCCGCTCCGTATTCGGGGACGCCGAGCCGACCGGCGACCTCGACGGTGAGGTGGTCGCCGACCACCCCGTAGGGGTTGCCCGACCCGGACCCGAAGGCGCTGTCGTCACCGTTCGGCTGGCGCGTGTCGACGAGACGCCGGGGGGGCAGCGAGCGGTACTCGCCGCCGGGACCGTCGGCCGCGGTGAAGTAGCCGAGGACGTCGACGATCAGCTCGGTGTCGACCGACGTGCGCACGACGATCGTCCCGTCGTCGGCGACGGGGAGGACGACGCTGTTGGCCACCGTCTCCCCCGCGCCGCTCGCGTTGATCACCGACGTCTCCGGTACGGCGGTGCGCGTCGGCCAGGCCTGGGCGAACCCCGGGCCGCGGGTCTGGGTCAGCGTCACGTTGGCCAGCACGGCGCGCACCGACGCGTCCGGGCGCTGGACGTCGATCACCCGCGCGCTCCCCGCGCTGACGATCCCGGCGACGGTGCCGATCGCGTTGCGCGTGTCGTAGACCCGCTTGGGGGCGATCGGCAGGAGGCGAAGGTTGCCGATCGTCGGCGCCGGAGGGCCACCGTCGAAGACGATCTTGCGCACCACGTTGGCCGACCCCTGGACGTAGTACAGCGCGTACCCGCCACCCTCGGCGACGAAGGCCATGTCGACGATCTGCCCCAGCCCGGTGGCGAACGGGCGGCCGTAGTCGACGTTGCCCGCCGCGCTGCGGACGAAGATCTTGCCGCTCCCCCCGTCGGCGAACAGGTAGGCGCCGTCGTACTCCGGCGACCATGCGCCGTTGGGGACGAACGCCCCTCCGGTGATGTACTGCCCGACCGACCGCGGGTAGTCGGTCAGTGGATCGGTGTAGCCCGACGCCGGGGACGGCGGCGCACACGGTGGGTTCGATCCCTGGGCGCAGACGCCCTCCCGTTCCGGCCAGCCGTAGTTCGCTCCGGCGATGCCTTCGTCGACCTCTTCACGGGTGGACTGGCCGACGTCGTTGATGAACAGCCGGGTTCCGGGCGCGTTCGGGTCGAAGGCGAAGCGCCACGGGTTGCGCAACCCGTAGGCGAAGATCTCCTGGCACGGTGTGCCGGGTGGGTTGTCGATCCGGCCGTCGAGCGCGTCGTGGGCACACGACGCGCTGCCCGGGCCGGTGAACGGATTGCCCGGGGGTATCCCCCCGCTGGTCGTGATGCGCAGGATCTTGCCGGCCAGGACGCCCTTGTCGGGCGCGGCCGAGCCGCCCGTGCCCCGTGGATTGGAGCCCGAGTCGCCGATCGAGACGTACAGGTACCCGTCCTTGCCGATCGCCAGGTCGCCCCCGTCGTGGTTCGCCGAGCTGTCCACGGCGGACGTTCCGGGCAGGTCGAGGAGCACGACCTGGCTCGCCGGGTCGATCACGTCACCACTCATCGTGTATCGGGAGACGCGGTTGAGGCAGTGCCCCGGGTCGTTCGGATTCGGCACCGAGGCGAAGAGGAACACGGTCCCGGACGCGGCGAAGTCGGCCGCCGGGGTGAAGCCGAGGAGGCCCATCTCGCTCGACGTGCACCCCCCGAGGTCGAGCGCCAGCGCGGGGTTCGCCAGCAGCGATCCGTCGCGGATCAGGCGGACCTTGCCGCCCTTTTCCAAGACGACGACGCGGTGGGCGTCGAGCGGGGTGACCGCCGCCGGTGAGCTGACCGCGGCCACGGCGACGTCGCTGAACGCCCCGGGGACGGTCGCCGCCGCAGCAGCAGGGGCCGGCGAGGCAGAGGTGAAGGCGGCACCCGCGGCGACGGCGAGCGCTGCGGTCACCCCGACGCGGGCAACTCTGAACATGTGGATCCCCTTCTCCTCAGTTCAGCCCGCTGCGCCGAGCGTAGCGGTCGAGCCGTCCGGGTGCAGCGCGCCCCCCCTACTGCCCCCAGCGCGGACTCTGGCCGAAGCGGTAGCCGACCGATCGGACGGTCTGGATCAAGTTCGCGTGCCCCTCGCCGAGCTTGGCCCGCAGGCGCCGGACGTGCACGTCGACGGTGCGCGCTCCGCCGAAGTACTCGTATCCCCACACACGCGACAACAGGAGCTCCCGGGTGAACACCTTGCCCGGATTCTGGGCGAGGAACTTGAGCAGCTCGTACTCCATGTAGGTCAGGTCGAGTGGATCGCCGTCGATCGAAGCCTGATACGTCTCCAGGTTGAGGACCAAGCCCCCGTGCTCGACGATTTCGGCGCGCACCTCGCCCTGGGGACGGGCGAGGAGGTGCCGCAGTCGGGCCTCGAGCTCGGATGGGTGGAACGGGACGAGGCAGAAGTCGTCGAACAGCTCGTCGTGGATCTGCAGCTCGGTGAGTTGGCCGCCGCCGACGAGCACCAAGATCGGTGGGCTGGCATCCACCTGGCGGCGCAGGGCACGAGCCGCGGCCCAGGCCGCGTCGGCGTCGGAGTCGGCGGCGAGCACCGCGCCCACCCAACCGGCGTCGGGTGCGGCAAGCGCGGCGGCGCCGACCGTGCTGATCCCCGTCCACCGGCACCCGATCAGGTCCAAGGTACGTGCCAGCTCGGGCGAGGGTGGATCGGGGAAGACGGCGACCGGCCCCATCACAGGGTTCGCAGGTAGCGGTCGTACTCGAACTGGCTGACGTGGGTCTTGTACGCCCGCCACTCCGATCGCTTGTTGCGCAGGAACCACTCGAAGATGTGCTCCCCCAGTGCGCCGCGCACCAGGTCGGAGCCCTCCATGGCGCGCAGCGCGTCGGACAACGACTGGGGGAGCTGGTCGATGCCGAGGACGCGCAACTCGGCGTCACCGAGCTCGAAGAGGTTCGCGTCGGCCTCCGGGGGGAGTTCGTAGCCCTCGACGACCCCCTTCAACCCGGCAGCGAGAATCACGGAGAAGGCGAGGTACGGGTTGCACGCCGGGTCCGGCGAGCGGTACTCCAACCGGGTCGCCGCGGCGTTGCCCCGCTTGGGGATCGGGACGCGGATCAACCCGCTGCGGTTGTTGCGCGCCCAGGACACGTGCACCGGCGCCTCGAACCCGGGGACGAGCCGCTTGTAGCTGTTCACCGTCTGGTTCGTCACCGCGGTGATCTCCGCCGCGTGGCGGAGCAGGCCGGCCATGAACCGCTTGGCCACCGGGGACAGGTTGTACGGATCGTCGGCCGCGTAGAACGCGTTGTCCTCACCGCTGAACAACGACAGGTGGACGTGCATCCCCGAGCCCTGGACACCCTCCAACGGCTTGGGCATGAACGTCGCGTAAACCCCCTCGGAGGCGGCGACCTCCTTGACGACGAGGCGGAAGGTCATCATCGAGTCGGCCATCGTCAGCGCGTCGGTGTGGCGCAGGTCGATCTCGTGCTGGCTCGGGGAGTCCTCGTGAAACGAGTACTCGACCGGGATGCTCATCGTCTCCAGGGTGCGGATCGTCTGCTTGCGCAACGAGCCGGTGACGTCGGTCGTCGTCAGGTCGAAGAACCCGGCGTGGTCGAGCGGCTGGGGAGCGCCGACGCCGTGCTGGGGAGCGAAGTAGAAGAACTCGACGTCGGGGGCGACGAGGAACTGGAAGCCGAGCTCGTGGGCGCGCTGCAGGTTGCGGCGCAGGACCTGGCGGGGGTCGCCCTCGAACGGGGAGCCGTCGAGGTTGTGGATGTCGCAGAAGACTCGGGCCTCGGTGCCCTTCGGGTCGCTCCAGGGGAGCACCTCGAACGTGTTCGCGTCGGGGACGGCGAGCACGTCGGCCTCCTGGACGCGGGAGAAGCCGTCGATCGACGAACCGTCGAAGGTCATCCCCCCGCTCAGCGCGTCGTCGAGCTCGGCGGGACTGATGGCGAAGCTCTTCAGGTTCCCGAGCACGTCGGTGAACCACAAGCGGACGAGGCGCACGCCGCGCTCTTCGACCATCCGCACCACGTAGGCCTTCTGCTGTTCGGCGACGTTCACGCCGCCATTGTGTTCGCCGCGGGGCATCGCGCGTCAGCGGGCCGGGCGAGCAGCGTGCCGATCTCGGCCGACCATGCCCGGCTCAGGTCGCCGAACAGACGGTCTCGATCAGCAGGCGGGTCACCTTGTACGGGTCGCAGTTGGCGTTCGGCCGGCGGTCCTCGGCATACCCCTTGCGGTCCCGTTCGACCTGGAACGGGATGCGGATCGACGCGCCGCGGTCGGACACGCCGTAGCTGAACTTGCGGTAGTCGGCGGTCTCGTGGCGACCGGTGAGCCGGCTCTCGATGTCGTGGCCGTAGTTCTCGATGTGCAGGTCGATCTTCGTCCCGATCGCCTCGCAGGCGGCGATCACCGCGTCGTAGCCGTGGCGCATCGCCGCGGTGGAGAAGTTCGTGTGGCAGCCCGCGCCGTTCCAGTCACCCGGCACGGGCTTGGCCGCCCAGCTGATGACGATGTCGAAATCCTCGGCGATCCGCTCCAGGAGCCAGCGGGCGACGGTCAGATGGTCCGAGACGGTGACACCGTCGGCCGCGCCGATCTGGAACTCCCATTGGCCGGGCATCACCTCGGCGTTCGTCCCCTCGATCAGCAGCCCGGCGTCGATGCAGGCTTGGGTGTGCCGCTCGATCACCGGACGGCCGACGACCCGATCGGCACCGACGCCGCAGTAGTACGGCCCCTGCGGGCGGGGGAAGCCGCCGCCGGCGGGGAACCCGAGCGGGGTCCCGTCGGCGCGCATCATCGTGTACTCCTGCTCGAGGCCGAAGATCATGTCGTGATCGGCGTAGCGCTGCTGCGTCTCGACGAGCCCGGCGCGGGTGTTCGTCACGTGCGGGCTGAGATCGGTGGCGTTGGCCACCTCGCACAGCACGAGCACGTTGTGCCCACCGCGCAGCGGGTCCGGGCAGCTGAACACGGGGACCAGGGCGCAGTCGGAGTGATCGCCCGTCGCCTGCTGGGTCGACGAGCCGTCGAAACCCCACATCGGAGGAAGCTTGCCGTCGGCGAGGATCTTCGTCTTGCTCCGCAGCAGGGGGGTGGGGGACGTTCCGTCGGTCCAGATGTACTCGGCTTGATAGGCCACGGGGGATCCTTCCAGGACGTGTGGGGGCACCGGACACGATGGCGTCTCGGCGTTTCCGTCCCGTTGCCCGTTCGTGAACGCCGTGTGAACAGCGCGGCCTGCTCCTGTTCGGACGGGGAACCGGCCAGTTCGGACGGGGAACCGGCCAGCGGCCCCGATACGTCGAAGACCATGCCCGGCCGGGGGTCATCCCGGCCGGTCCCCCGGGGTGACCCCCCGAGACACCACCTGCCGTGCCACCCTGACCAGGACCGTGATGAACCATCGACCTCTGCTCACCGCCGCGACCCTCGCTGCCGCGACGATCTTCGCCGGGTGCGGCGCGGACCACGACACCGATGCCCGGCGCGACACCCCACCTCCGACGAGCACCGCCCCGGTCACCCACCCCACAGGTGCAGACGACCTGGTCGTGCGCGTCGATCTCGGGGTCGGCGGCTTCCTCAGTCCAACAGCGCAGTTCGCCGAGATCCCTGCGGTGATCGTCACCGGTGACGGGACGATGATCCGCCCCGGCCCGCAGATCGAGATCTTCCCCGGTCCGCTGCTCCCCGCGCTGGAGAGCTCGCAGCTCACAGCCGGGGAGGTCGATGCCGTGCTCGGCGCGGCAGGACGCGACGGGCTGCTGACGACCCCCGCGGCGGACTACGACAGCGCCCGTCCGAACGTCACCGACATCGGGTGGACGGTGCTTCGCCTGGCGACGAGCGACACGACGATCGAGCACCGCGCCTTCGCCCTCGGGTTGGAGGACGGCACCGGCCCAGCCGAGGCTGTCGCCGCCCGGCGCCGCCTGGGGGGGTTCGTCTCCCTGATCAGCGCCGACATCTCCGCGCTGATCGGCCGGCAACCCGACACGCAGGTGTACACCCCCCAGCGTTGGGCCTTCGCCGTCACCCCGGTCGATGTCGGCGTCTACGGGGAGCCGCAGCCGACGGTCCTCCCCTGGCCCAGCGTGTTGGGAACACCGCCGGCGCCGGGTACGTGCGTCGAACTCCCCTCCGGGGTGGTCGAGGCGACGTTCGCCACGGCCACCCAGCTCACGTTCTACAGCGCCGGGGGTACCATCTACGCTCCGTTGTTGCGCGCCCTGCTCCCCGGATCGACGCCCTGTTGAGCTTTCCCCGGCGGCCGGCGGCCGAGGGTCAACACGAGGCGCGCCCCTCCTGCGGGGCTCGTCCCGATCACCAGCCTGCCGCCGTGCAGCGCGGCGATCTGCTCGGCGAGCGCGAGGCCGAGGCCTTGCCCGGTCGAGTGCTCACCGCGCTCGAAGCGGCGCACCAGGCGGGCTCGGTCCTCCGGGGGGATCCCCGGCCCGTTGTCGTCGACGGTGATCGTCACCGACTCCGGATCGCAAGCGACGCCGACGGCGATCTCGGCTTGCCGTGGATCGGCCGGGCGCCCGTGGAGCAGCGCATTGCGGATCAGATTGCCGACGGCCAGCTCGATCCCCTCTGCCCATCCGTCCAGATCGCACTCGCCGCCGGCCGCGTCGAAGCGCACCCGCACGCCGGGGTGCCGCCGTGCCTCGGCGGCGACGAGCACGGCGACCTGATCGGCGATGTCGTAGGGAGCGAACCAGCTCGGGTCGGCGAGATCGGCGTCGGCCAGCCGGCGCAGCGCGCCGAGCGCGTCCGACGCACGGCGGACCTGGACCCGTGCCGCGGCGAGCGCCGCGGCGGTGTCGGCGGCGGGGTGCGCGGCGAGTTCGAGGTTGGTCAGTGCCCCTGTCAGCGGGGTGCGCAGTTCGTGGCCTGCAGCAGCAGCGAAGGCGCGTGCCGAGGCGAGCGCACCCTCGCGCTGCGCGGCGGTGCTGGCGACCTGGTCGAGCCCGGCGTTGAGCACCGCGGCGATCTCGTCGACCTCGACCGCGCCGAGATGCTCAGGGATCCGTACCGTGGCGTTCGCTGATCCGGCGGCGCCGACCCGTCCCGCGGCGCGGCGCAACCTGCCGAGGGGAGCGGAGGCGTACATCCCCAGGCCGTAACCGACCGCGGCCGACGCGGCCACCGCGGCGACCGCCAAGAGCAGCGATTGGCGACGCTGGCGGCGAGCGAGCGCGTCGACGTCCCCGAGTGGGGCGGCGAGCTCGACCAAGCTCACGTCGCCGTCCCCGGGCACGTCGTCGACGGCGATCGTGTACAAGCGCCAGGCCTGCCCGTCGGCGCGTACCGTCTTCCATCCGGTGCCGTCGACCGCCGGCAGGCCAGCGGTGGGCAGGTTGCCGATGCTGATCGTCGGGCCGGGAGGACCGCCGGCGGGGGTGGTCACGATCCTCGCCCCGTCGACCGTCGCGCCGAGCTCGCTCGTCGCCAGGCGAGCCCCGACCGCGGCGAGGATCGGGGCGGTCCCGGCGCGCTGCTCGAGTTGCCGGTCGACGCGCTCGCGCAGGGTGTCGTAGACCCGGTTGCGGAACAGGACGGCGAGCACCGTGAGGGAGACTGCCGCGGCCAGCCCGGCGGCGATCGCGGTGCGCGTCGACAAGCGCACGAACGTCAGCTCTTCTCGATCACGAAGCCGACGCCGCGCACGGTGGAGATCATCGCCGGGGCGCCGGCTGCGGCGAGCTTGCGCCGCAGGTAGCCGACGAAGACGTCGACGACGTTCGTGTCGACGTCGAAGTCGTAGCCCCAGACGAGCTCGAGCAGGCGGATCCGGGAGAGCACGATTCCCGCGTTCGTGGCCAGCGCGACGAGCAGATCGAACTCTCGCCGGGAGAGATCGACGCGCCCTCCGTTGACGTTCACCAGCCGGCGTTCGGCATCGATCCACAGCGGTCCGACGGTGACGACGTCGTCGTGCCCGGGACCCTGGCGTGCGGCGCGGCGCAGCAGCGCGTCGATCCGGGCGACGAGCTCGTCCAGGTCGAACGGCTTGACCAGGTAGTCGTCCGCTCCGGCACGCAGGCCCGCGACCCGGTCCCCGACCTGGTCGCGGGCGGACAGGACGAGGATCGGGACCCCGACGTCGGCGTCGCGCAGCGCCTGGCAGAGGGCGATCCCGGACATGCCCGGCAGACCGACGTCGACGACGAGCAGATCGGGTGGGCGGGAGGCGACGGCGGCCAGGGCGCGCTCCGCAGTGGGCGCCCCGCTGACGGCGAACCCGTGCAGTTCGAGGCCGCGGCGGACCGCGTCGCGCACCGCGTCGTCGTCCTCGACGACGAGGATGGCGCGGTCCATCAGCTCAGTCTGCCGCGAGGTCGGATTCGAGGTCGCGCAGCGTCTTGTCGATCTCGTCCAGTTCGTGCTCGATCCGCTCGACCTCGATCGAGGTGATCGGTGCCGGATCGCCGGACCCGGGCGACGAGGGCGTCTCGACCACCGATGGCCCGGAGACCCCCGGCGTGGCCGGCGGCAGGCCACTCCCCTCCGGGGCCCGTGACACCACCGGGGCCGGTGACACCGGCGGGGGGACGGTGGTCGTGCGCGTCACCGCGCCAGACCCGCACGCGGCGCCCACGGTGAGCCCGGCGAGCACCACGATCAGCGCCGGGCGAGGGATCACAAGCCGTGCTCCGCACAGAACGTCTCGATCGAGGAGAGCGTCGTCAAGCGGTCCTGGAGGAGGGTCAGCTTCGCCTTCCGGGTGGTCAACCGGTTCTCCAGCACGGTGGCCAGCTGCGGCTTGTCGTGCGTCCGGGCCGTGTCCAGCTTGGCCTCCAACCAGGCCAGCGAACCGCGGGTGGAAGCGTCCGCCTGGAGCCGGTCGATCAGCTTCTGGGTCCGTTCGGTGAGCGGCGGAACCCGCGCGCACGCGACCTCCAGCCGGTGGCGGACGATGCCCGCGCCCGGTGTTCCCGGTGTGCTCGACGCGCCGGCCGTGGCTGCGAGGGGAAGCACCACCGCGTTCGCCGCGACGAGCAGCGCGGCGGCGGTGGGCAGCGGCGAGGAGGTCATCACGTGCTCCTTGGTCGATCGTGGGGTCGCTCTCGGTCGGGTACCGATGGGGGCAGCTTGGCCGCTGTCCTTAAGGGGACTCTGTGGCCGGGCGCGGCGCGTTCGGTCGCTCACCGCGGCAACGGCCCCCCGTATCAGGAACCCTCGGACCACACCCAGTCGTCGACGATCGCGCGCAGGTGGGGCCAGGCCGCGGCGAAGCCGGCGTGCAACGGGCGGCGGGCGACGTCCCCGGGCGTCACCCACTCGACGTCGGCCGTCTCGAAGTTGAGCGACCCACCGAACGGCCGGGGGACCTCGACGACGACCGTCGTGTAGCTCCAGTCGCCTGCCGGGGCGAAGACGTACTCGCCGA
Organism: uncultured Ilumatobacteraceae bacterium; assembly: GCA_964592165.1. Classification (GTDB taxonomy): domain Bacteria; phylum Actinomycetota; class Acidimicrobiia; order Acidimicrobiales; family Ilumatobacteraceae; genus JAWKHV01. The sequence continues at coordinate 26,242 of CAZQEJ010000008.1, read as the reverse complement.
TCACGTTCAGCGGCAGTGGCGGGTCGCCGACCTCCTCGCTCGCCTCGCGCAGCGCACCGTCGAGCGCACTCTCGCCCTCGTCGAGCGCGCCCCCGCTGCACGACCACGTCCCGCCCTCGTGAGCGAACACGGAGCGCAACTGAAGCATGACGAGGGGATGCTCGCCTTCCCGGCGGGTGACGAAAAGCACCCCGGCCGCCCCGAACCGTCCCCAGCGGACCCTTCCGTCAGCGCACCGCACGAAACCGTCACCGCTGCGTCCCGTCACGCGAGCCAGGTTGGCAGGCCGGCACCCCATCTCAACGCATCGAGTCGAGCAGCACGCTGACGTCGTCGATCGTCGTGCGCGGATTGACGAAGCACAGCCGCAGCACCGGTTCCCCCCGCCACGCGCTGGGCACGACGAACCCGAGCTGATCGCTCAGCGCCCGGTCGCACCAGGTCCGGTAGTCGGCGGCGGTCCATCCCCGGCGGCGGAAGACGACTACGGAGAGCTCCGGGTCGAGGCACAGCTCGAGGTGATCGAGGCTGCGCACCAGCGCAGCGGTCCGCACGGCCAAAGCCAAGCAGGCCTCCACCGCCCGGCGGTACGCGTCGGTGCCGTGCACCGCGAGGGAGAACCACAGCGGCAGACCGCGGGCACGGCGGGAGAGGTGGACGGCGAAGTCGCTCGGGTTCCAGGGCAGCTCGTGCTCGTTGCCCGCCCCGCGGCGGTCCCCTCCGTCGTGCTCCGGGCCGCCTCCGTGGAGGACGGCGAGGTACTCGGCGTGCTGGGTGTGGGCGCGGCGCGCCGCGAGCGGGTCGCGGTAGATCAACGCGCAGCTGTCGTAGGGAGCGAACAACCACTTGTGCGGATCGACGATCAGGCTGTCGCAGCGGTCGATGCCCTCGAACAACGGCCGGGTGGCCGGGGCGAGGAGCGCCGCGCCGCCGTATGCGGCGTCGACGTGGAACCAGATCCCTCGCCGGGCGGCGACCTCGGCGACTCCGGCGAGATCGTCGACCACCCCAACGTTCGTCGTCCCCGCCGTGGCGACCACCGCGCACAGCCGGGAACGGGTCGCCTCGTCGAGCGCGTCGAGGGTCGCGGCCAGCGCCGCGCCGTGCACGCGGCCGACCTCGTCGCCGGGGACGACGACGAGGTCGGCGTCGATCACCCGTGCCGCGGCAGCGATCGAGGAGTGCGCTTCGGAGGAGCAGGCGATCGCTGCTCGTACCGTGGCGCGGCGGGGGTCCGCTTCCCGCCAACGGTGGCGGGCGGCGACCAGGGCGGAGAGGTTCCCTGCCGTGCCGCCGCTGACGAACACCCCGCCGACGCCCGCCGGTAGCCCGGCGGTGCGGGCGATCCAAGCCAGCGCCTGGTTCTCGGCGTAGACCGCACCTGCCCCCTCCATCCACGAGCCGGCGTAGATCGACGACGCACCGACGACGAGATCGAAGAGGATCGCCGCTTCGGTCGGTGCGCCGGGGACGAAGGCCAAGAAACGAGGATGGTCGATGGAGATGCACGCCGGGGCGAGCACGTCGGTGAACAAGGCCAGGGCACGCTGTCCGCCGAGCCCCTGCGCGGTGATCGTCTCGCCGACCCGCGCCGCCAGCTCCGCCGCCGAGCGCGGCTGGTCGAGCGGCGGCGGATCGAGGCGCATCCGGTCGACCGCGTAGCGGAGGACCGCGTCGCTGAGGATCTCGGTTGACAGGTCCCGGCGGTGCACAGCGTGCACTCTGCCAGCATCGGCGGCGGCCCGGGGACAGCCGGCCGGTGCGGCTCAGACGTTGAGCTCGACCAGTTCGCTACCTTCGTTGCGCGCCGCCGCGTCGGTCGTCAGCGATTGACCGAGGATCGCCGCGGCGACCGCTCCGGACATCACCACCAGGACGGGGAAGACGACGGCGAGGACGATCACGATCGCGATTGCTCCGGCCACGGCGGACACGCTAGCCGGTGACCGGCGGCCGGCGCAGCCCACCGCGCCGCAGCCCGGGTCAGCCCTGAGGCATGTACACCCAGGCCTCGATCTCGACCACGGTGCCGAGCGCGAGATCGACGCCGCCGACGGTCGAGCGCGCCGGGCGGTGCCCACCGAAGGCAGCGACGTATGCCTCGTTGAACGCGGCGAAGTCGTCGAGGTCGTGGAGGAAGCACAGCGTCTTGACCACGTCGCCGAGGCCCGCGCCGTGCGCGGCGAGCAGACCCTCGACGTTGGCGATCGCCTGCGCGGTCTGGGCGGCGATGCCGCCGGGAACGACGGCCCCGTCGCGCAGACCGAGTTGGCCAGAGGTGATGATCCAGTCGCCGGCGCGGACGACGGGGCTGTAGGGACCGACGGGTGTGCTCATCGGTGGAATCGTAGAGCCGCGCCGGACGATCAGGGATGGTCCAGCTGCGCCGGTCAATCGTCTTTGAGGGCCACCGCGTTGGGTGTGACGTTCATCTTCGGCACGTACTCGGCGACCTCCACCTCGCGGGCCTCCCCTCGGTAGGTGGCGCGTAGCTCTCCCCGGCATGTGGGGCACGGCCCGTAGAAGCGCGCCGAGGTCGGCCTCCGGCAACGCGGGCACTCGAAGTCCAACGGATCGTGGTCCACCTGAGCGATTCTTGCCGGATTTCCCTCTCGAATCCTGAACCACTCTCAGCGTAGTGTTGGTCACGCAAAGTAAGGGAAGGGAGTCCCTGCTCCTGTGAGTGCGGCGCTCCAGCGTGCCGTCCTCGCCTGCCAACGATCCGGGTCACCGATCCCGCCGGTCGACCCGGATCGATGGTCAGCCGCCGCGCAGCACCACCCCCGGCAGCGCTCCGGTGTGCTCTCCGTGATCGAGAAGCACATCGCCGTTGACGATCGTCCAGTCGTAGCCGGAGCTGCGTTGGATGTAGCGCCCCGTCCCGCCGGGGAGATCCGTGACGTAGGACGGCTGCTCGAGGGACAGACGCTCCAGATCGATCACGTTCACGTCGGCGTGCGCACCGGGACGGAGCAATCCTCGCCCGACCAGCCCGAACAACCCGGCGGGGTCCGACGTGAGGCGGCGCACCGCCTCCTCCAACGCCCAACGCCCCTGGTCGCGCACCCAGTACGTGAGCAGGAAGGTCGGCTGGCCGGCCTCCATGATCGTCCCCACATGCGCCCCGGAGGCCCCGAGACCAAGGGTGACGAGCGGGTCGTCGAGCATCTCACCGACCGCGTCGAGGCACGGGTTGAGGAACGGGTGGGTGCAGATCAGCTGCCCATCGGTCTCCAGGAGGAGCTCGATGTACGCCGCGGCCGGACTCACGCCGCGGCGCCCGGCGTGGGCGACGAGTGTCTCGTCGAGGGGGCAGTCGTAGCGTGCCGGGCCGTTCGGCGGCAGCACCCACAACCGGTCGAGGGGGACGAGCGGTGGGTGGAGCTCGGCCTCGGCGATCAGCGTGCAGCGGCGTTGCTGGTCACGCAAGGCGAGCAACTTGCCCCCGTTGCGCACGCTGCGTAGCTCCCGCCACGCGGGGGACGTGTCGAACGGGGTGCGCGTCTCCAGGCCGAACAGGATCCCCAGCCCGCTCGCCGTCGTCTGCGGGCGGAGCAGGGCGCCGCGGCCGTTCTCCGCCTTGGTCAGCGCGATCACCGAGCGGTGCAGGTCCGGGCGGGCGGGAACCTGGGCGAGGGCGAAGCTGACCGGCCGCCCCGAGCGGCGGGACGCTTCCCCCATCCAGGCCAGTTCGGCGTTGATCACGCCCAGCGCGTCGTCCTCTCCCCCACCGAGGCGGCTCGCGGCAGCGAACACACCCCGGCCGTGCCGCCCGAGCACGTCGGCGATGGCGAGCAGTTCGGCTGGTTCGGCCCACGTCCCGGGGACCGGTTCGCCGCTCGGCACCCGGTGGAACAGCGTCCGGCTGGTGGAGAAGCCGAGCGCCCCGGCGCTCATCGCCTCGTCGACCAAGCCGGCCATCGCGACGATCTCCCCGGCACTCGCCCCACGGCAGGTCAAGCCGCCCTCGCCCATCACGTACTGACGGATCGCGCAGTGCCCGACCAACCCCCCCACGTTCGGCCCCAACGGCCGCGAGCCGAGCCAGCCGAGATACTCCCCATACGTCTCCCACTCCCACGGCAGGGCATCGCTGATCGTCGTCCCGGGAATCCCCCCGAAACGTTCCAGCAGTCCGGCGAGGCACTCCCGGTCCCCGGGCCGGACGGGGGCGAACGTCACCCCGGAGTTGCCGGTGACGACACTCGTCACTCCGTGCCATGTGCTCGGGGTGGCCAGCGGATCCCACGTCAGGTGGGCATCGAGGTGGGTGTGAACGTCGACGAAGCCGGGTGTGACGATGCGATCAGTGGCGTCGATGACCCGCGTCGCCGTGTCTTCGATCGCCGGTTCGACGGCGACGATGCGGCCCCCGGAGATGCCGACGTCGGCGCGCCGCCGCGGTCCTCCGCTGCCGTCGACGACGGTCCCTCCCTTGACGAGCAGATCGAGTTGCATCGACAGTGTGACCCCTTGCACCCGAACAGGCACCGTCCGTGCGGGGCGCCATTGTCGGCGGTACCTCCGCCGCGATCAACGGGTGTAACCGAGGCGACACAAAGAGCAGCCGGAATGTAACGCGCTGCACCGTCCTGCGGTCGTGCCGCGCCGCTCCCCGCCGATCGACAGCGCTCCTGGCCAACTAGCCTGGCGGCGATGGCCGGCGAACTGGTCTACGCGTTCCGCGTCATGCGCCTGCCACTGCTCGACGCGGACGCGGTGACGATCGGCCGGCTGGAGGACATCGTCGTCGTGCCCGGGCACGCCCAGGACGCGCCGCGGGTCATCGGGTTCGTCGCCTCCAGCCAGCGCCGGCGGATCTTCGTCAACGCCGGCCGGGTGTCGATCGATCCCGACGGAGCGCGCCTGCGTTCCTGGGACGTCGACGTCAACCCGTTCAAGGCCCGTCCCGGGGAGATCCTCGTCGGCAAGGACGTGATCGATCGCCGCGTCGGGGAAGAGAGCGTCAGCGATGTCGCCCTGAGGCCGACGTTGTCGAGCCGGAACACGACCGTCTACGAGGTCGCCAAGCTCCGCCTGGCGCGCCGCTCGGCGCTGCGCCGGCGACCCAGCTTCCGCCTCGTCGACTGGGACGAAGCAGATGTCCTCCCCCTGTTCGCGACGACGGAGATGGCCGCGCAAGCGGCCCGCCTGCGCGACATGCACCCGAGCGATGTCGCCGCCGCGGTGCGCGCCCTGCCCCTCGTCCAACGCCGCCAGCTGGCCGAGATGCTCGACGACGAACGCCTCGCCGACCTGCTCGAGGAGCTGCCCGAGTCCGAGCAGTTGCGGATCATCGAAGGCTTCGATCTCGACCGGTTGCTCGGCGTCCTGGAAGAGATGGAGTACGACGACGCGGCCGACCTCCTCGGGGAGATGCCCGGGGAGCAGCGGACGCGCATCCTCGACGCGATGGACGCCGAGGAAGCGCAGGTGATCCGGGAGCTGCTCTCCCACGCGGCAGGGACGGCCGGGGCGTTGATGACCCCGGAACTGGTCATCCTCGGTCCGACGGCGACGGTCGCCGAGGCACTGGCCGAGATCCGCGACCCAGACTGGCTCGTCTCCGTCGCGGCCCAGGTGTTCGTCTGCCAGCCGCCGTACAAGCCACCGACCGGTCAGTACCTCGGCGTCGTCTACTTCCAACGCCTGTTGCGCGAACCCCCGGGGATGGAGATCGGGCGGTGCGTCGAGCAGGAGCCGGCGATCGCCCCCTCGTTGCCGGAGTCCGCCGTGGCCGAGCGCCTGGCGACCTACAACCTGCTCGCCGTGCCGGTGTGCAACGACGCCGGCCAGTTGCTCGGGGCGATCACCGTCGACGACGTGCTCGACCGGGTCCTGCCGACCGGTTGGCGCCAACGCCGGGCACACTCGTCGCCGGCACCGCTGCTGGCAGGGCGGACGACGCGCTGAAGCCACGGTCCACAGCGTCGCCGCACAGGCCACGATCAGAGGATCATCGTCGAGGAAGGAGGACGGAGGTGAACGATGCGCCACCAAGACCTGTCCACTCCGCGTCAGTCGCGCCGGCTCGGCGTCCACTACGACCCGGAAGCATTCGGTCAGTTCTCCGAAGCGATCGCCCGGTTCCTCGGTACCGCTCGCTTCCTCGTCTTGCAGACGATCCTCGTCGTCATCTGGATGGCGGTGAACATCACCCTCGTCACCCTGCGGTGGGACCCCTACCCGTTCATCTTGCTCAATCTCGCCTTCTCCACCCAGGCTGCGTATGCCGCACCGCTGATCCTGCTCGCCCAGAACCGTCAAGAAGCGCGCGACCGTGAGCAGCAAGAAGCCGACCGCCGGCTCAATGCGCGGACCCAAGCGGACACCGAGTTCCTCGCCCGGGAGATCGCCGGCGTCCGCCTGGCGATGGGCGACATGGTCACCACCGAGGACCCGCACGCGCACCCCGACCGGCGGCCCCCCGCGGCCGCGCAGCCCGCCGCCCGGATCGACGCCGTGGTGCCCACCGACGGTCAGCACCCGCCGCGCCACGTCGCCGGCTGACCCCTGACCGGCCCGCCCCCGGGGCGCGCCTCAGGCCACGGCGCCGGGCGCCGTGGCCGATAGGCGCGCCGCGACGACACCGACGAGCTCGACGGTGAGCGCCGAATACTGCTCGGGATGGGTCAGCGTGCAGTAGTGGTCAGCGGCGAGCTCACGCACCTCGGCTCGCAATTCCTCGGCCAGGGCACGCTGCTTGCGCGGGGCGACGAGCCGATCGGCTGTCGTGCGTAGTTGGGCGGCCGGCTTGTCCAGCGAGCCGGTCCAAGCCCGGGCGTCGAAACGGCTGAGGGCACGCCCGGCTTCGAGGATCCCGCGCGGGTCGTTGCGCCGGACCTCACCTTGCACCCACTCGCTGTGGGTGGTCGCCGCCGGGTGGTGCCGGCCGAGGTGGCGCAGGCCGGCATCGAGGACCGAGGGGAACCACCGCGAGCGCAGCCCGACACCGAGCACGCCGAGTGCCCACCACTTCGCCCGGTCGCGGCGCGTCGCCCGCCACTCCATCGCGGTGGCCTGGACGACCATCCCGGCGACGAGCTCCGGGTGGCGGCGGGCGAGGAGCAGCGAGATCGGACCGCCCATGGAGAAGCCGAGGGTGATCACCGGCCCGACACCCAGGGCGCGCACCAGCGCGGCGGCATCGTCGGCCGCCGCCTCCAAGCTGAACGGGAGCCGTGAGCCGCGACCGTGGCCGCGGTGGTCGAGCGCGACGAAGGAGTACCGGGCAGCCAGCGCGCCGTACGCGTTGAAGAACTGGCTGTCCGCGTCGGCGGTCCACCCATGGAGGAGGAGGACCGTCGGGCCCTCCTGCTGGGGGTGCACGTGGCTCCGGTAGAAGAGCTCACCGTGCCCGTCCACCGAGATCGTCGTCGCCGTCGGCAGCCAGGGCATCTCCATCGGTCCCGCAGCGTACCGGCGGTCCCCCGCACGATTCCCGCTACTCGTCGAACCCTGCCGCTCCGGCGAACTCGTAGGGCTTGATCCCCGCGGCGCGGATCCGTTCGAGGAGCACCGCACTGGGCAGGGCACCGTCGCCGTACAGGACGCGTCCGCGGGGGAGCAGACCGTCGAGGATTGCTCCGACGGACACCCCGGCGACGACCCCAGCGGCGAGCGACGGACGCTCCGCGGCGCCGGCGACAAGGGTGCAGCGGGCGATGCCGACCGCGCCGCGCACCTCGACGCGCACACCGCCGATCCCGCCGTCGCGATGGGGAGGCGAGAGCATCGGCAATCGTGAGGTGAACCGGTCGCGGCGCGTCGCGCTGCGCCGTGCGGTCAGGCGGGAGGCGGTCGGGAAGCACTCGTGGAGGAGCAGTGGGTCGGCTAACTCGGCTCGGTAGCAGTCGTGCGGCCCGGCAGGATCGGGGAACCAACACAGCTCACGCCCGCTCGACCCAGGTCGGCTGAGCCATTCGTTGTCGTGCCAGTCGAGCGACGTGCCACCGAGCGAGCGGTGGTGCTGGCGGGCGCACGCCGGCCCGCCGGTGCCGTGGACAGCGACGTGGATCTCGTCGATCGTCTCCATCCGAGCGGCGAGCATCCGGGCGAGGAGCCCGGACAGACCTGGGGCCATCGCCGCACCGACGACGAGCGTCGCGTGATGGTACGTCGCCAGGGCGCTGAGGTCGGCGAGCCGGCGGACCTCCTCCAACTCGTCGGCGACGGACACCACACAGCGGCCGTCGGCGAGGACAGCGCGCGCCGCACCGGCCTGGTCGCCGGGATGGGCGAGGACGACGATCCCGGCCTGCAGCGCGTCGGCGATGCCTCCGTCGCGCACCCCGGGTCCGGCTCCGGCAGCGGTGCGCCGGGCGACCGTCTCCTGCTCGTCGGCGACGACGAGGTCGCCGATGCCCACGCCGATCAGATAGCGGACGATCCGCCGACCGACTGCGCCGCAGCCGACGATCCCGATCGACGGCCGGCTCACTGGGTGGGGAGCTCCCGCCAACCGCCCTGCCGGGGCGGGACTCCGCCACGCCCGCGGACGCGCAGGATGCCGGCGATCGCCCCGGCGAACCCCAGTGCGACGATGGCCCGGCGGAGGATCTTCATCCCCGGAACGCTAACGGCTGGCGCCTGGCCCGCCTTGCCCGGCCGGCATCGGAGGAAGGGCCTGGATGACGAAGAACCCTCGCCGGCTGCGCTCGGCGAGGGTGTCGGGTGGGGCTAACAAGAATCGAACTTGTGACCTCCACATTATCAGTGTGGCGCTCTAACCGACTGAGCTATAGCCCCGAGGCGATCTGGCAGGCTAGCGGGTACGGCGATGGATCGGTCAACCGGTTTCCTGTTCGGCGGCACCACGCCGGGAACCGACCTGGACGTCGGGCACGACGCGCACCTCTTCTTCGAGGACGGTCACCCCGACTCCCCCGACGAGATCGGCGATCAGGTTGAACACCGTCGCCATCACGACGTTCAGGCCGGTGCCGGCGACGACCAGGAACAACCCGGCGATCCACGCCGAATGGAAGATCTGGCCCCCGTGGAAGCGGAACGTCTCCCAACCGAAGCTCTCGAAGAACCGCTCGAGGTTGTCGATCGTCCCCGTCGCGTAGGCCAGGTTCCAGAGCAGGACGCCGGCGACGAGGAGGATCACCATCAGCACCGCATAGAAGATCAGCGAGACCTTGAACACGGTCCACGCGTCGACCGAGCGGATCACACGCCGGACACGCCGGACACGGGGCCGCTGGCGGCGGACGGAGACCGTGCGCTCCTTCGCCGGTCGTGGCTCCACGATCGGCGGGGCGGGGACCGGCTCGGCGGGGCGGACGACGACAGGGAACGGTCCGTCCACGGGAGTCGGATTCGGGTCGACGACGATCTCCGATCCGACCGTCGTTGGTCCGCCGGGGACGAGCTCCGTCCGCGCCACCTCGGCAAGGACCTCCAACGGGTCGGCAAGGCCCTCGCGCGGAGCCCCACGGGGAACGTCGCCGGGCGCCACGCCGACCACGGACACGGCGGCCGTCGTCGCCCGATCGTCGGCGTCGCCGTCAGGCGGGGCGTGAGCCTCGTCAGCGGGTCCGGAGGCGGCGATCGACCGATCCAGGTCGTCGAGTGGGGCGTCCCGTTCCTGGCCGTGGCGGACGGCGAGCTCGTCCCGGGCGCGCGCCTCCTCGCGCAAGAGCTGTGCCCGGGTCAACGGTCGGTCCGCGTCGTGTCCGTTGGCCGGCCCGCCGGATCCGGCGCCGGTCGTGATCTCCCGTTCAGGCCGGGAACGCGTCGTCGCTCCGGGTGTCCCGTCGGGCGCGTCACCCGGGCGGTCGAGCGCGGCCATGCGGTGAGAGTGTAGGGCCGGGCAGGGGGACGGCGTCGGCATCGGACGCCGCCCCGGTCGCCCGCGCCGCAGCGGTGGCCCGACCGACGCGGACACGCACGAGAACGTCCGCTCCTCGCCACTCGAAGGCGACGAGGACCCCCCCGTTGGCGGCGGCCAGGCGGGCCGCCTGCGCGCGGCCCCCGGCGACGCCGGCCAGCGCCGCGGCGTCGGCCGCGGTGCGCGCCCGGGCCGCGTCGACCACCGAACGCCCGAACCAGCCGAGCGCGGTGAGGAACACCGCGAGGACCGCGACGGCGGCGAGCACCACGGGCACGGCCTGTCCACGCTCAACGGACGGGGAATGGCGACGATCGGGCACGGGGCACCTCCGCTCGGTCTGGCTGCCGGGCGACCGGAGCCGCCGAGGAGGGGCCGTCAGGCCGCTGGGTCAGTTCTCCGGGTCGCTGTCCGGATCCCCGTTGGCCAGGATCGGAGCGACCGAAGCGACGTGTTGCCCGTCGTCGAGGTTCATCAGCCGCACACCGGTCGCGTCGCGCCCTTGGGAGGAGATCTCGGCGACAGGCATGCGGATCGTCACCCCACCGGAGGAGACGGCGACGATCTCGTCCTCCGGACCGACCATGAACGCCGCGGCGACCTCTCCCTTGCGCTCGTCGAGAGCGATGCCGCGCACACCTTGGCCGCCGCGGCCCTTGACGTTGAACAACTCGACACGGGTCCGCTTGCCGTACCCGTTCGTCGTCACGATGAGGATCTCGGCCTCCTCCCGGGCGACGTCGCAGGACACGACCTGATCGTCGCCGCGCAGCGTCATCCCCCGGACCCCCGCGGCGACGCGTCCCATCGGACGCACCTCGCCCTCGTTGAACCGGGCGGTCTTGCCCCGCCGGGTGACGAGGAAGATGTCGTCGGTCCCCCCGGTCTCGATGACCTTGACCAGTTCGTCGCCCTCGCGCAGGTTGAGCGCGATCAGGCCGTCACGCCGTCCGTTGTCGTACTCGGTGAACTCGGTCTTCTTCACCTGCCCGCGGCGCGTGGCGAAGAACAAGAACCGCTCCCCGGCGAACGTGCGGGTATCGATGATCGCCTCGATCCGCTCGTCGGCTTGCAACGGGAGGAGGTTGACGATCGGCGTTCCCTTGGCCGTCCGCTCCCGTTCGGGGATCTCGTGGGCGCGCAGGCGGTAGACCTTGCCCCGGTTGGAGAAGAACAACAGATAGGCGTGGGCGGTGGTGAAGATCACGTGGCTGACGAGATCCTCTGCCTTGAGCTTCGCCCCGCTCACCCCGCGCCCGCCACGTCCCTGGGTCTTGAACGCGTCGGCCTCCACGGTCTTCACGTAACCGGCCTGGGTCATCACGACGACGAGCTCCTTGTCGTCGACGAGGTCTTCGATCGACAACTCCCCCGGGTCGGACGTCAGCACGCATACCCGGGGCGTGGCGAACCGCTCGGCGATCGTGCTCAGCTCGGTCTTGATCACGCCACGCAGCAGTGCGTCGTCGCCGAGGATCGCACTCAGCTCGGCGATCGTCTCGCGCAGGTTGCCGAGCTCGGTGTCCAGATCGATCCGGGCCAGGCGGGTCAAGCGCCCGAGGGGCATGTCCAAGATGTACTCCGCTTGAACCTCGCTGAAGGCGAACGGCTCGGCGATCAACCGTGCCCGGGCGTCGGCACGGTCCTCCGAGGCGCGGATCGTGGCGATGATCTCGTCGATCATGTCCAGGGCGCGCACCAGCCCCTCGACGATGTGGGCCCGCTCCTGCGCCTTCGCCCGCCGGTACTCGCTGCGCCGGGTGATCACCTCGATCTGGTGGTCGACGTAGCCCTGCAACGCCTGGGCGAGGTTCAACGTGCGCGGCACGCCGTCGACGAGGGCGACCATGTTGACCCCGAAGCTCGTCTGCAGCTGGGTCATCTTGTACAGGTTGTTCAGCACGACGTTGGCGTTCGCGTCGCGCTTGAGGGAGACGACGAGGCTCGTGCGGCCCCCGGAGGACTCGTCGTTGACGTCGGAGATCCCGTCCAGCTCGCCCGCCTCGACGAGCTCGTGGATCCGGCTGGCGACGGAGGAGACGCTCGTCTGGTAGGGCATCTCGCTGACGACGATCTCGTAGCCACCGCGGCGCGTCTCGCTGATCGTCGCCGTCGCCCGCATCTTCACGCTGCCCCGGCCGGTGCGGTACGCGGAGATGATCCCCGCCCGGCCGAGGATCGAGCCCCCGGTGGGGAAGTCCGGCCCCTTGACGAAGGCCATCAGATCGTCCGGCGTCGCTGCGGGGTGATCGATCAGGTGGATCGTCGCAGCGATCACCTCACCCAGGTTGTGCGGGGGGATGTTCGTCGCCATCCCCACCGCGATCCCCTGCGAGCCATTGACCAGCAGATTGGGGAACCGGGCGGGGAGGACGACCGGCTCGGTGCGCGTCCCGTCGTAGTTGGCGACCATGTCGACGGTGTCTTCGTCGATGTCGGCGAGCATCTGCATCGCCAGCGGATGCAGGCGGCACTCGGTGTAGCGGCTCGCTGCCGGGCCGAAGTCTGGCGATCCGTAGTTGCCGTGGAAGTCGATCAGCGGATGGCGCAAGGAGAACGGCTGGGCCATGCGCACCAACGCGTCGTAGATCGCGCTGTCGCCATGGGGGTGGTACTTGGCCATCGTGTCCCCCGAGACACGGGCCGACTTGACGAACGGTTGGTTCGGGCGGAAGCCCTGCTCCTCCATGTCCCAGATGATCCGGCGGTGCACCGGCTTGAGCCCGTCACGCACGTCGGGCAGGGCTCGCGCCATGATCACCGACATCGCGTACTCCAGGAAGGAGCGCTCCATCTCCTCCGGGAGCTCGACTGGTTGCACTTGCAACGAACTGTCGTTGTCCGGCTGTTCTCCGCCGGGGGGTGTGGGGGTGTCCGGGGTATCGCTCATCGTCTAGATGTCCAGGAACCTGACGTCATTGGCGTTCTGCTGGATGAAGATCTTGCGCAGCTCGACTTCCTCGCCCATCAGCTGGGCGACGACCCCGTCGGCGCGCGCCGCGTCGTCGACGGAGACCTGGAGCAAGGTGCGCGTCTCGGCGCCCATCGTCGTCGCCTTCAGCTCCTCCCAGTCCATCTCCCCGAGACCCTTGAGGCGCTGGAAGTCCTTCTTGTGGTTCGGGTGTTCGGCCAAGAACACCGCCTTGGCCAGATCGTCCTTCAAGTAGATCTTCTCCCGGCCGACCTCAGTCGAGTACAGCGGTGGCTGGGCGATGTACACATAACCCGCTTCGACGAGCGGCTTCATCTGGCGGAAGAAGAACGTGAGCAACAAGGTGCGGATGTGGCTTCCGTCGACGTCGGCGTCGGCGAGGATGATCACCTTGTGGTAACGGGCCTTGGAGGCGTCGAACTCGTCCCCGACCCCGCCACCGATCGCGGTGACCAAGGCCTGCACCTCGTTGTTCTTCAACATCCGTTCCAGACGGGCACGCTCGACGTTGAGGATCTTCCCCCGGATGGGGAGGATCGCCTGGGTGCGCGGGTCGCGGGCGTCGACAGCGGTGCCGCCGGCGGAGTCCCCCTCGACGATGAACAGCTCTGCTTCCTCGGCGTTGCGCGAGGAGCAGTCCTTGAGCTTGTCGGGCATTCCCGCCCCGGACAGCGACGTCTTGCGCCTAACGACGTCCCGAGCGCTCTTCGCCGCGACCCGGGCCTGAGCCGCGGCCTGCGCCTTGCGCACGATCTTGCTCGCTTCGGCGGGGTTCTCCTCCAGCCACTCGGCGAGCTTCTCGTTGGTCACCTTCTGGACGAAGGAGCGGACGGGGACGTTGCCCAGCTTCGCCTTGGTCTGCCCTTCGAACTGTGGTTCGCGCAGCTTGACGGCGACGATCGCCGTCAAGCCTTCGCGGATGTCCTCGCCGAGGAGGTTCTCGTCCTTCTCCTTGAGCAGCCCCTTGGCCCGCGCATACTTGTTGATCACCGAGGTCAGTGCGGAGCGGAACCCTTCGACATGCATCCCCCCCTCGGTGGTCGAGATGCCGTTGGCGTATCCGTGGATCCCCTCGTAGTAACCCGTGTTCCACTGCAGGGCGATGTCCAGCGTCTGGCCGACCTCCTCGTCCGCGTCGGCGTACTCGATCACCCTGGTGAACAGAACCTCGCGGGACTTGTTCAGGTGCTGGACGAAGTCGGTGACGCCGCCGTCGTAGCGATAGGTGACCTCCTGCTCCCGGCCGGGGCGTTCGTCGGTGAACTCCATGACCAGCCCACGGTTGAGGAAGGCCATCGTCTGCAGCCGCTCGAGGACGGTGCGGGCATGGAACTCGGTGCCCTCGGCGACGAATATCGCCGGATCCGGCCAGAACGTGACCGTCGTCCCGCTGCGCCGCGCGTCGGGGGGCGTCGGGCCGATGTCGCTCAGCGCGCCCTGCGGTGTGCCGCCCTTGGCGTACTCCTGAGCGTAGCGACGCCCCTTCTTGTCGACCTCGAGCACGAGCCGTTCGGACAGCGCGTTGACCACGGACACGCCGACGCCGTGCAGGCCCCCGGAGACCTTGTACCCGCTCCCGCCGAACTTGCCGCCGGCGTGGAGCACGGTGAGGGCGACCTCCGCTGCGCTCTTGCCCTTGTGCGTTCCCGAGGGATAGGGGTCGACGGGGATCCCCCGGCCGTCGTCGGCCACCCGGCACCCCCCGTCGGCGAGGAGGGTGACCGTGATCCGTGTGCAGAACCCGGCCATCGCCTCGTCCACCGAGTTGTCGACGACCTCCCAGATCAGGTGGTGCAGGCCGGTCAGGCCGGTCGATCCGATGTACATCCCCGGGCGCTTGCGAACCGGGTCGAGCCCTTCGAGGACCTGGATGTCCTTGGCGCCGTACTCGGTTGTCGGCTGGTTCGGATCGTCAATGGCCACGAGAACGCGAGCCTCTCCACTGAGGTGGTCGTGCGGGCGGTCGGAGGGTCCGCGATGCGGTCACGATCACCCCGACCGCGATTGGCTTCAGTCTACCGCCGAGCACGCCCCATCGGCGCTGATCTGCGGCGCGAACGGCTTCCCCCGACCCGCAGTTCGAGGCGTTCGACCCGCGCCGTCCCATGGGCGACGAGCCGCTCGATGAGCTCGTTCTGCAGGTAGCGCAACTGGGTCGCCCAACCTGGCTCGTCGACGTCGACGACGAGCGTCGTGCCGTCGAGCTTGACCGGGCGGGCGTGGGCCGCGATCGCCGGGCCGACGATCTCGTCCCACCCGTCGAACACGTTGCGCACGGTGGTCATGTCCGCCGCCGACAACGAGCGGACGACGGCCTCCAACCCGGCACGCAGCGGGATCGGTTCGCCGCGGTTGCCCATCAGGCCAGCGTACCCGCGGCGATCCTGACGATCCGCTGGGGCACGGCGCGCGCCGGGAGCACCCCGGCGGTGGTCAGGACCACCTGCCCGGCGGGGAGGTGACCGAGGAGCGCATCGGCCCGCTGCTGGTCGAGCTCGGAGAGCACGTCGTCGAGGACGAGCACCGGGGGGTGACCCGTGCGCTCGCCGACGAGGCGGTGCCCGGCGAGACGCAGGGCCAGGGCCAAGGTGCGCTGCTCCCCCTGCGAGGCGTGGGTCCGCGCCGGCATACCCCCGATCGACAGCTCCACGTCGTCACGGTGGGGGCCGACGAGACTGAGCTGGCGGCGGAGGTCATCGGCACGCCCCAGCGCGAGCGCGGCGCGCAGGCCGCTACGCCGCCATGGCGGGTCGTAGACCACCCCGATCGGGGCGCGGATCCCGGCGAGGTCGGTGTACGCCGCGTCGACGAGGGGGCCGAGCGCGTCGGCGAGTTGCGCCCGTTGCCTGCCGAGCTCCTCGCCCGTGGTCGCCAACCGCTCGTCCCACACGTCGAGGGTCAGTTCCACGTCGGCGGGTAGCCGTCCGCCCGCCTTCCCCCCGATCTGCTTGAGGAGCATGTTGCGCTGCTTGAGGATCCGCTCGAGATCGAGTCGCAGCTGCTCGTTGCCCGGACGGAGGGCGACGAGCAACTCGTCGAGGAACGTCCTCCGTTCGACCGGTCCACCCTTGACGAGGACGAGGTCGTCGGGGGAGAACACCGTGACCCGCAGGACCCCGAGCAGATCGCGGCTCTTGACCAGCCGCTGTCGGTTGACCTGCACCCGGTTGCGCCCGCTGCGGTTGATCTCCGCCTCGACGAGCACCTCGCGCCCGTCGCAGTGGCGGACCACGGCGCGCACGATCGCCTGATCGGCGCCGACACGGATCAGCGTCTCGGTCGGGACCCGACGGAAGCTGTTCAGCGTGGCGAGGAAGGCGAGCGCCTCGGCGAAGTTCGTCTTGCCCTGCCCGTTGTCGCCGATCACCGCGGTGGTCCCCGCGGTCAGATCGAACGTGGCCGTGACGTAGTTGCGGAAGTCCTGCAGCTCCAGCCGCTCGACGATCATCGCGACGACGCACCGGGGGTGCCTCGACCGCCGGTGGGGAGCGCCTGGCACGAGCCGATCACGGAACGCGCACGGGCATCAGCAGGTAGAGGAAGTCGTCGAGGTCGACCCCGCGCACGACGACGGGACGCAGCGCGTCGAGCGTCTCGATGGAGACGATCTCCGTGCCGGCTGCCTCGACCCCGGCAGCGAGGTAGTCCGGGTTGAAGGCGATCGTCATCTCCGACCCGACGAGTGTCGCGTCGAGCTCATCGGCAGCATTGCCCACGTCCTGGGTGATCGCGGTGAGGGTCACCCCATCGCTGCGCAGTGCGAGGCGGACCGGGGTGGAGTCCTTGGCGAGGATCTTCACCCGGCGGATCGCCTCGAGCAACGCCTCGCGGGACACCGACAGCTTGTTCGGCTGGGCGTTGGGGATCAGCTGGCGATAGTTGGGGAACTCGCCTTCGATCAGGCGGGTGGTCAACCGGTTGACCCCTATCTCGAACGTCGCCTCCCGCTCCCCGAGGCGCAGGGTGACCTGGTCATCGCTCGACAGCAGCCGCTGGAGCTCCTGCAAGGCTCGGGAGGGGACGAGGACACGCTGGTCCTGGGCGAGGACCGACGCCCCGGCCAGGTCGCGCACCGCGAGGCGGTACGAGTCGGTGGCGACGAGGCGCAGTCCGTCCCCCTCGGCAGCGAGGAGGACACCGGTGAGGATCGGCCGTGAATCGTCGGTCGACGCGGCGCGGACCACCTGGCGGAGAGCCTCGGCGAACTGCACGGCGGGCAAGGTCACCGCGTTGGCCGACGGTTCGGCGAGGCGCGGGTAGTCCTCCGCGGCCAGCGGACGGACCGAGAAGTGGCTCCGCCCGGCGGAGATGGACACGTCGTCGGGGCCCGCCTCGACCTCCACCCGGGGATCACCCAGGGAACGGACGATGTCGCTGGCCAAGCGGGCAGGGATCACGGTGACCCCGTCGACCTCTCCCCCGACGGTCAGATCGAGCTCGATCGTCAGCTCCAGATCCGTTCCCGTCACCGTCAGGCGGTCGCCGCTCAGCGCGAGGCGCACGCCGGTGAGGATCGGCAGCGTGGCCGTGCGCGTCGTCGCGGCCCGGCCGGCGGTGGACAGGGCGTCGGCCAAGACGTCTCGTTCGCAGCGGAACTTCACGATGTTGCTCTCTTCTCGGTCGGGAGATACTCAAGATGATGGAGGTAATAGGTCCTGTGGATTGTGGACCACGGCGGTTCGTCCCAGCTCATCGGCATGATCAGGCTGTGCGTGTCCATCCACAGGGATCCACAGCGCCGGCGGCCGGTGCCCTGCGGGCTGTGGGCGGCGGTGGATGAGCGCCCCGTTGCCCACTGCTGGCCCACACCCAGCCCACAAGGTTGTCCACGGCCCCGCTCACCCCTGCTTGAGCTTCTGGGTGATGCTCGTCACCTGGTCGTAGACGAGCTTGCGTTCCTTCATCATCCGTTGCACCTTGTCGACGGCGTGGATCACGGTCGTGTGGTCACGCCCGCCGAACTCACGGGCGATCGCCGGGTAGGACAGGTCGGTCATCTCCCGGAACACGTACATCGCGATCTGGCGGGCCATGACGAGCGGGCGCTGGCGGCTCTTGCCTTGGAGCGCCTCGACGGAGTAGCCGACCATCGCGGCGACCTCGGCGAGCAGTTCGGGGCCGCTGCGCAGGCGGGGCTGGGTGTCGGAGAGCAAGTTGCCGAGCAATTGCTGGGCGAGGGCGACGGTGATCACCGGAACCCGGTTCAAGCTGGCGAAGGCACCGACGCGGATCAGGGCGCCTTCGAGCTCGCGGATGTTCGTCGTCAGGTGGGTGGCGATGAACTCGAGCACGTCGGCGGGCAGCGGGGTCTGGTCGCGCTCTGCCTTGTTGCGCAGGATCGCCAGGCGGGTCTCCAGGTCGGGTGGTTGGATGTCGGTGATCAGCCCCCACTTGAAGCGGCCGCGCAGTCGCTCTTCGAGGGTGGGGATGTTGTCCGGCATCCGGTCGGAGGAGATGACGATCTGCTTGTTCGCCCCGTGCAGCGAGTTGAACGTGTGGAAGAACTCCTCCTGGAGGCCCTCCTTGCCTTCCATGAACTGGATGTCGTCGATGAGCAGGACGTCGATGTCCCGGTAGCGCCGTTTGAAGCCGGCCGTCGAGTTCGTCCGGATCGCGTCGACGTACTCGTTGAGGAACGTCTCGGTGGTCACGTAGCGCACGACGTAGTGGGCGTAGTTCTGGTTGACGTAGTGCCCGATGGCGTGGAGCAGGTGCGTCTTGCCCAATCCGGCGGAGCCGTAGATGAACAGGGGGTTGTAGGACTTCGCCGGGGTCTCCGCGACGCGCAGCGCGGCAGCGAGGGCGAACTGGTTGGACGCTCCTTTGACGAACGTCTCGAACGTGTAGCGCGGGTTCATCCCCTCGGCCTGGCCGACCGACGGATCGTTGCCGTTGAGGTGGCCTGGGGGGTTGATCGTGAGCGCGTCGGGGCCGGACCCGAACAGGGTCGGGGTCAGTTCGTGGGGATCGGGGTCGGCGGCGACCTCGACCTCCAGCGTGCGGTTCCCTGCGCCGACCTCTTGGAGAGCGTCGAGGACCATCGCCAGGTAGCGGGTCATGATCTTCTCCCGCACGTTCGTGCTCGGCACGGACACGTACAGGGAGTCGTCGTCGGCGCGCACGGCCAGCGCGTCTTGGAAGGTGGAGAACCACACGGCTTCGGAGACCTGATCACGCAGCAACTGCGATGCAGCCGTCCACAGCTGTTCGTGCTCGTTCACCAGCGCCTCCGGGCCCGCTCCTGCGACGTTCTCCACACCTTGGTCCACAGGTGTGGACAAACACCGCCGGTCACGGGGAGATCGACCATACCACCGCGTGGGGCCGGCGATCAGTGCCCGGACCCAGGGCTCAGGGGGGCGTGACAAGGGGTTCGGAGGAGCTGGCCGGATGCGGTTGTGAGCTGGTCCTGTGCTCTCGTAGCCTGGGTGGACCGGATGGCGCGCGGTGTTCAGTCGCGCTCGCCGCACGATCGTGTCCAAACGCCCCCGTGCTGCTGACGGGTGGTCCAGGAGGTATGGGTGAAGCGCACCTTCCAGCCGAACAATCGACGGCGCAAGATGAAGCACGGCTTCCGTCAGCGGATGCGGACGCGCGCCGGGAGGGCGATCCTCAAGGCGCGCCGGGACAAGGGCCGGGCTCGCCTGTCGGCCTGATCGGCCGGGTTCACGGTCGAGCTGCGTTCTCCCGTTTCCGCACCGATGCCCGCCGATACGCGAGCGACGGCCTGTGGTGTGCGGCGATCGTCGACCCCCGGGCGGGCAGGCCCCATGTCGCCTATGCGATCGGCCGCAAGGTCGGCAGCGCGGTGCGCCGCAACCACATCCGTCGCCGCCTGCGGCAGCTCGTCGCCCGGGACGCGCCACGGTGGCCCGCCGGGTGGTACCTGATCGGTGTGCGGCCCGACGTCGTGGATCGATCCTACGAGGAGTTGAGCGAGATGCTGAACCGAGTGCTCACCCGGATTGAGCTGGAGTCCTGATCATGCGCCGGGTCGTACTGTGGATGATCCACACGTACCAGCGCGCCGTCGAGGGACGCCCGTCCCCGTGTCGCTTCTTCCCGTCGTGCTCGGCGTACGCCGAGGAAGCCCTCCACACCCACGGCACTTTCCGTGGTGGCCTGCTTGCTCTGCGTAGGTTGAGCCGGTGTCGTCCCTTCGGACCGTCCGGCTTCGACCCCGTCCCCCCGCCTCGCTCGACCACCCCAAGGATGCCCGAACGTGTTTAGCCTCCCGGCGTCGCTGCTCGCGGCGTTCTACTCGATTACGCACAGCTACGCGGCTGCGATCGGTCTGATCACGGTCGTGGTCATGGCCTTGATCACACCGCTGACGCTGAAGAGCACCAAGGGGATGCTCGAGATGCAGAAGCTGCAACCGCAGATGCGCCGGTTGCAGCAGCAGCATCGCAACGACCGGCAGAAGCTCAACGAAGAGATGATGCGGCTCTACCAGGAGCACAAGGTCAATCCGCTTGCTTCCTGTTTGCCCCTCGCCGCGCAGATGCCCGTTTTCTTCATCATGTACCGGTTGCTGCGCGACCTGTCCCGTCCGGTGAAGAGTGAGGAACAGGCCGCCGAACTGACGTCGCGCTTCGCCGGGATCCTTCACGGGCGGACGATCAGAGTCGGGGAGTTCTTCCCCGATCACGTCGACAAGGGCACCGCACTGTTCAAATCGCTGCTGGGCAAGACCCAGATGCGTTCGATCGGGCTCGACCTGTCTCGCTCGCCCAAGGAGATGCTCGCCGAGGGATTCGGCCGCGGCTTCGTCTACTTCGCCCTCGTCGTCGTGCTCGGCGTGCTGTATTGGTTGCAGCAGCGCCAGATCGCCAGCCGCACGGTCTCCCCGACGATGAGCGTCGGTCAGCAGAAGCTGATGCAGTACCTGCCGGTGTTCTTCGCCGTGTTCCAGGTCTTCTTCCCCACCGGGCTGGTCCTCTACTACATCACCCAGACCGTGCTGCGCATCGGGCAGCAGGCCTATGTCACGCGCCGCTTCTACCGAGGTGAACATTCCCTCGGCCACCAGGCGCAGCGCGCCGGGCACGAGGCCCGGGAGCTTGCCAAGCAACACAAAGAGGACAACGCCGGGGGACCGCGCAAGGCGTCCGGTGGTCGCCCTGGGGGAGGCGGCCCCAAGGCCGCGGGCAAGGCGGCGGGTACCGCTTCCGGGGCGAAGGGCGATCAGCCCGCCGGCAAGTCGTCGTCGGCCGGGGGCGGACGACCGAAGCCGTCCGGTCGGGTCACGCCATCGAACAAGCCCGCCCCCAGTGGTGGACGGCCGACGCGGCCGGCAGGGAGGAACACCCCTCCCGGATCACGACATCCGAAACCGAAGAAGAAGTGAACGGGAGAGTGCATGGAATGGGTTGAGACCACCGGACGGACGGTGGAGGAGGCGAAGGAGATCGCTCTCGACCAACTCGGGGTCTCCGAGGACGACGCCGAGTTCGAGATCGTCGAGGAGCCTCGGCCGGGGCTCTTCGGCCGGGTCCGGGGCACAGCCCGGGTGCGGGCCCGTGTCCGGCCGACCACGCCTCGGGCCAAGCAGGAGCGCCGGCCACGGCGATCGAAGCAGGGCAGCACCCAGGGCGAAGGGCCGGACGGTGAGCAGAGCGGTGCCTCGTCCGGGCGAACGGGCTCGCGCGATGGCTCGTCGACTCGGCCTCGACGGACCGCTGCCGCGGCGCGGACGACGGGAGGCGATGCACGCGCCGATCGCCGGCCACCTCGTGAGGTGACAACGGAGCGCCCGTCGGAAGCGCACGACGAGACGCGGTCCGCGGGTGAGGACACGGCGGTTCCCGACCGGGAACAGTCGACAACAGGCGGTCGGGAGGCTGCGAACGTGAGTGCCGAACAAGTAGGCGACGCGGCGGTTCAGTTCCTCGACGGGTTGGTCGCCTCGTTCGGCCTGTCCGGCACGTCGACGCTTCACCGCGACGACGACGAGATCGAGGTGCGGGTCGAGGGAGACGAACTGGGTCTCCTGATCGGACCGCGCGGGTCGACGTTGCTCGCCATCCAGGATCTGACCCGTGTCGTCAGCCAACGGCGACTGGGTGACCAAGAGACGCGGCTGCGCGTCGACATCGGTGGGTATCGCGAGCGCCGCCGGGTGGCGCTGACCCGGTTCACCGAGCAACAGTCCGAGGCGGTGATCGCCTCGGGTCAGGCGCGGGTCCTCGAGCCGATGCCGTCCGCCGATCGCAAGGTCGTTCACGACACGGTGGCGTCGATCGACGGGGTGATGAGCCGCTCCGAAGGCGACGATCCGTTCCGGCGTGTGGTCATCCTTCCGGAGAGCAGTGACTGACGGAGTTTCCGTCCACGATCGTCTGCTGGAGACGCTGGGCGAGGCCCAGCGTCTCGGCTTTTTGGGCGCTGGCTCGCTGCGGACCGCAGTCGAGCGAGCTCAGCGGTTCTCTCGGGCGATACCCGAGGGGGTGGATGATCTGATCGACGTCGGCAGTGGCGGCGGCGTGCCGGGACTTGTCGTTGCGATCGATCGGCCGGAGATCAGGGTGACATTGCTCGATCGCCGCGAGCGCCGGACGGACTTCCTCTCCCGGGCGGTATCGCGGCTCGCCCTCGGTGAGCATGTGCGAGTGATCTGTTCCGATGCGGCGCGCCTGGCTCGGCACGAGGATCATCGTGCCCGGTATGGCGCAGCGCTCGCACGTGGACTGGGGCCTCCCCCGGTCACGGCCGAGTTGTGCCGAGGCTTTGTCGTCGCGGGCGGAGTGATCCTCGTTGCAGAGCCGCCTCCGGGTAGCGGTGTCAACGGGGGGCATCGCTGGCCAGCGGACGGCCTGCAGCGTGCGGCTCTGATCCGTCAGGACTCAGGTGTCCCGGGTATCGCGGTCCTCGAGGCAGTCGGTGAGTGCCCGCCGTCCTTGCCGCGGAAGCGGCAGGAGCCCCCCCTTTGGTGATCTCAATCGGCGGGATGGTGAGTGAACGTCTCGTCATCCGAGTGGTGAGCGGCGAGCGCCGGAATGAACACACGTCGTGTTTCACGTGGAACATCGAGGACCGATCATCGGTCTCTCCTGATCGAGTGTTTCACGTGGAACATCGAACCATCCGCTGCTGCAAGATCTGCCGGCGCTAACCTCCCTCGCACACCTCGCGAAGACTCACCTCTGGTGGGTGCGCACGGCTGAGGACGACGCCAGGAGGCCCGGGGAGCGATGAGTGAATCGGTGGCGGCACGCACGCAGAACGTGGAAGAGCGCACTGCCCGTCTCCTCCCTCGGGTTCTCGCCGTCGCCAACCAGAAGGGCGGCGTGGGAAAGACGACGACGACGATCAATCTCGGTGCGTGCCTCGCGGAGCTCGGGTATCGGACCCTCGTCGTCGATCTCGACCCGCAGGGGAACACCTCTACTGGCCTGGGAATCGATACGAGAAAGCTCATGTCGTCGATGTACGACGTGATCATGCGGGAGAGCCCGATGGAAGACTGCATCGAGGCGGCGGCCGTGCGCGGATTGTTCGTTGCCCCGGCAAGCCTCGATCTGGCTGGGGCGGAGATCGAACTCGTTCCCGCCTTCAGCCGTGAGCTCCGCCTCCGCCGGGCGATCGAGGCGGTGATCGACGACTACGACTTCGTGCTCATCGATTGCCCGCCATCCCTCGGCCTGCTCACCGTCAATGGTCTGGCCGCGGCCGGCGAGGTTCTCGTCCCGATCCAGTGTGAGTACTACGCGCTGGAGGGCTTGGGCCAGTTGTTGCGCAACGTCGATCTCGTCCGCCGCAGCCTCAATCCCACTCTCGAGGTCAGCACGATCATCTGCGTGATGTACGACGCGCGGACGAAGCTCTCCGACCAAGTCGTCGAAGAGGTCCGGGAACACTTCGGTGACAAGGTCTGCCGGACCGTCGTGCCACGTTCCGTACGCTTGTCCGAGGCACCCTCGTTCGGACAACCGATCATTGTCTTCGATCCTCGCTCCCGCGGTGCCATCGCCTATCGGGAACTGGCCAAGGAGGTGTCCGATGGCGCGACTCGGCGGACTCGGTAGAGGTCTGGACGCCTTGATCCCCACCGAGGGTGAGGGTCCAGAAGCTTCCCTGGTCGGACTTCGTCAGGTTCCGGTGGAGGCGATCTCCCCCAACCCCCACCAGCCTCGTGTGCACTTCGACGAAGAGAGCCTCGGCGATCTGGCGGCTTCGATCCGGGAAGTGGGGGTCCTTCAGCCAGTCCTCATCCGTCCTGCCGGCGACGGATATCAACTGATCGCCGGTGAACGCCGGTGGCGCGCCGCCCAGCGTGCCGGTTTGACGGCGATTCCTGCGATCGTGCGTGAATCGGACGACCTTTCCGTCGTCGAGCAGGCGTTGATCGAGAACCTGCACCGTCAGGACCTCACCGCGCTGGAGGAGGCGGCTGCCTACCAGCAGTTGATCGAGGACTTTGGTCTGACCCACGATGGGGTTGCTCGGCGCGTCGGCAAGAGCCGCACCGCGGTGACGAACACGCTGCGCTTGATGCAACTCCCCGGCGGGATTCAGCACCTCCTCGCCGATGGCCGGCTCAGTGCTGGTCACGCCCGGGCGCTGCTGGGGACCACTGATCGCGCGTTTCAGGAGCACATCGCCAAGCGTGCCGCGGAGGAGCATTGGTCGGTTCGTGCGGTCGAGGAGGCGGTCCGCCAACGCGAACAACGCGGCGAACGCCGACCGGACTCGTCGGCCGACCGGACCGCGGATGATGAGACAGAGCCCGGCGGCCGTCCGCCGGCGTTACGGCCGCCAGGTCTGCTGGAGTTGGAGGAGTTGCTCGCTGAACACCTGGAGACCAAGGTGAATGTGTCCCTTGGTGCCAAGCGCGGGCGGATCACGGTCGATTTCGCTGATCTGGAGGATCTGGAACGGATCTACCGGCGGATGACCGAACCCTCGAGCAGCGATTGAGTGTCGAGGGTGAGGGCATAGCTATCAAGTTGAGGATTGCCCACAATCTGTGGACAACATTGTGGATATCGGGGAGGACCCCGATCGTGTCAACGGATCGGGCGTGCCACCCAGGCGCGTAACGCATCGCCGCATGCGTCGGCGACAGCCACAGCCTGGGTGACGGTCAGCCCGACCGGACCGAGCTCGCACCACACCGCGGGCATCTTCGTCTCGCGCAGCACGGGGAGCCGCTCGCCGACGACGTCGACGGTGGCGGCCACCTTGCGCGACGTGAGAGCAGCAGCGAGCTGTTCGGCGAGCGCCCGTCCGGGGACCGAGGAGAATGCCGGTACCGCGTAGTAGATCGCCCGAGCAGTCGGTTCCTCGGACGCATGGAAGCCGATGAACACGGCGGCCCCGAACTGGTTGGCGGTGTGGGCTTGGACGAGGATGTCCGGGTCGTCGAGAGGCACGACCGAGGCCCCCGCGGCGCGCAGGTGGCGAGCGACGCCGCGGGTGACGGTGCCGAACCCGCCGTCGTGAGCGATGACCACCCGCAAAGCCGTCAGCGTCCCGCCACTTGCTCTCCACTGTTCGTGCTCACGTAGCGCAGCGATACCGGGGCCCGAGCCCGACTGCCGGCCTACCCGTTCGAGAAAAGCAACCGTCTCGGGTCCGCAGACACCATCCGCGTGGAGCCCGCAGTTACGTTGAAAGCGCTCCAGAGCCCGTGCCGCGAGCGGCCCGAAGATTCCGTCGATCTTGCCGCAGTCGAATCCGAGGTGGGCGAGCTTGGCCTGCAACGAGGCGACGTCGTCACCGCGCAGGTAGGGGGAGGTGTGGAACAGCAGGCGATCCCCGAGACGCCACGACGCCTCGACCAGCGCGGCCCACGTCGGGTCGTCGACAGCACCCGTCGGGCGCAGGCCACGATTGCGTTGGAAGTTGCGTACCGCCTCCACGGTGGAACGGCAGAAGTGGCCGATCTCGGCGTCCGCCGGGGCGAAGCCCGCGGCGCCGAGGCGGCGCTGCACGTCGCGCACCGCGTCCCCGGACGTCCCGCCGGTCAGGAAGATGCCGGCAGGAATTCCCGGAACTCCTGGAGCAGCGCGCCCTTCGGGCGGGCGCCGACCACTCGCTTCTTAAGCTCCCCATCTTTGAAAACCAGGAGGGTGGGGATGCTCATCACATTGAACTTGGCGGCAACGGCGGGGTGCTCGTCCACGTTCAGCTTGGCGATCGTCAGCTCTCCGGAGGTCTCCGAGGCGATCTCGCTGAGGACCGGAGCGATCTGCTTGCACGGCCCGCACCACTCGGCCCAGAAGTCGACGACGACGGGGGTCGGGGAGGAGTTGATCGTCTCCTCGAACGTCGCGCTGGTGAGGGTGATGATGCCAGTGGCCATCGAAGGTCCTTTCGGTGGTGTCTCGAAGCGTACGACCGGTGGAACCGGTGCGTGGCGTGACACATTCCCCGACCTGCGCAGCGGGCACGGGCACAGGCGCTCAGTGGTGAACGTTCGCTTCCAGCCACCGCTCGCAGTCGATCGCCGCCATGCACCCCGAACCGGCAGC
>CAZQEJ010000007.1:37897-42834 GCA_964592165.1 uncultured Ilumatobacteraceae bacterium | reverse complement strand
AGGTCTGCACGCTGACCATCGCCCGCCGCCTCGATCCGGACAACACCCACTCCCACCGCCTCGGCGATCTCTGCACGCGCTACGCGATCACCCTGGACAACGCCCACGACGCGCTGGCCGACGCGACGGCGACCGCCGCGTTGCTCCCCCACCTGATCGCCGCCGCGGGGGCGACCACGGTCGGCGAACTGGAGGAGCTCAGCCGGCGTAGCGGGCGAGCACCCGGCGCGCCGTGCGCGCCGCCAGGTCACGCCACTGCGGCGGGTTGACGACCGTCGCCCCGGCCCCGGCGCGCACGAGCAGACGAGCCAGGGCTGCCTCGCTCGTCACCGGGAGCACGACCTCCAGCGTGCCGTCGGCGAGCTCGGTGGTCGAATCGACCGGGTAGCGCTCGGCGACGAAACGAGCCGTGGGAGCGAGGTGCAGCGTGGCTCGGGGGAGGTCCTCCTCGGCGAACCAACCGCTCGCCGTCGGGGGGACGACGTCGCGCCCGTGGAACGTCGAGCCCTCCCGCTGCACGGAGCTGAACCGGTCGATGCGGAACGTCCGCTGCTCACCGGAGCGGTGGTCGTCGGCGATCACGTACCAGTAGCCGCGGTCGGTGAACACCGCCAGCGGGTCGATGATCCGTTCGCTGGCCGCCTCGTGCGCCGGGGAGAAGTACTCGACGCGCAGTCGAGCGTGGTCGGCGACCGCCGCGCCGATCGCATCGGCGAAGCTCGGCGGGGTGAGGTCGACCTCGACCCCCGCCGCACCGAGGACACCGGCGCCCTTGTCCAGCGCCCGGGCCAGGGGGCCGCTCGGGTCGGCACCGGGCAGCTGCAGCGCGGCCCGGCCGGCGGCCAAGAGGGCGAAGCCCTCCGGGGCGGTGAGGCGCAACGGCCGGGTGAAGAAGCGCGGCGGCCCGGCGTAGACGACGCCGTCGTCGACGAACAGGTCGATCAGGTCGTCGGGGCCGAACGGGGGCACGCCGCACATCGCCGCCCGTTCGAGGTCGCCGATGACCGCGGCCTCGCTCATCGCGAACCGTTCGGCGACCTCGGCGACGGTGACCTCGCCGCGCTCCATGATCCACGGGAGGATCACGAGCAGGCGGCGCAGCCGCTCGTTGGCCGGTGCCGGGCCGCGCCGGGCGGGGGTCGGCGCAGCACTCACCCGATCGCCTCCAACCAGGAGACGATCTCGGCGCGCAGCTCGGCGGGGGCGAGCACCTCGGCCTGGTCGAGCAGGTCGAGGACCCAGGCGCGCAGGGCGACGAGGTTCGTCCAGGCGACGCGCACGACAACCGAGCCGTCGCCGCCGCGGCGCAGCACGGCCTCCTCGCCGAGCTCAGCGATCACCTGGGCGGCACGCCCGGGGGCGATCCACACCTCGGCGTGGTCGGGCGTGGCCTCCCCGGCCGAGCGTTCCGAGCCGAACGCCGAGCGGGGATCGAACCCGGCAGGGCGTTCGAACGCGTTCTCCTCACCGGGGGTGACCGCGGTCTCGATCCGGTCGACGCGATAGACGCGCACGTCGTCGTGGGCGTGGTCGTGGCCGATCAGGTACCACCATCCGGAACGGGCGAGCAGGGAGTACGGGTCGAGGTGCCGCTCCCGGCCGTGGTACCCGAACGTGACCGTCGCCCGGGCGGCGATCGCGTCGGCGATCACCGGCAACGCGGGGGAAGCCGGCAGCTCGGGGCGGAGCAACGCAGATCCGCCGGCGCTCGTCTCCCCGCCGAGCTTCCACATCGCCTGCGTCCCCCAGTCGGTGCCCAACCCGACGGTGGCCACGGCGAGCTGCAGCGCGTTGCGCTCCTCGGTCGTCAGGCCGAGATCGGCGAGCTCGTAGTGCCGGCGGTCGATCCGGTACCCGGTCTGGCCCGCCCGATCACCGCCGAGGACGACCTGGTCGATGGGGATCCCCTCGGCGCGCAGCATCGCCTTGTCCCGCTCGAACGCCGTGCGCCGGGCCGACTCGCCGGCGGGGTACAGCTCGCCGAGCCGCTGGCCGATCTGGGCGAGGGTCAGCGGCTCGCGCGTCTCCAGGAGGAGCGCGAGCAGGTTGGTGATGCGCTCCAGCGGGTCGGCCACGCCCCCAACGCTAGTGATCCGCTCCGAGGAAGGAGTCGACCATCGCCGCGGTCTGCGCCGGCCGTTCCCAGTAGAGCATGTGGCCGCTGTCGACGTGCTCGACGCGCAGCGCGCCGCCGAGCTCGGCATGCAGGGCGGCGAGGTAGGCATCGTTCGTCAGCTGCCCCCGGTCGGCGACGACGACGAGGGTCGGCCGGCGCAGGCGCAACGGTGGCGTGGCGCGGGCCATCTCCCCCCAGGCGGCGACGACCGCCGGCGGGGAGAACCGCCACCGGTAGCGGCCGTCGCCGCCGGCGACGAGGTGATCGGCGACCTCCCCCGGCAGGGCCCAGTGCCCGGACTCGTCGAGGCCGGCGCGCCGCGACGCGGCGGCCTCGTCGGGCGAGGCGAACCCGTCGGAGGCGATCGTCGCCTGCGCATCGGCGAGGCACGCCTGCGGGTCGTGGTGGAGCACCGGATCGAGGAGGACGATGCGCCGGACGCGGCGGGGGTGGAGGGCGAGGAACACCGTCGCCACCGCCCCGCCGAAGGAGTGCCCGACGACGTCGAGCGGTCCCTCCCAACCATGCGCATCGAGCGTGTCGGCGAGGTCGGCGGCGTGCTGCTCGAGCGACCACGGCGGCTCGGCGAGCGAGTGCCCGTGGCCGCGCAGGTCGACGGCGAGGACGTCGCGCCCGGCGAGGCGGCCGGCGAAGTCGCGCCAACGCAGCGCATGGCCACGCACGCCGTGGACGGCGAGCAGCCGTGCTCCACCGGGGGTTCCCAGCCGTTCGGTGTGCAGGCGGGCCATGCCGCCACACGCTAGGCGCGTGGCAACATCGGCACCGTGGAACGCCCGACGATCGCCGAGACCATCGCCCAGCTGACCGCCCCCGGGAGCCCGTTGGAGATGGTCGACGTGACCGTGCGCGGGGTGCCGATGCGTGCCTGGAAGAACGCCCCGCCGGCCCTGCCGGTGCTCCTCGGCGCGAGCCGCGCCCACGGGGACGCCGACTTCCTCGTCTACGACCCGCCCACCGGGTCGGCGCCGAGCCGGTTCGACCGGATGACGTTCGCCGCCCACTTCCGGGCCGCGGCGACGTTCGCCCACCGGTTGATCGACACCTACGGCGTGGCCAAGGGCGACCGGGTGGTGATCGCGATGCGCAACTTCCCGGAGTGGTCGGTCGCCTTCTGGGCGGTGACCGCCGCCGGAGCGATCATCGTGCCACTCAACGCCTGGTGGAGCGCCGACGAGCTGCGCTACGGCGTCGCCGACTGCGGCGCGGCGGTGGCGATCTGCGACGCGGCGCGCGCCGAGCTGATCGCCTCCCGCCGCGCCGAGCTCCCCGGGCTGCGCACGCTGATCGTCGCTCGTGCCGCCGGGGAACTGCCCGCGGGAGCGATCGACTTCGACGACGCGGTCGGGGCGATCGACGACGCCGTCGAGCTGCCCGCGGTGCCCCTCGAGCCGGAGGACGAGGCGACGATCTTCTACACGTCGGGCACGACCGGTGAGCCGAAGGGGGCGCTCGGCACGCACCGCAACATCTGCGGCAACCTGATCTCCCTCGGCTACGCGAACGCGGCGGGCCGGCTGCGCAGCGGTCCCCCACCCGAACGCCCGGGGGCGGGGCGCAACGTCTACCTGCTCTCGGTCCCGCTGTTCCACGCCACGGGGTGCCACTCGATCCTCGTCGCCAACCTCGCCGCCGGCGGGAAGCTGGTGATGATGCACAAGTGGGACGCCGGGCGGGCGTTGCAGCTGATCGCCGAGGAGAAGGTGACCACGTTCGGCGGCGTGCCGGCGATGGTCTGGCAGGTCCTCGAGCACCCCGACTTCGCCTCCACGGACATCTCCAGCGTGACCGCGGTCGGCTACGGCGGGGCTCCCGCCGCACCCGAACTCGTCCGCCGGATCGAGGCGCTGTTCCCCGGGCGGACGCCGTCCAACGGCTACGGGCTGACCGAGACGTCGTCGATGACGACGTTCAACAACGGCTACGACTACCTGCGCAAGCCGGACTCGGTCGGCGTACCGGTCCCGGTGTGCGATCTGCGCGCCGTCGGCCCCGACGGCGACGACGTGGCCACCGGCGAGGTCGGCGAGCTGTGGATCAAGGGCCCGAACGTCGTCGCCGGGTACTGGGGCAAGCCGGAGGCGACGGCCGCGACGATCACCGACGGCTGGCTGCACAGCGGTGACCTGGCCCGGATCGACGAGGAAGGGTTCGTGTTCATCGTCGACCGGGTCAAGGACATCGTCATCCGCGGCGGGGAGAACGTGTACTGCGTGGAGGTCGAAGCGGCCCTGTTCGAGCACCCGGCGGTGACCGACGCGGCGGTGTTCGGGATCCCCCACCAGGTCCTCGGCGAAGAGGTCGGGGCGGCGGTCCACCTCGCCCCCGAGCAGCAGGCGACCGAGGCCGAGCTGCAGGAGTGGGTGCGCGCCCGCCTGGCCGCGTTCAAGGTGCCGGTGCGGATCTGGTTCCTCCCCGAGCCGCTCCCGCGTAACCCGAACGGCAAGATCCTCAAGCGCGACCTGCGCGCCTCGCTCCTCGCCGACGGAGGTGACCGCTGAGGCTCTCCCGCCGCCCGTTCCTCGCCCTGTCGGCGACGGTCGTCGCCTCCTGGTTCACCTCGGGGCGGGACCTCCACGTGCCGGCCATCTCGTACGACTCCGACAGACGGTACTGGACGATCTCTACATTTCTGTTCGGACGATTCCAACAGTTTCGGGTACCATAAATCGGGTGAACGGCTCGCACTACCCTCGCCGGGCACTCGATCTGCTGTCGGAGCACCTCGACAACGCGCGTGTCGTCGTCGTCAACGGCCCTCGGCAGGCAGGCAAGAGCGAACTCCTGCGGATGGCCCATCGGG
>CAZQEJ010000007.1:26070-37887 GCA_964592165.1 uncultured Ilumatobacteraceae bacterium | reverse complement strand
AGAGGCGGGCGGTACCTGTCGCTCGATACGCCCGCCGATCTACGGCTTGCTCGCACCGATCCGACTGGGCTGGTCGAGTCGGTCGATCGTCCGCTGTTGATCGACGAGGTCCAGCGTGGCGGCGACCCGCTCGTACTCGCGATCAAGGTCGCCGTGGACAACGACTCCACCCGCGGCCAGTTCGCGCTCGCCGGATCGACGCGGTTCCTCACCGAACCGAGGCTGTCCGAATCGCTCGCCGGGCGTGCCCGATTCGTCGACCTGTGGCCACTCGCTCAAGGTGAGATCGAGCGACGTCGGCGGGGGGACGCGTTCGTCGACGTGCTCTTCCAGGGAGTCGACGCCGTCGTCGAGAGCTCTCCGGCGGGCGAGCGGCGTCCGGCGATCGTCGAACGGCTCGTCCGCGGCGGCTTTCCGGAAGCTGTGCTCGCGACCAGCCAGCGAGCCCGTCGGGCGTTCTTCGACGACTACGTCCGCACGATCAGCCAGCGCGACATCACCGAGCTCTCGCGGATGACCCAGCGGGTCGACTTCGCCACCGTCTTGCGGCTCGTCGCGGCGCGCACCGGGGCAGAGCTGAACACCGCCGACCTCGCCAACGACGCGCAACTCGGGGCCGAGACGATGCGGCGCTACCTGCCACTCCTCGACGCGGTGTTCATGTGCTGGCGCCTGCCGGCGTGGTCGGCGAACCTGACCAGCAAGGTCGTCCGCCGTCCGAAGCTGCACCTCGTCGATTCCGGCCTCGCCGCCGCGTTGCTCGGCGTCTCGGTCGAGGCACTGTCGTCGCCCGGACACCCTGCCGCCGGCCAACTACTCGAGACGATGGTCGCGGACGAGATCGCCAAGCAGCTCACCTGGGCCGACGACACCTACCGCGTCTACCACTGGCGTAGCCGCGAGGGACGCGAGATCGACCTCGTCGTCGAGCGCGCCGACGGGGCGGTCGCCGGGATCGAGGTCAAAGCCGCCGTCGACGTCGGCCCCCACGACCTGCGCCACCTCGCCTGGATGGGCGACCGTCTCGGCCGCCGGTGGGCAGGCGGCGTCCTCGTCCACCTTGGCGACCGCGCCCGCCGATGGGGCCACGCACTGGCCAGCATCCCGATCAACGCTCTCTGGCAAACCAACTGAACCGAAGCAAGGTCCGTCTTGTGCACCGATTCGCGCGCCAGGCAGGGCGGGCCGATCGGTGCACAGAATCGATCGTGAACGGGTGGCGCGGGTGGGCTACACGTTGGTCGGGGTGGCCCGGTGCGTGCGGTACCAGGAGATCAGGGCGGAGGTCGACGAGTCGTGGGCCGACGCGCCGGGGCCCGTCGCCGAGGTCAGCTCGGGAGTGATCCGGTTCGCCAGCGCCTTGCCCAGCTCCACGCCCCACTGGTCGAAGGAGTTGATCCCCCAGATCGCCCCCTGGGTGAACACCTTGTGCTCGTACAGGGCGATCAGCTGACCGAGCACCGACGGGGTCAGGCGGGGGGCGAGGATCGTCGTCGTCGGCCGGTTGCCGCTGAACACCCGGTGCGCCTGCTGGTGGGCGGGGATCCCCTCGGCGCGTACCTCCTCCAACGTCTTGCCGAAGGCGAGCGCCTCACCCTGGGCGAAGAGGTTGGCGACGAGCAGGTCATGGTGGTTCTGCAGCCCGTGGTTGGGCACGGCGAAGCCGATCAGGTCGGCGGGGACGAGACGGGTCCCCTGGTGGAGCAGCTGGTAGAACGCGTGCTGGCCGTTCGTCCCCGGCTCACCCCACACGATCGGCCCGGTCGTCGTCGGCACTGGGGACCCGTCGAGGGTCACCGACTTGCCGTTCGACTCCATGTCCAGCTGCTGGAGGTACGCCGGGAAGCGGCCCAGTTCCTCGGCGTAGGGCAGCACCGCGTGGGTCTGCGCGTCCCAGAAGTTCGCGTACCAGATCCCGAGCACGCCGAGCAGCACCGGCACGTTGTCCGCCTCGGCGGTGTCCCGGAAGTGCTCGTCGACGGTGCGGAACCCGGCGAGGAACTGACCGAACGCCTCCGACCCGATGGCGATCATCAACGACAGGCCGATCGCCGAGTCGACCGAGTAACGCCCGCCGACCCAGTCCCAGAACCCGACCATGTTCTCCGTGTCGATGCCGAACGCGGCGACCTCGGCCGCGTTCGTCGACACGGCGACGAAGTGGCGGGCGACCGCGGCCTGGTCGCCGCCGAAGTGATCGAGGATCCACGCCTTGGCGGTGCGTGCGTTGGTCAGCGTCTCGATCGTGGTGAACGTCTTCGAGCTGACGACGAACAACGTCGTCGCCGGGTCGAGTCCGGCGAGCGCCCCGGTGATGTCGGCCCCGTCGACATTGGAGACGAAGCGGCACTCCAGCTCGGGGCGGGAGTAGGCGTGCAGCGCCCGGTAGGCCATCGCCGGACCGAGGTCGGAGCCGCCGATGCCGATGTTGATCACCGTGCGGATCGGCTCCCCGGAATGCCCCCGCCAGCTGTGGTCGCGCACCGCGCCGGCGAGCGCGCCCATCTTGCGCAACGTCGCCTGCACCTCGGGGACCACGTCGGCGCCGCCGGTGACGATCCGCTCCCTGGCGGGTGCGCGCAGGGCGACGTGGAGCACGGCGCGGTCCTCGGTCACGTTGATGTGCTCACCGGCGAACATCGCCGCCCGGCGGGCGGCGAGTGGGCTCGCCGCCCCGAGGGCGAGCAGCTTGGCCAGCGTCTCGGCGGTGATCAGGTTCTTGGAGAAGTCGACGCGCAGATCCCCGACGGAGCGGGTGAAGCGCACCGCCCGGTCGGGATCGGCGGCGAACAGGTCGCGCAGGTGCACACCGGAGAACGAGCGGCGGTGTTCGGCGAGGTCCTTCCAGGCAGCGGTGTCGGTGATCGGCGTCACGCGCCTCACGCTAACGGGGGCGCCCCGAAGGCGACCCGGGCGGCCACGGGGCCACCGCGCCTTCAGCGGGGGTGCAACGCCGGCGGCAAGCCAGCAGCGGCGGCCTCGTCGAGGAACACGTCGCAGTCCGCCCGGCGGACGCGGGCGATCGGCAACGTCCGGTCGCCTTCCGCCCAACGCCCGACCATCGGGGCCTTCGCCTCCCCGCAGACGAGAACGAGCCGGGTGCGTGCCGCGTTGACCGGTGGCGGGGTGAGCGTGATCCGCCGCCTCCCGTGGAACGGTCCGACGGCGGTGACGGGCACCCCGGCGTCGACCACCGGATCACCGGGCGGCCACGAGGCGGTGTGCCCGTCGTCCCCGAGGCCGAGGTGGACCACGTCGAGCGGGGCCGGCAGGGCAGCCGCGTAGGAGGCGACGGCGAGCCGCTCCTCCCAGTCGACCTCGATCAGGTGCAGGTTGCCCACGGGGACGGGGAGCACGCCGAGCTGCGAGCTGTTCCGCTCCGGGGACCCCTTGGGGGCGACGCGCTCGTCGACCTGGTAGACGTGCACCGCTCCCCAGGGCAACGAGCGGGCCGCGAGAGCGGCGAACATCGGCGCCGGTGTCGAGCCTCCACTGACGGCGAGGGAGAACCGCCCCCGGCGGTGTACCGCGGGCCACACCCGCCGGGCGATGAACGCCGCCGCTGCCACCGCCGCCGCCTCGGCGTCCGGAGACACGTGGAATCGCATGGGCCCTTCATAGTGCCAGCCCTCAGGGCACGACGACCAAGCCTTGCGGATCACCATCACGGCTAGGCTCGGAGGATGACCGCCGTCCGGCGGCGACACGCCGAACCGCTCGCCGACCGGGAGGAGATCGCCGCCCGGTTGCGCGCCGAGGGCCACACGTTCGGGCGGACGCGCCTCGCGATCCTCGACGAGGTCCTCCGCCGCGACGACGGGTTCAGCGCAGAGGAGCTCGCCGCCTCGCTCCCCGGCGTGCACCGGGCGACGGTCTACCGCACGCTCGCCCTGCTCGAGGAGATCGACGTCGTCCGCCACGTCCATCTCTCCCACGGACCGGCGATGTACGTCCCCTCGACGCTCGCCGAGACGACGTGCCAGATCGTCTGCGAGCTGTGCGGGCGTCACCGGGCGGTGCCCCGCGCCGAGCTCGACGCGCTGACCGCACCGCTGCTCGCCCGATACGGATTCGCCCTCGCCGGGGACCACTTCGCTCTCGTCGGGCGGTGCACGGACTGCTCCTCGGCGGACACCGAACGGTTCGCCGCCGGCGACCATTGATCTGCGAACCAGTCGCAATTAGCGTCGGCGCCGATCACGAGGAGGAACCGTGCACATCCCTGACGGCTTCATCGACGCTCCTGTGTCCGCGGTCGCCGGAGTCGCCGCGGCCGGTGGCGTCGGTGTATGCCTTCGCCACCTCGGCGACACGTTCGACGAACACCAGGTCCCGATTGCCGGGTTGACCGCGGCGTTCGTCTTCGCCGTGCAGATGCTCAACTTCCCGGTGGCCGCGGGCACCAGCGGGCACCTCCTCGGCGGTGTCCTGGCCGCGGTCCTCGTCGGGCCGTGGGCGGGCGCGCTGTGCGTGACCGTCGTGCTCCTCGTCCAAGCGCTCCTGTTCGCCGACGGTGGGCTCAGCGCGCTCGGACTGAACGTGCTGAACATGGCCTTCATCGGCGCGTTCGGCGGCTACGGCGTGTTCCTCGTCCTGCGCCGGTTGCTCGGTGGCGGGCGACGCGCCGTCGTCGTTGCCTCCGGCATCGCCGCCGGCCTCGCCCCGGCGATGGCCGCGGTCGCCTTCACCATCGAGTACGCGCTCGGGGGGAACGGCGTCGCCGCCGTCTCCACGGTCGCCGCGGCAATGATCGGCGTGCACCTGCTGATCGGCATCGGGGAAGGGGTGATCACCGCGCTGACCGTCTCCGCGGTGCTCGCCGCACGCCCGGATCTCGTCCACGGGGCGCCACGGCTCGCTCGTCCCGCCCGGACGCCGGTGGCGACGGCGACGGTGGGCAACCGATGAACGCGCCGGTGACCCACCACCGCGGCCCGTCGACCAGGATCCTGATCGTCGCCGGGTTGGTCCTCGCCGCCGCGCTGGCCCTGCTCGTCGCTCCCCGGGCCAGCTCGTCGCCGGACGGGCTGGAGAAGGTGGCCGCCGACCACCAGCTCGACGCGGGGGCGAAGCCTTCGGCGACGGACGGTTCACCGCTCGCTGGTTACGCGGTCGGCGGCCGCGACTCCGCGCTGAGCACCGGCATCGCCGGAGTCGCGGGGATCGCCGCGACGTTCGCCGTCGGCTACGGCCTGTTCCGTCTCGCAGCGCGCCGCCGCTCCGCTCGGGCCGACCCGATCCCGCCGACCGGAGCCGGGATCGGCGGCACACCGGCGACCACCGCCGCTTCCGACGACCACGCGCCCTGATGGGCGGTGGTCACCATTCCTCGGGTGAGCGTTTCGGGAGCGCCGTCGGCGGACCCCTCACCCATCTCGACCCGGCGGCCAAGGTGCTCGCCGCGCTCGCCGTCGTCGTCGCCGTGGTCACCGTGCCCCGCCAGGGTTGGTGGGCGTTCGCCGCGCTGGGGATGCTGATCGGCGCGATCGCCGTGATCGCCGAGGTTCCCCCCCGGCGCTTCGGGCGTGGCCTCGTGGTCGAAGCGCCGTTCCTCGCCTTTGCGTTGCTGATGCCCGTCGTCGGGCGTGGGCCGCGCCGCACCGTGCTCGGAATCCCGCTGTCGACCGCCGGACTCGGAGCAGGCGGTGATCTCCTCGCCCGCGGCACCCTCGGCGTGGCCACGGCACTCGTCCTCGCCTCGACGACGAGCACGCCGGAGATGCTCGGCGCGCTCGACCGCCTCCGGCTTCCCCGACCGCTCGTCGCCATCGCCACGTTCATGATCCGCTACCTCGACGTCGTCGCCGGTGAGCTCGCCAGGATGCGCGTGGCGCGCATCTCCCGTGGTGACGACCCACGCTGGCTGTGGCAGGCGCGCGCTGTCGCGGCAACCGCGGGGACGCTGTTCGTCCGCTGCTACGAGCGCGGTGAGCGGGTCCACCTGGCGATGCTCTCCCGTGGCTACGACGGCTCGCTCCCCCTCGGGCCCTCGGCGGCCACCCGCCGCTGGCCCGCCGCGCTCGCACCAGCGGCCGCCCTGGCGATCGTCGTGACCGCCCACCTCACGTGAGCGGCGACGAGGCGCCTCCCGGCGTCGAACTCGACGGGGTGCGCTTCTCCTACCCCGACGGGCGGGACGCGTTGCGCGGACTCGACCTGCGCATCGGAGCCGGGGAACGCGTCGCCGTCCTCGGGCCGAACGGCGCGGGCAAGACGACGCTCGTGTTCCACCTCAACGGCGTGCTCGGTGCGCACGACGGGCGGGTACGGATCGGCGGGACACCGGTCACCACCACCAACCTTGCGGCGATCCGCCGCCGGGTCGGGGTCGTCTTCCAGGATCCCGACGACCAGCTGTTCATGCCCACCGTCTCTGCCGACGTCGGCTTCGGACCACGCAACATGGGTCTCGATCCCCCGGCGGTGGCCGCCCAGGTGGCCGGCGCGCTCGCCGCGGTGGGGATGTCGGCGGCCGGTGAACGGCGCCCGCACCATCTCAGCTTCGGCGAACGCCGCCGCGTCGCCCTGGCCACCGTGCTGGCCATGGGACCGGAGGTCCTCGTCCTCGACGAACCGACGTCCAACCTCGATCCCGCGTCGCGGCGAGAGTTGAGCTCGATCCTCGCCGGGCTGGGTGTGACGCTCCTCGTCGTCACCCACGATCTGCCCTACGCACTGGAGCTGTGCCCCCGCTCGGTGATCATCGACGAGGGCCGGATCGTCGCCGACGGACCGACCGCCACCCTCCTCGCCGATGACGACCTGCTGCGCGCCCACCGCCTGGAGCTCCCCTGGGGCTTCGACGGCCGGCTGCTCGGAGCGGGTCGGGGGTGACGGCCGGGAGTCAGTCGGTGAGCGTGACCGGGGCGCCGTTGTACCCGTCGGCGACCGGTTGCCAGGCACCGCCGGCGTAACGCTCGACGCCCATCTGCGTCCCGCACAACGACGGGTAGAACACGTTGAACCCGCACGACTGGGGACCGACGACACCCCAGCCCGGCCCGCCGAAGGAGCGCAACGCGGGGCGCATCGCCTCCGGCGTCCACCCTCCGGGACCAAGCCCGTTGGCGACCTTGACGACGTCCATCAACGCACCGAAGGCCGCCGCCGCATACCCGCTCAAGTCTGTCAGCGGCAAACCGTTGGCGGATTGCACCGCCCCGGCGATGCGCAAGAACGCGTCGAGCTCGGCGTTGCCCGGGATCTGGAAGCGGAACCCGCTGCTGCCCACGTACCAGCCTTCGGGGAGCACGCCGCTGCCCCCCAGCGCGGTGACCGCGTCGGTCATCGTCACCCCTAGGCACGAGTCGGTGGCGAGGACAACCGCACCGCTGGCCAGCTCGACGAGCGCTCCGGCGAGCGCGGCGCAGCCGCGCAATCCGAGGATCGGCAACATCGTCCCAGCGTCTGCCGCGCCGGCGTCGCGCAGAGCCTGGGCGAACGCTGCCGCGCTGGCCCCTTCGAACACCGGGACCGCGACCGCGGGAATGCCCGCTCCGTCGAACACGGGCTTGACCAGCAGCTGGAACGCTGCCTCCCCAGCGAGCCCAGCCGGGTAGAGCACCGCGGCCTTCGCCGGCGGCCCGGTGGGCAGGCTCCCCACGGCGAAGCGGGCCAGGCCGCCGATGATCCCCGGGGAACCCGGGGTGTAGGCGACCGCGTCGGTGGCGAGGAAGTCGGCGGTGGTCAGGGGGGTGGAGAGCACGACGGGCTTGATCCCACGCAACCCGTCGAGGAGCTCGGCGTTTCCTAGAGCAACGGCGCCGACGACAACGACGGCGACCGACGGGTCGCCGGCGAGCTCGGCCGCGCAGCGCGCCCCATCGGCGGCACGAGTGATCGCGCACTGGTGGATGGCGATCGTCCGCCCGCCGATCCCCCCACCGGACACGTTGAGGTATTGGACTCCCGCGGCGAACCCGAGCGTCGCCTCGGGGAACGACGGCGAGCCCCCTTCCTGGTTGACCCACCCGATCGTCAGCGGCTCACCACTCGCCGCGACCGGTGTTCCGCCGACGAACGCGACGACCGTGTCCGCCAGGGGCAGGGTGCTGGCCACCGCCGCCTGCGTCGTCGGCGCTGAGGTCCCCCCGGCAACGGAATCCGGGGCCGCCACAGTGGAGGGCGTGGAGACGTCCTCGGGGACGTCGAGGGTCGTCGGGCTCCCCGCGGTGGACGCCGTCGCGGCGGTCGTCGACGGCTCACCCCCGACCGTGCTCGGCGCCGCGCCGGTCGTCGCCGCGGCC
The DNA here is from genome assembly GCA_964592165.1 of uncultured Ilumatobacteraceae bacterium. Classification (GTDB taxonomy): domain Bacteria; phylum Actinomycetota; class Acidimicrobiia; order Acidimicrobiales; family Ilumatobacteraceae; genus JAWKHV01. The sequence continues at coordinate 29,641 of CAZQEJ010000007.1, read as the reverse complement.
CCACTCGTCGACGAGGCGAACGGCTCGGGGGGATCATCGGAGCACGCCGCGACGGCGACGAACAGCGCCGCGCACACGGCAGCGACGCGCCGCAAGGATCGGGAACGGGTCGCCATGGCGGGCCGGTTCTAGCCGATCACCGCGACCAACGGGCGTCGCCCTGCCCGCGGTGTCGATACCGTCGAGGGCGATGCGCTGGACGATCCACGGCGAGCGGGTGCTCTACGACAGCGAATGGATGCGCCTCGTGTTGACCGACATCGAGATCCCCGGCGGTCCCCGCTTCGAGCACCACGTGCTGCGGATGCCGGCGGATGCGTCGGGGACCATCGTCACCGACCCCCAGCGGGGCGTGCTCCTCCTCTGGCGGCACCGGTTCACGACCGACACGTGGGGATGGGAGATCCCCGCCGGGCGGGTCGACGAGGGAGAGACCCCGATCGACGCGGCCCGCCGCGAGGCCTACGAGGAGACCGGCTGGGAGCCAGGGCCATTGACGCCGCTGGTCACCTACCACCCGTTGAACGGATCGAGCGACGCGACGTTCCACCTGTTCCGTGCCGACGGGGCGACCCACGTCAGCGACCCACCGGACGCGTCGGAGTCCGCCCGCGTCGAGTGGCGGACCTGGTCCCAGATCCGCCACTCGATCGCATCGGGTGAAGTCGGTGACGGATTGTCACTGACCGCTTTGCTGTGGAGCCTCGCTCAGCTCGACTCGTAGCTCGTGTTCAACGTGCCGACGTCGTTGAAGATCTCCTTCGTCGCGTCGTACTGGACGAGTTGGACCGCCTCGTTGAGATACGCGTCCTTCTCCCCGGACATCTTGTAGACGACCCCCGGGCGGGCCAGCGACGAGGTGAAGGTGAAGTTGCGTGCCGCGTCGATGATCGACGCTCTGGTCAAGCCTTCCGGCGAGTCCTGGGCCTGCTTGAGGATCGCCACGGTCACCTCACCGACGATCCACCCGGCACCGCCGGTGGTGACGATGTCGGCGTTGCCCTTGGAGGTCATGTAGTCGGCATAGGCCTTGGCCGCCGGGTTGCTCGCGATCACCTCCGGGTTGCCGATGTCGACCACTCCGAGAGGCGCCGACGTGTAGATCCCGTTCGCCGCCGCGCCGGCGATATCGAGGATCAGCTTCGACGCACAGGTGTTCGTCATGTACACCCTCGGCTCCCACCCGGGGTTCGCCGCCTTCGCGTTGACCAGTGCGGAGAGGAACGTCGCGCACTGCGCACCGAGCGGGATCGCCATGATCGCGTCGGGCTTCTTCGACGCGATCGAGTTGACCTGCGCGGTCGGCGGCGCCTGGTCCTCGGCCTCGATCGTCTGCGTGTCGACGATCGTGATCTTGTCCGTGTCGAGGAGCTCGTTGAACGCGTCGATGTAGCTCTGCCCGAACTCGGTGTTCACGTAGAACTCGGCGACCTTCGCCCCGTCGGGGAAGGTCTCGTGGATGTCCGCGCCGTAGGCCCTCGACTCCACCGGGTACGGCGTGAGGATCCCGGTCGTCCACGGGTACTGGGCGACCTCTCCCCACTCCTCGGCCCCGGTCAGGTTGTTCAACTGTGGGTAGCACTCCTCGTTCAACGTCTCCCGCACCGCCAAGTTGTCGGGCGTGCCGATGATCCCGGTGAACACCTGCACCCCGGCATCGAGCAGCTTGTCCACCGCCCCCGGGGTCAGGTTCGGCAAGTACTGGTCGTCCTCGATCGACAACTCGATCTTCACGCCGCCGAGCATGTCGTGCTCGTTGGCGTAGTCGACGTACGCGGTCAAGCCCTTGGCGACGGGAGAGAAGGCAAGCGCCGCCACCCCACCGGACAGGGGCATCACGCTGCCCAGCTTGAGCGTGCCGGTGATCGGCGCGTTCGCCGCGTCCGGGTCGGTGCACTTCGACGTGTCCACCTTCCACGCCGCACTGGACCCACCCGCCGTGGTCTGCGTCGCCCCGGTCGTCTGCGTCGCCCCGGTCGTCTGATCGCCCGGTGATGGCCCCGTCGTCGGGGCCGCCGGAACCTCAGTCGTCTGCGCCCCCGCCGTCGTCGCCGAACCGGAGTCGCTCTTGCTGCTCCCACATGCCGCAAGGGCCAGGACCCCCGCCGTGATCGCGGCGCCGAACCGCATCCGTTGCCTTCGTCTCATGGTTCTCCCCCTTCGTGCCGAAGTGCGCCGGTCACCTTAGGGGACCGGGCGCGGGCACGCCGGTCGACCCGTTCGCCTCAGCGACGCGCGCGGGTCGACCGACGGGTGCGCTCAGCCCGACTCGTGCGAGGTGTCCAACGTCCCGACGTCGTCGAAGATCTGCTTGGTGGCGTCGAACCGGACGAGTTGGACGGACTCGACGAGGAACGGATCTTCCTCCCCGGACATCTTCATCACCACACCGGGCCGCGTGAGCAGCGGCGTGTAGCTGAAGTTGCGCGCCGCGTCGATGATCGAGGCCCGCGTCAGGCCGGCGGGCGACTCCTTGGCCTGCTTGAGGATCGCCACGGTCACGTCGCCGACGGCCCAGCCGGCCGCGCCGGTGGTGATGATGTCACCGTGCCCCTTGGAGGTCATGTAGTCGGCGTATTCCTTGGCCGCGGGGTTGCTCGCGACCACCTCCGGGTTGCCGATGTCCAGTGCGCCGAGTGGCATCGATGTGTACAGACCGTCGGCAGCCGGTCCGGCGATGTCGAGGATCAGCTTCGAGGCGCAGGTGTTCGTCATGTACACCCTCGGCTCCCACCCGGGGTTCGCCGCCTTCGCGTTGACCAGTGCGGAGAGGAACGTCGCGCACTGCGCACCGAGCGGGATCGCCATGATCGCGTCGGGCTTCTTCGACGCGATCGAGTTGACCTGCGCGGTCGGCGGGGCCTGGTCCTCGGCCTCGATCGTCTGGACGTCGACGATGTCCAGATCGTCGCCGACCACCTCGCGGAACCCGTCGATGTAGCTCTGCCCGAACTCGGTGTTCACGTAGAACTCGGCGACCTTGGCCCCGCCGGGGAAGTTGGCCTTGATGTCGGCTGCGTACGTCTTGGCCTCCACCGGGTAAGGGGTCAACAAGCCCGTGGTCCACGGGTAGTGGGCGACGTCACCCCACTCCTCGGCTCCGGTCAGGTTGTTCAGTTGCGGGTAGCACTCGTCGTTCAACGTCTCCCGCACCGCCAGGTTGTTCGGTGTGCCGATGATCCCGGTGAACACCTGCACCCCGGCATCGAGCAGCTTGTCCACTGCCCCCGGGGTCAGGTTCGGCAAGTACTGGTCGTCCTCGATCGACAACTCGATCTTCACGCCGCCGAGCATGTCGTGCTCGTTGGCGTAGTCGACGTACGCGGTCAAGCCCTTGGCGACGGGAGAGAAGGCAAGCGCCGCCACCCCACCGGACAGGGGCATCACGCTGCCCAGCTTGAGCGTGCCGGTGATCGGCGCGTTCGCCGCGTCCGGGTCGGTGCACTTCGACGTGTCCACCTTCCACGCCGCACTGGACCCACCCGCCGTGGTCTGCGTCGCCCCGGTCGTCTGCGTCGCCCCGGTCGTCTGATCGCCCGGTGATGGCCCCGTCGTCGGGGCCGCCGGAACC
>CAZQEJ010000007.1:0-25970 GCA_964592165.1 uncultured Ilumatobacteraceae bacterium | reverse complement strand
GTGTGCGCTTCATCAGTCTCCTCTTCTCATTCCGGTTGGGCACCGACCGTTGCGACCGTCATCTGCGCTCCGGCGGCCGGCGGCGCGGCCGTACCGGCGACGGATCGGGGCACGATCACCACGACCCGCCGGGAGAGGCGCTTGGCCAGACCGACGATCCCGTCGGGGGCGACGAACATCAAGGCGATGAGCACGATCGCGGTCAGCAGCGTGGCCGGCGACTGGTCGCCGAACAGCTTGCGCGTCAACCAGCTCAGCGGACCGCTGCCCTGCGCGCTGCGCGTGTAGTTGTCCAACCAGACGAAGGTCAACCCACCCACGATCGGGCCCGTCAGCGTCCCCGCACCGCCGATGATCATCACGAGGAGGAAGACGATCCCCCCGAGGAGGGTCATGTACCGGTCGTCGACGGTGACCGTCGTCAGCTTCAGCCCGGACAGCGAGCCGGCCATCGCGCAGATCGCTGCCGACACTCCGAACACGAGCGTCTTCGTCGCCGCGAGGTTGACGCCCATCACCGCTGCCGCGGTCTCGTTGTCACGGATCGCGATCAGCGACCGCCCGACACGGCTGCGGACGATCCCCCGGCACACGAGGTAGCAGACGACGAGGACGATGAACGCCAGCCAGTAGTTGAACACGGCGATGCCGTCGCGACCCTTCAGCTCACCGAGGAACGGCCACTCGGGGAGCTTCTGGTAGCGCACCGACTTGAAGCCGCGAGCACCGTTGGTCAGCCACGTCAACCTCTTCCACTTGACCAAGGTGGGGAACAAGATCGCCACCCCGAGGGTGACCAGGGCGAGGTACACCCCCTTGATCCGCAGCGCGGGGAGGGCGACGGCACAACCGACGACGAAGGAGACCGCGGCCGCGACGTAGAACGTCCACCCCGGGCTCCACCCGTGCTCCTTCATCAGGATCGCCGTGGTGAACCCGCCGATCCCGTAGAACGCGGAGTGCCCGATCGAGATCTGGCCGGCGAAGCCGAACACGAGGTTCAGGGCGAGAACGGCGATGATCACGATGAACGCGTCGTTGACCTGGCCGATGCGCGACGTCGAGGCCTGGGTCGGGATGTAGACGACGAAGGCGGCGACGAGGGCGAGGCCGGCGAGCTTGAGGGCCCAGTGCGCCGCGCCGCGCTCGTTGATCTTGATCATCTCGTCTCCCTCAGACCCGCTCGACCCGCACCGAGCCGAACAGGCCCGACGGCTTGAACAACAGCACGACGAAGATCACCACCAAGGCAACGGCGATGCGCATGTCCTGACCGATCCATCCCGGCGAGTAGCCGGCGGCCATGTTCTCGATCACCCCGATCCCCAACCCGGCGATCACCGCCCCTCCCGGTGAGTCGAATCCACCGAGCGTCGCCGCGGCGGAGGCGTAGATGAACACGGAGAACATCAACGCGGGGGTGACCGAACCGTTGTGCCCCGCGAACAACGTCCCGGCGAGCGCTCCGAGGGCCGCGGCCAACCCCCACGAGGCCATCAGCACCGTCCCGGTGGAGATCCCCGCCAGGCGGGCCGACTCGGCGTTGCTCGCCACGGCACGCATCGCCAGGCCGAAGCGCGTCTTCTGGAACAGGGCGAAGAGGAACGCGTTGAGCACGAGGGTGACGATCAGGATCCCGATCGACTCATAGCGCCACACCGCCCCGAAGATCCGGGCGAAGTCGGCCGGCTTGTTCGGGAACAGGCTGGGCATCGCCTCCTGCGGTGGCTTGCCCCAGATCAGCGACGCGAGGGAGTTGATCCCGAGGAACAGGGCGATCGACACGACGAACACCGCACCTTGCGATCGGCGGGCGACGGGGCGGATCAGGGTCACCTCGGTCACCGCCCCGATGACGAAGCCGACGGCCATCCCGGCGAGCGCGGCGACGAGCAGGGGAACCCCGTGGTCCTGCAGTTCCCAGACGATGAACGTGCAGAGCATCGCCATCTCGCCCTGGGCGAAGTTGAGATGCCCGGTGCCGCGGTAGATGACCACCAGGCCGAGGGCCAGCAAGGCGTAGATCGACCCGCCGGAGAGGCCGTCGAACAAGTACTGGAAGAAGCGGGCCATCGGTCAGTACCCCAGGTAGGCCTTGCGGATCGAGTCGTCGGCGGAGATCTCCTCGGCGGTGCCCGTGGCGACGATCGAGCCGGTCTCCAACAGGTAGACGCGCTGGGCGACCTTCACCGCGAGGTTCGCGTTCTGCTCGACGAGGAGCACGGACAGGCCCTCCTCGGCGTTCAGCCGGGCGATCACCTCGAACAGCTCCTCGGTGATGATCGGGGCGAGGCCGAGGCTCGGTTCGTCGCAGAGCAACAGCTTCGGCCGGCTCATCATCGCCCGGGCGATGGCCAGCATCTGCTGCTCGCCGCCCGACAGGCTGCCGGCCTTCTGGGTCAGCCGTTCGGCGAGTCGGGGGAAGACGCCACACCAGTAGTCGACGTCGGCGGCGACCTCTGTGCCGGGACGCGTGTAGCCCCCGGTGCGCAGGTTGTCCTCCACGCTCAGCTCGGCGAACGTCCCCCGCCCCTGGGGCACCTGGGCGATCCCGGCGCGCACGATCGCCTCCGGGGCCGCCTTGTGGATCGGCGCGCCGGCCAGTTCGACGGATCCCCGCCGGGGGATCAACCCGGAAACCGCCCGCATCGTCGTCGTCTTGCCCGCCCCGTTCGCTCCGAGGACGACGACGATCTCCCCCTCGTGGACCTCGAGGTCGATCCCGTGGAGGACCTCGATCGGTCCGTAGCCGGCGTGCAGCCCGGTCACCCGGAGCAGGGGTTGCCCGTCGCTCACTGCGTGCTCCCCAGGTAGGCGGTGATCACCTGCGGGTCGCGGCGGACGTCGTCGGGCAATCCCTCGGCGATCTTGCGCCCGAAGTCCATCGCCACCACGGCGTCGGAGATCGACATGACCATCGCCATGTGGTGCTCGACGAGCAGGATCGTCAGACCGAACTCGTCACGGATCCGGCGGATCGTCGCGGCCAGTTCGTCCACCTCGCCGTGGGTCAACCCGGACGCAGGTTCGTCCATCAGCAAGAACGTCGGCTTGGCGGCCAGTGCCCGGGCGATCTCCAGGCGCTTGAGCGTGCCGAAGGGCAGACCGCGAGCGGGCACGTGGGCGAGATCGGCAAGGCCGAGACGGTCGAGGAGCGCACCGGCCTCGTCCATCGTCCGCTTGTTCTCCCGCCCCGCACCGATGCGCAGGATGGCGCGCAAGAAGCCGACCGAGCCCTGCGAGTGGGCGCCAACCATCACGTTCTGGAGCAGCGTCATCGTCGGGAACAAGGCGAGGTTCTGGAACGTGCGGGCGATCCCGGCATCGGCGATCCGGTGCGGGGGCAACCTGAGCAGGTCGCGCCCGGCGTAGCGGACCGACCCGCTCGTCGGCTCGTAGATCCGGCTGACGACGTTGAACATCGTCGTCTTGCCCGCTCCGTTGGGCCCGATCAACCCGCAGATCTGACCGTGTTCGATCCTGAACGAGAGTCCGTCGAGGGCGGTGATCCCGCCGAACCGAACGGTGACGTCATCCACTTCCAGCTCGGCCACGGTCCCCCTTCGACCCCGATCGTCGCCCCGTGCGGCGGCAGCCTAGGCGACGCGCCCCGGCGGCGGGAACGATCACCCGTGCGTCACCCGGCACACCGGGTGCCCGCCGGCGGCGCCCGCCACCGGGTAGCTTCCCGCACGTGATCACCGGAGGGGACACGGACGCGTCGCCGGCCCCCGGCAGTGGCCGAGACGACAGCGCCACGATCCTGCTGCCCTGGCACTACAGCTGGTGGCGGGTAGCACTCGTCGCCGCCGCGCTGACGCTCCTCGCCGTGGGCGCGGTCGCCATCGTCCGTGATCGCCCGCCGGGGGCCGGTTCCGTCGACGTCGGGTTCCTCCAGGACATGCGCAGCCATCATGACCAGGCCGTACTGATGTCGCTGATGATGCTGGAGAAGACCGGCACGGACCGGACCCTGGACACGATCGCGGCCGAGATCCTCCTCTCCCAGCAGCAAGAGACGGGGATGATCGTCGAGTTGCTCGGCTCCTACGGTGCCGCCGAGGAGAACTCCAGCGGGACGGCGATGACCTGGATGCACCAACCGGTGCCGCTGGAACGGATGCCGGGGATGGCCAGCGAGGCCGAACTCGACGCCCTCGACGCGGCGACCGGCGCGGCCGCCGACGTTCTCTTCACCCGGCTGATGATCGCCCATCACGACGGTGGCGTGGCGATGGCGGCGTACGCCGCCGAGCACGCGGGAACCGCCCGGGTACGGGAGCTGGCCGGGGCGATGGCGGCCGTCCAGCGCTCGGAGACCGCGGAGCTGAGGGGGATCGAAACACGCCTAGGATCGCCGGGATGAAGGCGAGGTATCTGGCCGGGGCGGTGGCGGCCTCCGTGGTGAGCCTGACCGCGTGCGCGTCGACGGACCCCTACGTCCGCGTCCGCAGCGCGAAGGAGTTGTCCACCGTCGCCCCGTCGACGACGGAGTCGCCGTTCAACACGACCGTCGCCCCTCCCCCGACGACCGAGCCGGTCGAGCCCGTCTCGACGACCCCCAACGCGGGGGGGCCGGAGTTCACGATGCCGGCCGACAAGCCTCCGCAGAAGTACGACGACTATCTCGAGGCGGCGATCAACGACATCTTGAACTTCTGGCGCAACGAGTACCCGGCCGTATACGGCACGCCGTACACGGAGCTCGCCGGCGGGGTGCACCCGATGTACCCCGGAGCGGCCCCGATCGAGCCGGGGTGCGGGCAGCCGGCGGACAACTACGACGACGTCCAGGGCAACGCGTACTACTGCTACGCGGGGAACGCCGACTTCATCGCCTACGACGACAGCGAACTGCTCCCCGACCTGGTCGCCGAGCTCGGCACGACGGCGGTCGGGGTCGTCCTCGCCCACGAGTGGGGCCACGCCATCCAGCAGCGCGCCGGCTACGAGGACGAGACGGTCTACCTCGAGCAGCAGGCCGACTGCTTCGCCGGGGCATGGTTGGCCCACGTCGGCCGGGGCGAATCGGCGGAGTTGTCGTTCAGCGACGCCGATCTGCGCTCCGCACTGCGGGCGATGATCATGGTCCGCGACCAACCGGGCTCGGTGTCCACCGATCCTCTCGCCCACGGCTCGGCCTTCGACCGTGTCGGGGCGTTCGAGGACGGTTTCATCAACAGCGCGACGCGGTGCGCGAAGTATCCCCAGGACAAGCCGACGCCGATCCAGTTCGGTTACAACCCGGACGACCCGAACATCGCCGGCCAGGAGAACGCTCCTTTGGAGGACCCGAGCGGGAGCGGTTCGGACATCTTCTCCTTGGCGGCGAAGACCCTCAACCTGTACTGGCCGCGCGTCGTCACCGGGATGCCCGAGTTGACGATCGAGCTGTACTCGGGCGGGCCGGAGGCGGCCTGCGACGCGATACCCGACGCGATCTTCGCCGTCGCCTTCTACTGCGCAGGCAAGCAGACGATCGAGGTCAACTCGGAGAACATCACCAGCATCTGGAACGACGCCGACCTCGGTGACACAGGGGTCGTCTACGTCGTCGGCACCGCCTGGGCAGAAGCGGCGATGGCCGCCCTGGGCAGCACCGTGTCCGGGGAGGACCGTGCCCTCGCCGCGGACTGCATGGTCGGCAGCTACATCCGTGCTCTGCTCCCCGCGCAGTTCAACCCGGACACGCTGTCCGACGAGGCGCAGGTCAACCTCTCCCCCGGCGATCTCGACGAGGCGGTTTCCACGGCGATCGCCGCCTCTGACGAGACACCCGACGTCCACGCCAACGGCACAGCGTTCGACAAGACATCATCGTTCCGCACCGGCGTGCTCCAGGGCTTCGCCGGCTGCCGGACCGCGCTCGGGATCTGATCCGGCGGCGCGGCGGTGGCTCTGCTCGCCGCGCTCGACCTCGGTACGAACAGCGCCCATCTCGTCGTCGCCCGCGTCTCGGCGAGCGGCGCGATCGACGTCGTCACCCGGCACAAGGAGGTCGTCCGCCTCGGCCATGGAGGCGGCGACATGAAGCTCCTCGAACCGGAGGCGATCGAGCGAGGCCTCGGCGCCCTGGCCCGGATGCGCCGCCTGGCAGAGAGCGCAGGAGCGCCGCTGCGCACGGTGGCGACGAGCGCGGTGCGTGAGGCGGACAACGCCGCGCCGTTCATCGAGCGCGCCCGCGACGAGGCCGGGGTCGAGATCGAGGTGATCTCCGGCGTCGAGGAAGCCCGCCTGATCCACCTCGGCGTGATCCAGGCGGTGCCCGCCGGCGGGCAGCGGGTGCTCGGCTGCGACATCGGCGGGGGGAGCACCGAGATCTACGTCGGTGAGGCCGGCGAGATGCTCGCGGCGCGCAGCTTCAAGCTCGGTGCGGTGCGCCTCACCGATCGCTTCTTCCCCGGAGGCGAGATCACTCCCAAGGCGCTGCGCGCCTGCCGGGCGTTCGTCCGCTCCTCGCTGTCCACGTTTGAGCGTGAGGTCCGATCACTCCGCCCTCAGCGCGTCGCCGGGAGCTCGGGGACGATCGAAGCGGTCGCCCATCTCGTCCACGCGGCGAGCGGCGGGGAGCCGTTGCACACGTACAACTGCTTCATCATCGGCCGCGCTGAGCTCGACGAGGTGGTCACCCGTCTCGTCCGGGCGCGCAGCTCCGCGACGCGCGCCACGCTCGCCGGGATGGAGCCGGAACGTGCGGACATCATCGTCGCCGGCGCGCTGATCCTCGAGGCGGTGTTCGACGTGTTCGGCGCCGGGCAGATGACGGTCAGCGAGAACGCACTGCGCGAGGGCGTCTTGCTCGACACGATGATGCGGACCCACGGTGGTGACGCCGACATCCACCACCTTCTCGTCGGCGACGTCGCCCGGCGCAGCGTCGAACATCTCGCCGAGTTGTGCGACGACGACCCCCAGCACTCCGCCCATGTCGCCGCGCTCGCCGCTGAACTGTTCGACGCCACGGCCTCCTGGCACGGGCTCGAGCCACGATGGCGCGGCTATCTCCACGCTGCGGCCCTGCTGGCCAACGTCGGGCTGGTCATCGCCCACAGCAAGCACCACCTGCACTCGTACTACGTGATCCGCAACTCCGAGCAGCTGACCGGGTTCACCGATCACGAGATCGAGTTGATCGCGCTCATCGCCCGCTATCACCGCAAGAGCGCGCCGAAGGCGAGCCATTCCGAGTTCGCCCGCCTGAGCGCGACCGACCAGCACGTCGTGCGCGTTCTCGCCGGGCTGCTGCGCGTTGCCATCGGGCTCGACCGCAGCCACGACGGGCGCGTCGAGCGGATCGAGATCGCCGCTGCGCAGGGCAACGGCCGGCGCAAGACCCCGGTCACGATCGTCGCCATCGCTCACGGCGGCGCGGACCTGGCCCTCGAGGTCTACGCGGCCAACGAGCGCCGGGGGCTGCTCGAAGAGGTCCTCGGCCGGCCGGTGGTCGTCATCGGCAGCTGACCGCGCCGCGCGACGGGGCTCACTCCCCGCCCGGCGGGACCGTGGTCACCACGACCGCCGACGTCGTCGGGGCGACACTCGTCGGCGGCGGCGCGGTGGTCGTCGCCCGGGAGGCGGTGGTCGTCGTCGCCGGCGGTGCCGTCGTCCCGGGGCTCGAAGTCGCCGGCGGCGCGCTCGTCGCCGGCACGGTGGTCGTCGTCGTGGTCGTCGTCGGGGTGATGTCCTGGTCGAAGACCGGCGGTTGGTGGCCGTAGGCCTCCGGGGATTTCACCCCGTCGAACACGTACACCTCGTCGCCGCGCTTGACGAGATCGGGGAAGTAGGCGGCGATGTGCATCGGGATGCGCACGCAGCCGTGCGACGCGGGCCGGTTGGGCACGCTCGACGAGCCGTGGACGGCGATCCCGTAGTTGAAGTACACCGGCTTGTACATCCGCCCGAGCGCACCGGTCCGCCAGCCGTCGGGCCCCCACGGGCGGGGCCGATCGAACGTGTAGGTACCACCGGGGGTGATCGACGTACCGCGCAGCCGCTTGGTGATCGGCTGATCGGTGTCGTTGTCCGGCTGGCCGGGGTCGATCGTCACGTCCTCTTCCCAGGTCTGCCCCGACCCGGAGGAGATGTGCGTGATCAGCTCCGGCCGGTTCTCCGTGAAGAGCACCGCGACCTGCTCGGGGAGGTACACCTCGAGGTGGGTGGAGGACCCCTTCGGCCGGCGCGGCAACACGTGGATGTCCCCGTTCATCCCCGCCCACACCTCGGGGGTGACGGTTCCGTTGACGTCGGTGTAGGGCATCTCCAGGATCAACTTCTTGTACGCCCACACCGCGGCGCGCGTCGCGTCGCCGTAGTAGCCGTCGACCGGGCCCGGATCGAAGTGCAGGTCCTTCAGCCGTTGCTGCAGCGCGGTGACCGCCGCCCCGCTCGAACCGGGGGTGATGTCGGAGGTGATCGGGGTGAACGGCACGGTCGTCGTCGTGAACCCGGGGACCGTCACGGTCGCCACCGGACCGGCACCGAACGTGGTGTCCTCGGTGGAGCCGGGATCGGTCGGTGCCGTCGGGTCACCGAGCGTGGAGGGTGAGCCGGACGCGCCGCCGCCCCCGCCACCAACGGCGAGGGTGATCACGATCACGCCGCTGAAGACGCCCCCGGCGACGATCGCCGGCGTCCATCGGCCCAGGCTGCGCCGGTTCACCCGCAACGTCCTCCCGATCATCTCACGCCCCGCCGAGGCTACCCCCGGACGGGACGGATCGCCTTCAGCTCCCGGCGCAGGGCACGCATCTCGGCGAGGATGGTGAAGATCACGGTCGGCGAGGCGAGCGTCGAGGTGCCCCGGACGCGGGGGAAGTAGTCCGTGCCGAACTGCATGATCCGGTAGCCGAGCCGCTCGGCGCGGATCAGCAACTCGGCATCGATGAAGCTGCCCTCGCTCTTCAGCGCGATGTGCTCGAAGATCTCCCGCCGGCAGAGCTTGAAGGCGAAGTTGACGTCGCGGATGCGCAATCCGAACACGACGAACAACAGCGCGTTGTACACCCGGGTGTAGACCGAACGGACGAGGCCCTCGGTGGTCCGGTCGTGGCGGTAGACGCTGACGATGTCCGCGTCGTACAGGGCCTGGACGCGCACCGCCTTGATCAGCTCGGTCATGTCGAAGGGCAGGTCGGCGTCGGAGTAGAGGATCAGGTCGCCGGTCGCGGTGGCGAACCCGGTCTTCATCGCCCCGCCGAGCTTGCGGTTCACCGGGTGGTGGACGACGCGCAGGTGGGGGTCCTCGACGGCCAGGTCGTCGGCGATCTTGGCGGTGCCGTCGGTCGACGCGTCGTCGACGACGATCAGCTCGTAGGAACGGATCTTGCCCTCGGCGAGCAGCCGGCCGCACGTCTCGGTCGCGGTCGCCAGGCAGGGCCGGATGTTCTCCTCCTCGTTGTACATCGGGAAGAAGATCGACAGGCTCGGAGGTGCGGCCTCGTTCGGCATGCGGGCAGGCAGGCTACCTGGCGAGCGGCTCCACCGCTGCTCGGATAGGTTGCACCGGGCATGGTGCCGATCCCTCCGCCTCCGGGCTACGAGCCGGCTGTCGCCCCTCCGCCACCGCCCCCTCCGGGCCCGGTGCTCGGGCGGGCCAACCCCCGGCCCGGGCAGCTCACGCTCGGCTGGCGGTGGGTGTTGACCCTCGGGTGGGTGGCCGTCGTCGTCGGCCTGTCGGCGGTCACCGACAGCGTCCGCATCCTGCACAAGCCGCCGTTCTGGTACGGCCACGGGGTGCTCGTCGCCCTCCCCTTCCTCGCCCCGGCGGCGGCTGCTGTGCTCGCCTTCGCCAACCACCGGCTGGCCGTGTGGGCCGGGTGGGGCGCGGTCGGCGCGCTCGGGCTGCTCGCCGTCATCGATCGGCGCACGACCCCCGGCGTCGCCGCCGCTTTGGGGGTGCTCGCCCTGATCGGCGCGCTAACCACCGGTGCGGCGATGGCCGGCCGGGTGCCCGGCGCGCCGGTGGCCGAGAGACGGTCGCGTCCCGCCCAACAGATCTGACAATCTGTGCGTCGTGGGAAACTTCTGCGTCACCGGCGTCGCCTCCGGCATCGGGCAAGCGACCGCCGCTCGCCTGCAAGCTGACGGTCACCGGGTGATCGGCGTCGATCTGCGCGACGCGGAGATCACCGCCGACCTGGGGACGGCCGGCGGCCGGGCGCACGCAGTGGCAGCCGTGTCCGAGACGAGCGGCGGGGTCCTCGACGGACTCGTCCCCTGCGCCGGGGTGTCGATGGCCCCTCCGGCGGTAGTCGTCGCCGTCAACTACTTCGGAGTGCTCGCCCTGCTCGAGGGGCTCCGCCCGTGCCTGGCCCGGGGAACCGACCCGGCGGTCGTGCTGATCTCCTCCAACTCGACGTCGACCACACCCGGGTTGACCACCGAAGACGTCGAGATCTTCCTCGAGGGCGAACAGGCCGCCGCGGCCCGCTTCGCCGACACGTACTACCTCGCCTACCCGGCGGGGAAGCTCGCCCTCGCGTGGTGGGTCCGCCGCCATGCGCCGGAGTGGATCGAGACCGACCGGATCCGGATCAACGCGATCGCGCCCGGCGTGATCGAGACGAACATGACCCGGCCGCTGCTCGACGACCCGAACGTCGCCGAGTCGCTGAAGTCGATCCCGATCCCGGCCACGCGCTGGGGCACGGCGGAGGAGATCGCCGAGGCGATCGCCTTCCTCGCCTCGCCCCGCTCCGCCTACGTCGTCGGTCAGACGTTGTTCGTCGACGGCGGCACCGACGTCGTCGTCCAGCCGACCGGCCACCCCCGCCCGCTGGGAGGCTGACCAGCTGTCGGCCGTCAGTGCCCCAGGTAGGTGGCGAGCATCGCCGAACGGTCGGCGAAGTCGCTCGATTCCCCGCTTGTCACGATCTGCCCGTGGACGAGCACCGAGGCCCGCCCGCAGAGCTCGAGGGCCCGGCCCGTGTTCTGTTCGACGAGGAGCATCGGCGTCGTCCGCCCGACCTCGGCGAGAGCGGTGAACACAGCCTGCACGATCACCGGGGCGAGCCCGAGCGACGGCTCGTCGAGGAGGAGCAGGCGGGGAGCGGCGACGAGGGCACGGCCAACCGCGACCATCTGCTGCTCACCACCGGACAGCGCCCACCCGGCCCGGTCGCTGAGGTGGCGCAGCGCGGGGAACAGGTCGTAGACCTCGTCGACGGTGTAGCCGCGCCGCCCACTGCGCGCCGTCGTGCCCACCAGCAGGTTCTCGTGCACGCTCAGGTTGGGGAACACGTGACGTCCCTCGGGGACGTGGATCAACCCGAGCCGGGCGAGCGCATCAGGTTGCAGGCGGGTCACGTCGGCGCCGTCGAAGCGGATCGCCCCCTCGGCGCGCAGCACCCGGCTGATCGCCTGCAACGTCGACGTCTTGCCCGCCCCGTTCGGCCCGAGGAGGGTGACGAGCTCACCGTCACCGACATCGAGATCGATCCCGTCGACAGCGACGGTCGTGCCGTAGCGCACGGTCAGCCCACGAACCTCGAGCATCAGCTCGCCCCCAGGTAGGCCTCGATCACGACCGGGTCCTTCCACACGGTCGCCGGCGGACCTTCGGCGACGACTTGACCGAGCTGGAGGACGACGATGTGATCGCACAGGGCATCGATGAAGTCGATCTTGTGATCGACGACGAGCAAGGAGGTACCCGTCGCGTTGACCGCGGCGAGGATCTGCCCGAGTCCGGTGGTCTCCGACGCGTTGAGTCCTGCCGACGGTTCGTCGAGGAGGAGGATCGACGGTGTGCCGACCAGTCCACGGGCGAGCTCGAGCAGGCGTTGCTGTCCGTAGGAGAGCAGCCCGGCGGGTCGTTCGGCGTGGTCGGCGAGCCCGACCTGGTCGAGCGCGGCGACGGCCCGCTCCCAGCGGGCACGCTCGTGGCGCCACATCGCCGGGCGGGCGAACCACGAGGCGAACAAGCCCGTGAAACGCCGGTCCACGTCGGCCAGCAGGACGTTCTCGATGCAGGACAGCTCGGCGAAGTTCTGCGGCGTCTGGAACGTGCGGGCGATGCCCAGCCGGCGCACCGCCGCCGGTCGGCCGAGGCGCACGGGATTTCCGTCGACGCTCAGCGTCCCTGTCGCGGCGACCACGCCGGTCAGCGCGTTGAGGAACGTCGACTTGCCCGACCCGTTCGGCCCGACGAGGCCGACCGCCGACCCGTCGGAGACGGTCATCCCCACGCCGTCGACGGCGCGTACCCCACCGAAGTGCACGGCGATGTCCTCAGCGCGGAGCATCACCGGCTCCTATTGGGCCGCGCCGGAGCGCCTTGCGCGCCGTGTCCCGCAGGTACTCGAGCAGTCCGATCAGACCCTTGGGGAACACGACCATGACGACGATCAACAGCACGCCGTAGACCATCTGGCGCCAGTGGCCGATGAACCGGAGTTGCTCCGGCGCCCAGACGACGAACGCCGCGCCGAGCAAGGCACCCCACATCGACGACATCCCCCCGAGCAGCAGGAGGAGGAAGATGTCGATCGACAGTCCGACGTTGAACGTGTCGATCGACACGTACCCGCTGCGGTGGGCGTACAACGATCCGGCGATCCCGGCGATCGACGACCCGAGGACGAACATCAACAGGCGCAGGCGACCGACCGGCACGCCAAGGGTCGCCGCGACGGTCGGCTGGGCGTGGAAGGCGAGCGCCTCGCGCTTGAGTGGCGAACGCTCGATCAGGGCGATCCCGACGAGCACGATGGCGAGCAGCGCGACGAGCAGCGCAGCGATCTCCCCGTCGGTGTCGAACACGCGGTTGAACAGATCCGGCTTGCGGACCCCGACGACTTCGCCGCCCGACGCGGTGAACGACGTGTACTCGCGGAACACGACGAGGAGCAGGTAGTTGAAGGCCAGCGTGGCGATGGCGAAGTAGAACTGCCCGGTGCGGAACACGACGAGGGAGAAGACCAGGGCGACGATCGAGCAGATGATCAGCGCGGCGAGCACACCCCACAGGAACGAGTGATGGCGCGTCGCCCAGGCCGATGAGTACGCGCCCAACCCGTAGAACGCGCCCTGACTGAAGGCGAACTGACCGCTGACCCCGAACACGAGATAGAAGCCGAGCCCGACGACGGCCATCAACACCCAGCTGTTGAACAGCCCGTAGGAGAACGGGGAGTCGATCCGCCAGGCGAGCAGGGCGACGAGGGCGACGACGACCGCGACGGTGGGGAGTTGGTGCTGGCGATAGATCGGGGGCCGAGCACCCACCGGGCGGAGGTCAGAGCCGGGCACGGCTCTCGCTCCCGAACAGGCCCTCAGGGCGGATGGCGAGGACGGCGAGCATCAAGACGAAGGGGTAGATCTCGGCGAACTGGGCGTTGATGTAGCCGCCTCCCAACTGGCGCACGAGCCCGATCGCCACGGAGGCGATGACGACACCGCCGAGTTGGCCCATCCCGCCGAGGATCGCCGCGGCGAAGGCGTAGAGCATCACCCCGAAGCCGAGGTCGACGGTCACCGCCCGGGTCGGCGCGATGAGCACGCCGGCGAGGGCGGACATCGCCGACGACAGACCGAAGGTGAGCATCGACATCCGGTTCGCCCGGATCCCCTGGAGCTGGGCGGTGACCCGGTCGCTGGCCAAGGCGCGCACCTGGCGACCGAACTGGGTGTAGGCGAAGAGGAGGATCATCGCTGCCACGCACACCGCGGTGACGGCGATGATCACGAGGTTCTGCTTGGGGATCCGCGCTCCGGCGATCTTGATCACCCCGAAGCCGAACGGGCCGCGCAACTTGGTCGGTGAGGGCCCGTGCCACTTGAGGATCGCCGAGCGGATGACGAGCGCCGCGCCGAGGGTGGAGATGACCACGACGTGCACCGATCGACCGCGCAGCGGCGCATAGGCGAAGCGCTCGAGGAGGAGCCCGATGACGAACAGGACGGCCACGGCGAACGCGTACCCGGCGAGCAACGGCCAGTGCTTCTCGGTGACGGCCCACACCGCGACGTAGGCGCCGAGGGTGGTCAGGTCACCCTGGGCGAAGTTGACGACGCCGGTCGCCTTGTAGATCAACAGGAAACCGAGCGCGACGACGGCAATGACCGCCCCCTGGGCGACGCCGGTGATCAGCAACGTGAGGAAGCGGTCCATCAGGTGAATCCGTGATCGGGGACCGCCGCGCTGTACCGCGGCGCGGCGGCCCCCGGTCGGGGATCGGTCGTCAGCCGTCGATGTCCGTGTAGGACTTCTGGGTGACGAGCTTGCCGTCGACGAACTTGGCGACGACGCTGCTGTGGTTCAGCCGGCCGTTGTTCTGGGTGTACGTCGCGCAGGTTCCTTCGAAGCCCTTGAGGTTCTCCAAGCCGTCGCGGATCGCGTCCGGATCAGCGGACTTCTTCGCCTCGATCACCTTGGCGATCATCATCACCGAGTCGTACTGCTCGGCAGCGGCGTAGCTCGGATCCGATCCGTACTTCGCGTTGTACGCCGCGACGAACTTCTTCGTCACCGCCGAGTCGTCACCGGCCGGGTTGCAGTCGACGACACCGAGCATCCCCTCCAGGAGGGAGGCATCACCGACGATCTTGGTGAAGAAGGAGAACCCGATCGAACCCGACCCGACGTGCGGGATCTTCTCCAGACCCTGCTGGGCGAGCGTGTTCACGGCGAGGCCCATCGTTGCCGGCGTGCCCCAGTCGAGGATCGCGTCGACACCCGACATGGCCAGCGCGGCACTCGTCAGGTCGGTCGCGTTGAACTCGAAGGACTGGTCGGCAACGATCTCCGCGCCCTTCGCCGCGGCCTCTGCCTTCTGCGCGGTGGAGCCGCTCGTACCGAACGAGGTGTTCACGTACATCAGGCCGAGCTTCTTCGCTCCGAGCTCCTCGACGGTGTAGTCGACGGCGAGCTTCGCCGCGCCCTCGTTGCTCGGGCGGTTGGAGAAGATCCACTTGCTCCCGGCTTCGCCGTCGTGGGCGGCCTTCGGCTCGGTCGTGGTGTGGATCAACGGGATGCCGGTCTGGTCGACGCGCTGGGCGATCGCCAGCAGGGCCGTCGAGGAGACGGGGCCAAGGATCACCGTCGGCTTCTTCTCCACGGCGAGGTTGAACGAGTTGATCACCGCGTCGCCGGTGGCCGGCGTCTCGATCGCCTCGTAGCTCACCTGCTGGCCGCCGATCCCGCCCGCGGCGTTGATCTCGTCGACCGCCAGACGGATGGCGTTGTTGAAGTCGGGGACCGCATTCGTGTCTGCACCGCCTGGATCGGAGATGATCCCGACGATCTTCACCGGCTGGTCGAGCTTGAAGTCGCCGCCCGCGGCCTCCGTCGTCTGCGCCGATCCGGCGGTCGTCTCCGTCGCCGCTGCTGTCGTCGCCGCCGATCCTGCGGTCGTCGCCGTGGCCGCTGCTGTGGTCTGCGCTGCGGCGGTCGTCGCCGATGACTTGTCCTTGTCGCTGCCGCACGCTGCGATGATCAAGCAGCTGCTCGCCAGGACGCCAAGCGCGAGTTGCTTGCGTCGTACCATCCCTGGGCTCCCCCTTCAGGACCATGTGCTCTGGAATCTGACGGCCTGTCAGATTGAATCAGCTTAAAGCCCGTCAGTTGACGGTTGTCAAACCGGCTCAGCCGAGCGTACCGCTCGAGTGCAGGCCGGCGAGCCGCTCCTCGCCGTAGCCGAGCACCTCGGCGAGGACCGCGTCGGTGTGCTCCCCGACGGTCGGCGCCATGTCCGGTACGGGCAGGTCCTCACCGGCGACGTGGAGGGGGGACAGGAGCTGTTCGGCGCCGAGGTGATCGGCCGGGATCCAGGTGAAGCGCGCCTGGAACTGTGGATCGTCGGCGATCGTCTGCGGTGTGTTCACCGGGGCGATCGTCGTGTTGTGCTCGTCGGCGAACGTCAGCCACTCCTGGCGGGTGCGGGTGGCGAAGATGTCACGCAGCTCGGCCTGGAGCTCGAGGTTGCCCTTGGCGTGGTCGGCGTACTTCGACCCCGGCCACCGCTCGAACAGGTCCATTCGCCCCACGCCCTCGCAGAAGTTCTTCCAGAACACCTGCTCGGAGGCCATGAACAAGATGTGCCCGTCGCTCGCTGCGTACACCTGGTAGCGCACGCCGGGCCACATCCCGCCGACACCGGGTGCACGCCGCTCGTAGTTGTCCGAGGCGTTGCCGGTGACCTCCGACTCGGGGCGCTCGTAGGCGCGCCAGGTCTCGATCCGGTACCAGTCGAAGTACGCCGCGGAGTCCGACTGGGCGATCTCCATCTGCGCCGGTTGCCCGGTCGTCCGGGCGCGGATCAGGGCGGCGAGGATCGACATCGCCCCGAACGCCGGCCCGGCGGTGATCCCGATGTTCGTCTGGTCGGGCAGCCGGGTGAAGCCCTGCTCGTCGACGACCGGCTTGATCTGCCCGGACCACGTGTCGTAGGCGATGCCGTGGCTGGGCAGGGCCCGGTACGGCCCGGTGGCCCCGTAGCCGGAGATCGAACAGACGACGATCCGGCTGTTCAGCTCGCACAGCCGCTCGAAGGTGAAGCCCAACTTGTCGAGGAACCCTGGACGCATCGCCTCGACGACGACGTCGGAGTGGCGGATCAGGTCGGCGAAGACCTCCTTGCCCTCGTCGGTCTTCAGGTTGAGCACGACCGACTTCTTGCCTCGGTTGACGTGCAGGTGCAACAGGGACACGCCCTCGACGATCGGCCAGGTCATCTGGCGGACGTAGTCGCCGCCGGGCGCCTCGACCTTGATCACCTCGGCGCCGAAGTCGACGAGGTGGGAGGTGATCGCCGCCGGGCCGAGGAGCGAGCATTCGACGACGCGGATCCCCTCGAGGAAGCCGCCTCCAGACGTTGCCGCGCTCATCCGGGCCACACCACGGACTGCATCTCGGTGTACACGTGCAGGCCGAAGTCGCCGCCGTCACGCCCGATGCCGGACTGCTTGAACCCGCCGAAGGGGGTCTCCTGGTTGCGCTGGGCGGTGTTGATCCCGACGTTCCCCGAACGGAGTTGGCCGGCGACGCGCATCGCCGCCCCGGAGTCGGTGGAGAACACGTAGTCGTACAGGCCGTAGTCGGTCGAGTTGGCGATCGACACGGCCTCGTCCTCGTCGTCGAACGGCAAGGTGACCACGACCGGGCCGAAGATCTCCTCCTTCACCGGGGTCATGTCCGAGCGGCACCCGGCGAGAAGCGTCGGGGCGACGTAGTAACCATGGTCGACCTGGCTCGGGCTGCGCCCGTCGACGACGAGTTGCGCGCCCTGCTCCGCGCCCGTCGCGATGTAGCCCTCGACCCGCGCCTTTTGGGCGGCGGAGATCACCGGGCCGACGATCGTGTCCGACTCCAGCGGATCGCCGACCTTCAAGGCGGTCGCGTAGCCGGCGAGCTTGGAGACGACCTCGTCGTACAGCGAGCGGTGAACGATCGCCCGGGTCGGGGCGGTGCAGATCTGCCCGGAGTGGAACGACCACACGCTGCCGATCGCCCCCACCGCGGTAGCCACGTCGGCACCGGCCAAGACGACCGCCGCGCCCTTGCCGCCGAGCTCGAGGAACTGCCGCTTCATCGTCGGTGCGCCCGCGGCATAGATCTTCTGCCCGACCGCGGTCGAGCCGGTGAAGGAGACCATGTCGACGTCCGCCGTCGCCGTCAGCGCCGCGGCGGGCTCGGCCGAGGCGGAGGTGACCAGATTGACGACGCCCGGAGGGAAGCCGACCTCGTCGAGGATCTCGGCGAGGACGAGGATCGCCAAAGGATCCTGGGGAGCGGGCTTCATCACGACCGTGCAGCCGACGGCGAGCGCCGGGGCGATCTTCCCGGCCATGTTCGTCAGCGGGAAGTTGTAGGGCGAGATGCAGGCGACGACCCCGGCCGGCTGGCGGTTGACGACCGCCCCGATCAGCCCGCCGGGGGCCAGCGGGGTGGCCTGCATCGCCTGCGGCGGCAGCGCGATGCGCAGGTCCTTGAGCGCGTCCCGGGAGTAGCGGGTGAAGCGCTCGATGGCCACTGGGACCTGCATCTTCGAGCCGACCTGGGCCGTCGCCCCGGTCTCGGCGATGATCATCGGGACGAGCTCGGCCTGGCGTTGGCTGAGCTTCTCGGTGACCGCGGTGAGCAAGCGGGCCCGCTCCGCAGCGGGGGTCGCTGCCCAGCGGGGGAAAGCCTCCTTGGCCGCCCGCGCCGCAGCCAGCGCCTGAGCGACGCTCGCCTCCGGCGCGTGGGCCTCGACCTGTTCGGTCGCCGGGTTGATGATCGGGTAGGTGCCGTTGTCGCCCTCGACCCACTCACCCCCGATCAGCAGCTTCCAAGTCTTGTCGCGCCATTCCATCGTCTCGCCCCACTCCTCGGTTCGGCTCTGGGTGCTCCCGGTCGGCAAGGCTACAATCTGAAGGTTCGTCAGATCCGATTCGCAAGGCGAAGGAGAGTCACGTGCTCGACGAGATCATCACCGGTGGCCGCGTCGTCGACGGCACCGGAGCGCCGGCCGTCACGGCCGACATCGGCATCCGCGACGGTCGGATCGTGACCCTCGCCTCGCCCGGGTCGATCACCGAGGAGGCGAAGGTGGTCACCGATGCGACGGGGATGATCGTCGCCCCCGGCGTCGTCGATCCGCACACCCACTACGACGCCCAGCTGCTCTGGGACCCAACAGCCTCACCGTCGTCGATCCACGGGGTGACGACGGTGATCAGCGGGAACTGCGGGTTCACCCTCGCCCCGTTGCGCCCCGGCGACGGGGACTACCTGCGGCGGATGATGGCCCAGGTCGAAGGGATGCCCCTCGCCGCCCTGGAGAACGGAACGGACTGGTCGTGGGAGACGTTCGCCGACTACCTGGCCCGGATCGAGGGCAACATCGCCGTCAACGCCGGGTTCCTCACCGGTCACTGCGCGATCCGCCGCTACGTGATGGGACCGTCCGCGGTCGGCTCGGAGGCGACTCCGGAGCAGATCGCCGAGATGCGCGCCGAGTTGGCCAAGGCGATCGAGGCCGGGTCGCTCGGCTTCTCCTTCACCACCTCCACGTCCCACTCCGACGGCGATGGTCAGCCGGTGGCCAGCCGCTGGTCGACGCCCGAGGAACTGATGGCGATGTGCGAGGAGACCGGCAAGTACCCGGGCACGACGCTGGAGGCGATCGTCCCGGGCTGCCTCGACCAGTTCTCCGACCAGGAGATCGAGCTCCTCGCCCAGATGAGCGCGACCGCCAACCGCCCACTGAACTGGAACGTGCTCACCGTCGACTCGCGGGTTCCCGAGCGGATCCCCCGCCAGCTCGCCGCGGGCAAGCGGGCCGAGGAGCTGGGCGGGCGCGTCGTCGCCCTGACGATGCCGGTGCAGGTCCCGATGAACATGAGCTTCAACAGCTTCTGCGGGATCTGGCTCCTCCCGGGTTGGAAGGACATTCTCAGCGTCCCCGCCGCCGAGCGGATCGCTCGCCTCTCCGACCCGGACACCCGCTTGCGCCTGCTCGAACTCAGCCAGTCGCCAGAGGCCGGCGTGTTCCGCCGCCTCGCCGACTGGGGCAAGTACGTGATCGGCGACGTGTACAGCGCGGCCAACGCCGAGCTCAAGGGGCGGGTCGTCGCCGAGATCGCCGCCGAGCGGGGCACGTCGTCGTTCGGCACGCTGCTCGACATCGTGATCACCGACGAGCTGCGCACCGTGCTCTGGCCGATCCCCCAAGACGGTGATGCCGAATCGTGGAAGATGCGCGCCGAGCTGTGGGAGGACCCGCACGCGATGCTCGGCGGCTCCGACGCCGGGGCCCACCTCGACCGGATGTGCGGCGCGCCGTACCCGACTCGCTTCCTCGGCGACAGCCTGCGCGGGCGCAAGCTCGTCTCCCTCGAGCGCGCCGTGCAGATGCTGACCTCCGAACCGGCATCGCTGTTCGGTCTCGCCGATCGCGGCGTGCTGCGCGAAGGAGCGATCGCCGATCTGTGGGTCTTCGACCCGGAGACGGTAGGGGCCGAGGCGGCGACGCTCGTCGCCGACCTGCCCGGAGGCTCGCACCGGCTCACCGCCGGGTCGATCGGGGTCAAGCGGGTCCTCGTCAACGGCGTCGCGATCGTCGCCGACGGTGTGGCCACCGGGGCGACGCCGGGGACGATCATCCGTTCCGGCAAGGACACCGTCACGGTCACGACGCGATGAGCGACGCGGAGGCACAACCACAACCGGAGCTGATCCGCTCCCTCGACGACGGGGTCTTGCGGGTCACCCTCAACCGGCCGCAGGCGGCGAACGCGATCACCCCCGGTCAGCGCGACGAACTGGCCGAGATCATGGCCGCCGCGTCCGGCGACCTGAACGTGCGCGTCGTCGTGCTCGGCGCGACGGGCAAGCACTTCTGCACCGGGGCGGACCTGCGCGTCTCCAAGATTCCGGAGGTGAGCGGTCCTCCCGGAGCGCCGGAGCGGGCCGTCGGCGATGTCGGGCGGAACATCCAGCGCGGCGCGCAGAAGCTCATCGCCTCGATCCTCGACTGCGAGAAGCCGGTCATCGCCGCGGTCAACGGCACCGCGGCGGGGATCGGCGCGCACATCGCCTTCGCCTGCGACCTGATCCTCGCCGCCGACACGGCCCGGTTCATCGAGGTCTTCGCCCGCCGGGGGATCACCCCCGACGGCGGCGGCGCCTACCTGTTGCCGCGGATCATCGGCCTGCCCAAGGCGAAGGAGCTGATCTTCTTCGCCGACGACCTGCCCGCGGCCGACGCGGAACGGATCGGGCTGATCAACCGCTGCGTCCCCGCGGCCGAGTTGTCCACCGTCACCGGTGAGTGGGCCGCGCGCTTGGCGAACGGACCGACCAAGGCGCTGAGCCTGGCCAAGTTCCTCCTCAACCGCTCCCTGGACAGCGACCGGACCACGGCCTTCGCCGAGGAGGCCTGGGCCCAGGAGCTTGCCTCGCGCACCGACGACTTCCAAGAAGGCGTCCAAGCGTTCATCGAACGCCGCGAGGTCAACTTCCGCGGCTGGTGACCCGCTCCTCCGACTCGTCCTCACGTCGCTGACGCGCTATGCCCGCACGGCCACCGGTCTGCCAGTCCGAAACGGTGCTCAGCCACCGTTTCGGACTGGCAGACCGAGCCGGACGAGATGACGGCGGACCGTTGCGGCGACCGTGTCCGGGTCGGTGAACACCGTCGTCGAGACGAACTCGACGACCGTCACCCCGAGCATCTGCAACTCGTTGCGTCGCAGCGCGTCCCTGCGCCGGTCTGCATCGGATGCGTGCCCGAGCTTCCCGCCGACTTCGACGACGAGCGGGTAGGGGGTGAAGTCGAAGTCCACCCGGGCGAACAACGACGCCGAGCGCCAGACGACCTGGGCCCGCGGCCGGGGCAGCCCGGCACGACGGACGATGCTCAGGAACCGCCGTTCGATCGGGGTGTGTCCTCCCGAGTCGACGAGCACACCGTCGACGACGCGCGCCCCGGCACGCCCTGGGCCGCGTAGCTCGTCGAGCCGGCGCCGGAGGAACGCCGGGGAGCAGTGGCCGAGCCGGCATGCGCTGTCGACCGCGCGGGCCAACGCGTCGGGCCCGACGATAGGGGCGAGATCGACGATCGTCCGCGCCGCGCTGGTCACCCGGTAGGCGGTGACCAACCCGAACGGCCGCAGCGCGCGGCGCTCGGCGGCGGGCACGGCGCGGCGCACGACACACACGTCGACGGGGTCGAGGCGCCGCGTGGTGTGCATCCGCACCGTGCTCCGCCGGCCACGGCCGCCGTGCTGCTCGACGAACTCGACCGCGTCCTCCCCGTCGAAGCCGTCGAGACCGAGCAGCCGGGCCGCGCTCCGGTGCGAGACGACCGCACCGTGGTTCACCTGGAGCCAGCCGGCGATCAGCTCCGATTCCCAGGTGGTCGGTGCACCCGGCACCCGGACGACGCCGAAGCCGGCCGGCTCCCAGGCGCCGCACCGGCGGCGGTGACGGATCTGGTCAGGACGAAACCCGATGCGCCGTGCCTGGGCATGGGCAACCACGCCGTGCTGGGCGCGTGCAAGGCGGTGGAACCTGGCGAGGAGATCGTCGACGGACATTCCGAGAGGTGTGCACGGGTCGCCGGCGCGCGGCATCCCGCACCCCCGCTTCGGCGCCCCGGATCGACCGGTCGACCCACGCGGACCGGCCTGTCCCCCGACCTGGCCGACGGGTCCCGCGCGTCTGCCAGTCCCAAACGGTGCCATCGCGCCGAATCCGACGACCAGAAGGAGAGGGGTCCGCACGAGAGAGCGCGGGGTCCCCGACCGGCGACCGGGAGCGCGGGTCAGGTCGGGTCGGACATGACCCGTTTCATCGTGCCGAGCGGATCCTTGCGGAACACGGCGACGGAGGCGAGGTGCGTGGCCAGCGCCTGGAACTCGGTGCCGGTGCGGATCGCGGCGCGGTAACCGAGGACCTCCGCCTGGCGATGGACGAGCCGCTTGTTCACGGCCAACAGGTCGGGGGCGCTGCGGGCGATCCGCCGGGCGACGGCGAGGACGTCGTCGGCCAGCGTCTCTGCGGGGAAGGCCCGGTTCGCCCAGCCGACGGCGACGGCCTCCTCTCCGGTCAGGTCGTCGCCGGTGAGCATGATCTCCATCGCCCGGCGCATCCCGAGCAGCGCGGTGTGATACGGCCAGTCGGGCGGGGAGGCGACCTTGACCACCGGGTAGCCGATGCGCGCGTCGGCGGCGACGTAGACGAGATCGCAGGCCTGGGCCAGCTCCGTCGCCCCGGCCATCGCGTAGCCGTGGATCTGGGCGATCACCGGCTTGGCCAGATCCCACATGGAGAACCAGCCCTCGGTCACGTGGCGGGCCCACACCCCGTCGCCGGGCGAGGTGTGGTACGGCGGGTCGTCCATCAGCGGTCCGCCGAGGTCGTAGCCCGAAGAGAAGCACGGCCCGTTGCCGGCGACGATCGTCACCCGCACCTCGGGGTCGTGGTCGTGGGCCTGGAGGGTGGCGAGCAGCGCGCTGCGCAACGGGGTGGAGATCGCGTTGCGCTTCTCCGGGCGGTTGAGCAGCACCCGGCGCACCTGGGGGGCGGGCTCTTCGACGATCAGCAAGCTCACGAGTCGCTCCTGTCCCGGGTGCCAGCGAGCTCGGCGAGGAGCTCGACCCCCTCCGGGGTGCCACGCACGATCAGTCCGGTCAGGCCCCGTGTCGTCCACGACGGCCAGCGCTCGCGGATGCGGGCGACGGAACCGACGAGCGACGTCTCGTCGTGGTATTCGTCGGGCACCGCGGCGACGGCTTCGTCGCGCCGACCGGCGAGCCACAGCTCCTGGATGCGCGCCGCTGCTTCGGTGAAGCCACGCCGGGCCATCGCCTCCCGGTGATAGTTGTGCGTCGCCGACCCCATGCCCCCGACGTACATCGCGGTCAACGGCTTCATCGCCGCCAGCGCGCCGCGCACGTCGTCGGTGATCTCCACCATGATCCCGCCGAAGATCTCGAACTCCTCCGGGCGGCCGCCGCGGCGGGCAAAGCCGCGCGCCAGGTCGGCGCCGTAGATCTCCTGCCCGGTCGGCCCCCACCCCATCGGCAGGAACCCGTCGCAGAGCTCTCCGGTGAGCGCCGAGTTCGCCGGACCACCGGCGGCGAGCCAGATCGGGATCGGGGCGACGGGGTGGAGGATCGAGCGCAACGGCTTGCCTTGCCCGAGCGCTCCCGGCCCCCGGTACGGCAGGGAGATCTCCTTGCCCTCGTGGACCAGCGGTTCACGGGCGAAGATCTTGCGGATGATCGCGATCGAGTCGCGCAGGCGGGCGTTCGGCGAACCCCACGGCTGGCCGTACCACCCCTCGACGATCTGAGGCCCGGACACACCGAGCCCGAGGATCATCCGCCCCCCACCGGCGAGCGCGTCGATCGTCATCGCGTGCATCGCGGTCGCCGCCGGGGTGCGCGCCGCGAGTTGGGTGACCGCCGTGCCGAGCTTGATCCTCGTCGTCAGCGCGGCGAGGTAGGCAAGAGGAGAGAACGCATCGCTGCCGTAGGCCTCGGCGGTCCACACGGAGTGGTAGCCGAGAGCCTCGGCACGGCGGATGAGGTCGACGGGCACCTCCATCGAGGCACCGCGGTACAGATCGAGACCGAGACCGAGCTTCACCCCGTCAGGCTCGCGCGCCGCGCCGCTGGGCGGCGAAGCCGGTCGGCTGCGAACCGCTCAGCGCTTGCGCCAGCGCCCCGTGACCGGGTCGAGGTTGAGCATCGTGATCGCGTTCTTGCGGGCGATCATCTCCACCGTCTCGTCGTCGAGGTCGGCGACCTGCTCGGCGAACAGCTTCTGGGTGTGCGGCCAGGTCGTGTCGGTGTGCGGGTAGTCCGACTCGAACGTGACCCGGTCCCGGCCGATGCGGTGCAGCGCCTCCATCCCGTGGTGGTCGCGGAAGAAGCAGCCGTACATCTGGCGGTGCCAGTACGTCGACGGCGGCTCGGAGTGGCGACCGTTGGTGAACGCCCAGGCCCGGTGCATCTCCCACACGTCGTCCATCCGCTCGAGCATGTACGGGACCCAACCGATCTGGCCCTCGGAGTAGGCCAGCTTCAGCGTCGGGTGGGTGTCGAGCACGCCGGAGAACGTGTAGTCGGCGACCGAGGCGAGGGCGTTGTTGAAGCTCAGCGACGCGGCGACGGCCGGCGGCGCATCGGGCGACGTCGCCGGCATCTGCGACGACGAGCCGATGTGCATGCAGATCGTCGTGTTCGTCTCCGCACAGGCGGCGAAGAACGGCGCCCAGTACCCGGAGTGGATCGACGGCAACCCGAGCTTGGCGGGAACTTCGGAGAAGGCGACCGCGGTCACGCCGCGCTCGGCGTTGCGCTGGACCTCGGCCGCGGCGAGGTCGGCGTCCCACAACGGGACGAGGCACAGCGGGATCAGCCGGCCCTCGGCGTCACCGCACCACTCCTCGACCATCCAGTCGTTGTAGGCGTGCACGCAGGCCAGGGCGAGGTCCTTATCCTTGCGCTCGGAGAACGTCTGACCGCAGAACCGGGGCATGGTCGGGAAGCACAACGAGCCCTCGACGCCGTCGACGTCCATGTCCTCCAGGCGGGCCTTGGGGTCGTAGCACCCGGGGCGCATCTCGTCGTAGGTGATCGGCGACAAGGTCATCTCGTCGCGAGGGAAGCCAACGGCGGCCACGTGGCGCTTGTGCGGGGCGACGAGGTCCTCGTAGAACCACGTGTCCGACTTCGGCTGGGTGTCGTCCCAGACGATGTCGTACTGCTGGCCGGCGACGTAGGTCATCGACTTGATCCCGCGGCGCTCGACGCGCGGCCGATCCGGATTGGAGCGGTGCTTCTCCGGCAACCACCGCTCGAACAGGTCCGGCGGTTCGACGACATGGTCGTCGACACTGATGATCTTCGGCAGCTCACGGGTCATGAGCGCGACAATATCAGTCGTAGCCTAACACCATTCAGATGACGTGGCGTCCGCCACGCAGGCGAACAGGGCGGTGCGCCGGGCGACCGCCGGCGAGCCGTCAGGTGCGCCCGGTGAGGGCGTGGAGGACCATCGCCGCGACGGTGTCGATCATCGCCTCCCGGCTCGGGGAGCGGCGGCGCAGCTCGGCCTGGTACGCGCCGAGCTGCTCGAGCATCGCCATCACCCCGCACGCGGCGGTGAACGCGTCGTGCTCGGCGGGAATTCGCCCCGCCGCCTTGGCCGCTTCGATCTTGGCCATCAGATCGCCGATCAGCCCGGCGTAGCTCCGCCGGCGCAAGGCGCGGAAGCGGCGGTCGTTCTCCGTCGCCTTCAGGTCACGCAGCCGGAGCAGGGTCTGGTTGCGGTCGCGGTACTCCATGAACGCGGAGACCAGTTCTCGGGCGTGGTCCATTCCCGGCGCGCCGTCCCAGTCCTCGGTGACGATCGGGCGCATCGACTCGACCTCCTCCGAGGCCTGTTCGGCGAGAGCCAGGATCGCGTCCTCCACGCCGGCGAAGTACTGGTAGAACGTCGCCGGGGACAAGCCGATCGAGCGGGTCACGTCGATCACCCG
>CAZQEJ010000006.1:40664-44038 GCA_964592165.1 uncultured Ilumatobacteraceae bacterium | reverse complement strand
AGAAGTTGGGGATCCACCCGTCGGCGAAACGCCCTGCTGCCGTGTAGCCCCGCGGCCCGTGGGCGGCGAGCCACAGCTGCGGGCCGGGAGATCCCTCGGGGGGACGGAGCCCCATCACCGCCCCGTTGGCATCCGGGCCGGGGTCGTCGAGCAGGGCCCGGATCTGCGCCGCAGCGGCTTCCAGCCGCGCCGCCGGGGAACGCACCTCGACCCCGTACGGGCCGTAGTTCGCCCATTCTCCGGCGCCGAGGCCGAGCACGACCCGGCCCGGGGCGAGGTGGTCGAGGCTCAGCGCGGTCTGCACCAACGTCGCCGCGGTCCGCCGGATCGGATCGGTCACGCACACCCCGAGCAACGCGTCGCCGGCCGCCTCCGCACAGGCCGCGATGCACACGAACGGGTCGGCGTACACGTGCGGATCGGGTTGGATGCCGGCCAGCCCACCTGTGGCCCACAGTTCCCGGGAGTGGAAGGCGACGAGGTGGTCCGGCCACCAGAACGAACCGAAGCCCGTCTCCCGCAGCCGGGCAACGCGCCGGGCCATCGCGGCGAACGGCGGGGCGGGACCCATCGCGATCCCGACCGATGGCCGGTGCCGAGAAGCCGAGACCATCGCCACATGGTAGCTTCCGCTGCACGTAAGATGTCAACGGTTCTTTCCCGCGGAGGGCTCGTGTCACCGATCGGACTGGAGACGGACGCAGCGCGCCTCGCCTGGCTCCGCCAGGCGTATTACGGCGTCGACGGGCGCTGGTACCTGAAGGTTCGCGACCGGTTCGGGCCGCAGATCGCCCAGGAGATCGACGAGGACGTCAACGCGAGCCTCGGCCGGCTGCACGTGCGCACCTGGCTCGAGCTCACCGGCCGGTCGGCGATCGACGACTGCCACGTCCTCGGGCGCTTCGTCTGCGACGTGTTCGACGTGCTCTACGGATCGTGGGCCGACGCGTTCGAGGTGCTGCGCGACGACGCCGGCGTGTGGGAGATGCGCCACATCCGCTGCACGATCTTCGACATGGGCGTCGCCGCCGGCTACGAGGAGCACCCCGTTCCCGGGCAGTTGCCCGGCTGCGGCGGGATCCGCGCCCTGTACGGCGGCTGGTGCCGGGCCGCGGGCCCGTTCCGCGTCGAGCAACTGCCCGCGGCGGGTGAGCCTCACGGCGTGGCCTGCCGCTACGTGTTCCAGCGCCTCCCTTCAACTCCTCTCACTTGACGTCTAGCGTTAGATCTGGGTACGCTTGGCGGTCGTCGACACGGGTGATTGCGAGGGGCAGATGGGCCTTGGATTCGGTTACCGGGTGGAGCAGTACAGCGCGACCTGGGAGCAGCTCGTCTCCACCGCGCAGCTCGCCGAGAAGCTGGGCTTCGACGGCATCTGGCTCAACGACCACTTCGTTCCCGACCCGATCTCCGGTCGGTACGAGGCGGACACGTTCGAGGCCTGGACCGCGGCCGGGGCGCTCGCCGCGCTGACCTCGCGGGTCCGCATCGGGTTCATGACGTTGTGCAACGGCTACCGGCCTCCGTCGATCGCGGCGAAGATGGCCACGTCGCTCGACGTCATCTCCGGCGGCCGGGCCGATATCGGGATCGGCGCCGGCTGGCACGAGGACGAGTTCCGCATGTACGGGATCCCCTACCCCGCCGGGTCGGTGCGCCTCTCCCAGCTCGAAGAGGGGCTGCAGATCATCCGCGGCATGTTCGCCTCCGAGCAGTTCTCCTTCTCCGGCGAGCACTACACCGTCGACGGAGCGTGGAACAACCCCCGCCCCGTGCAGCAGCCCCGCCCACCGATCTGGATCGGGGGCGGCGGGGAGAAGCGCACGCTGCGGATCGTCGCCCAGTACGCCGACTGGCACAACCTGGTGATCACCCCGCTGGAGGACTTCAAGCGGAAGATGGCGATCCTCGACGAGCACTGCGCCGGCCTCGGGCGCGACCCGGCGACGCTCGGGCGTTCGCTCAACCCCTCGCTGCTGCTGCGCGACACCGACGACGAGTTCGACCGCTACGCGGCCAAGCGTGCCCACGAGCGCGGCATCGGTGTCGAGGAGTACATGGGCATGCTCGCCGGTCAGGGGACGATCTTCGGTGGCCCGGAGCGGGCGACGCAGATGATCACCGAGTTCCGCGACGCGGGGTGCTCGTACATGGAGTTCATCATCCGCGAGCGCGACCAGGTGCAGGGCCTGCACCGCTTCGCCGAACTCGTCATGCCCCGCTTCACCACCCCCTGACGGCGAACTTTGGAGGAAGTTGCCGCCTGAGAGCCGGCAAACCTCCAAAGTTCGCTGGGGGGGTCAGGGGATCGAGTCGACGGCGCGCATGACCAGCTCGCGCTGGACCTCGGACGTTCCCTCGAGCAGTTCGTACATCTTCGCGTCGCGGAACATGCGCTCGACCGGGGACTCCTCGGAGATCCCGTACACCCCGTGGACCGAGACGGCCATGCGCGCCACGTCGACCGCGGTCTGGGTGATGAACAGCTTGGCGCTGGCCACCTCGGGGATCGACTCGACCCCCTGGTCCTTGCACGTCGCCGCCCAGTAGAGCAGTTGGCGGGACGCCTCCAGCCGGCTGGTCATCTCCGCGATCAGGTAGTGCAACGCCTGGAACTCGATGATCGGATGGCCACGCTGCTCGCGTTGGCGGGCGTAGCGGACCGCCTCTTCCAGCGCGGCCTGCATGATCCCCACACTCATCGAGGACAGGCCGAGCTTGCCGATCGTCATGCACTTCTTCAGCGTGTTGAACCGCCCCCCGGTCGTCCCCAGGAGGTGATCGTGGGGGATCTCCACCCCGTCGAGGTACAGGTCGGCGAGCCCGGTGCCGCGCAGCCCGAGCATCGGCGTGTGGTAGCCGGCGTGGACCTCGGGGCTGTCCGTGGGGACGAGGAACAAGCTCACATCGCCGTCGGGATCCTTGGCGAACACGACGCCGACGTCGGCGAACTGGGCGTTGGTGATCCACCGCTTCTGCCCGGTGATCCGCCACCCGTGCGCGGTGCGCTCGGCACGCGTACGCAGCCGCCCGGGGTCCGAACCGGTGTCCGGTTCGGTGAAGGCGAAGAAGGCGACCTTCTCCCCGCTGACGAGGGAGGGAACCCAGCGTTCGATCTGCTCCGGTGTCGCCGCGTCGAGCAGCGCGCCGGTGACGACGGTGTTCACCTGGAAGTGGATGCCGAGCGCGGGCAGGACGCGGGCGACCTCCTCGTGGAGGATCGCCCAGGCCAGCCAGCTCCCCCCGCCACCGCCGAGCTCGGCCGGGAAGGGCAAGCCGTAGGCGCCCATCTGGGCCAGGATCGGGCGGGCTTCGTGGGGGAACTCGCGGGCACCGTCCATCTTCGGGATCAGCTCGCGGAAGTGGCGTTCCGC
>CAZQEJ010000006.1:25541-40564 GCA_964592165.1 uncultured Ilumatobacteraceae bacterium | reverse complement strand
CCCTCGCGGAAGTCGTGCGTGTACCACAGCTCGGCGACAAGTTGCCGTTCGAGGTCGAGTTGCTCGTCGAGGCCCTGCGCGGTCGCGGTGTCGATCAGCCGCCGTAGGCGGAGGAGGGCCAACGGCGGGGTGCCAACGACGCTGCGGGCCAGTTCGATCGCGGCGTCGAGTGCGGTGCCGTCGGCGACCTTCGACTCGGCGATGCCCGCGGCGAGCAACTCGTCGGCGCCGAGCGGACGGTTGCGGATGACCATCGACGCGGTGCGTGCCGCGCCGAGCGAGCGGGTCAGGAAGTACGACACGCCCCCGTCGGGGGATGCGCCGATCCCGAAGTAGCCAGGCACGAGCTTGGCCGACGCGCCGACGACGAGGAGGTCGGCGGCCAGGGCGAGACCGGCGCCGGCGCCGACCGCGGGCCCCTCGACCGCGGCGATCACCGGCAGCGGCAGGGCGCGGATCTTGCGGATCAGCGGGTGGAGCGTGTCGACGAGGCTGCCGAGGACCGTCTCGGTGTCCCCGGTGAACGCACTGCGCACCAGATCGAGGTCGGCGCCGGCGCAGAACGCGCCACCCGCTCCGGCGAGGACGACGGCCTTCGCCCCCTGGGCGCGCAGGTCGTCGAGCCCGGAGCCGATCAGGGCGAGGGTCTCCAGGTCGATCGCGTTGCGCACGTCGGGGCGGTCGAGGATCACGGTCCCCACGCCGTCGTGCAGGGTCGAGTGCACTGCCATGACCCGAGGATAATGGATTTGACGTTAACCGTCCATCATCAGCTGTTTACCGGGAGGCGCGGCCGGAGCCTCAGTACGTGCGCGGCAGGCCGAGTGCCTGGGTGGCGATGTGGGCGAGGATCAGTTCCTCGGCGACGGGGGCGATCTTGGCGATCCGTGCGTCGCGGAACAGCCGCTCGACGGGGTACTCCTTGGAGTAGGCCATGCCTCCGTGGACCTGGAAGGCGCGGTCGGTCGCGTCCCACGACGCCTGGCAGGCGACGAGCTTGGCAACGTTCGCCTCGTGCCCGCACGGCTCGCCGCGGTCGAACAGCCAGGCCGCCTTGTGGACCATCAAGCGGGCCAGATCGGTGTGCGCCTTGGCCTGGGCGAAGGGCAGGGCGATGGCCTGGTTCGAGCCGATCGGGCGGCCGAACACGACGCGCTCACGGGCGTAGTCGCACCCGACGCGCAAGGCGAGCTCGGCATGGCCGACGGCACCCGCGGCGGCGAGGATCCGCTCCGGGTTGAGCACGTCCCACAACACGGAGAACCCGTCGTCGACCTCGCCCAGGACGCGGTGCGCGGGAACGCGCAGGTCGTCGAAGAACACCTGGTTGGAGTGGACGAGGTTGGAGCCGAGCTTCTCGATCGGGTGCGCTTGCAACGAACCGTTGGCCAGGGCGTCCTTCACGTCGACGAGGAACAAGGTGAACCCGGCGGTGCGCGGCGAGGCGTCGCGCGCCGGCGTCGTCCGGCTGACGACGATCATCCAGTCCGCGCGCTGGACCCCGGAGATCCACACCTTCTGCCCGTTGAGCACGAAGTCGCTGCCGTCGCGGGTGGCGAACGTGGTGATCTCCAACGTGTTGCTCCCCGCGTCCGGCTCGGTCACCGCGAAGCAGGTCTCGACCTCGCCCCGGGCGATCCCGGGGAGGATCATCTCCTTCTGCTCCGGAGTCCCCCGGCGGGTGATCGTCGTTGCCCCGAACCCGGGCGTGAGCACGTAGAGGAACGACGCGGCCGAACCGCCCGAGCGGGCGAGCTCCTCGTTGGCCACCGCCATCTCGAGCACACCGAGGCCGGCCCCGCCGTACTCCTCGGGAATGCACAGAGCGAGCCAGCCGCCCGCGGCGAGGTCGTCCCACACCTCTTGGGGGAAGCGCACGTCACGGTCGCAGGCGCCCCAGTAGTCCAGGTCGTACTTCTGGGCGATGCGGCGAACGCCCTGTTGCACCGCGAGGGCGCTCTCCGTCAAGTTGAAGTCCACGAGGGCCCCCTGTTGTCCGGCGGATGATGCCGCTCTACAATCCTTACCTTCACCGTAAACGGTTTGGTTTTGGTGGGACAAGTGGACCGACCCCGGACCTCCCCGAGGAGCAGACGCCGGAGCAGTTCGTTCGGCCTGTGATCCGGCGGAATCGAGAGATGGCGCTGAGCGTGGTGACGCGCGGCATATCCTGTGAGGGCGAGCCGGGCGGATTGACGTTCGTCGGATAGCGTCAAACGTGAAGAACCATGGGAGAACAGATTGTGAAGACGACGGACGAGCAGACGACCGACCAGGACGAGACGACCTACACGAGCATCGGGCAGCTCGCCCACGAGCTCGGAGTGAGCAGCCGGACGATCCGTTACTACGAGGAGCTCGGCATCGTCCCCGTACCGCCGCGGTCGAGTGGCGGGACGCGCAAGTATCCGCGGGAGTACCGCTTCTACATCGAAGGCGCGCTGGCCCTCAAGGACCTCGGATTCAGCCTCGACGAGGTCAAGCTGATCGGCAAGCTCGCCCTCGACGAGTCGATGAGTGCGGAGGATCACCGCCAGGCGATGGACGTCGTCCACGAGAAGATGAACGCCCTCGAGCGGCGCATCGCCGTGCTCAGCCGGCTGCGCGACGTCCTCCAAGAGCGCGGTGGCAAGAAGAACAACGCAGAACCGTTGATCCTGCGCCTCGTCGGCGACCCGGCGGAGCTGCGGCGGGCCAAGGCCAGCTGAACTGGCGTGCACCGGCGTGAGCGCACGATGCACCATCGGCTGACGTCGAGCACGACCTCGATCCAGGGCCCCGACCGGGGCGCGTACCCGTACGGCAACTCGTTGCTCGTCGAGGGGCGCGACCGGTCGCTGCTCGTCGACCCGTCGCTCGCCTTCGCCGAAGGGAGCCGCAGCGCTCCGGCGGTCGACGTCGTGCTCCTCAGCCACGTCCACGAGGACCACATCGCCGGGCTCGGCGCGTTCGCCGGCCGGCCGGTGTACGTCCACGACGCCGACCGCCTCGGCCTCGAATCCCTCGAGGGGCTGCTCGAGATCTACGGCATGCCGGCCGGGGTCGAGGCGCTCTGGCTCGACGAGTTGATCGGCCACTTCCACTACGCGCCCCGCCCCGACGCGGTGTCCTTCGCCGACGGGCACGTGTGGGACCTCGGCGGGGGGACGACGGTGCGCGCCATCCACCTCCCCGGCCACACGAGGGGTCACTGCGGGTTCCTCGTCGAGCCGGACGGGGTGCTCTACCTCGGCGACATCGACCTCACCGGGTTCGGTCCGTACTACGGCGACGCGTGGTCGAGCCTCGCCGACTGGGGACCGAGCCTGGCCCGCTGCCGGGAGATCGACGCAGCCTGGTTCGCCACGTTCCACCACAAGGGCGCGATCGAGGGCTCGGAGGCGTTCGGCACGATGCTCGACGCCTACGAAGCGGTGATCGACCGCCGCCAGGACGCACTCATCGAGTTCCTCGGCGCACCGCGGCGGATGGCCGACATCGTCGAGCACCGCTTCGTCTACCGGCCCGGGGTCGAGGTGCTGTGGGCCGACTACGTCGAGGAGCGCTCGATGAGCCAGCACCTCGAGGTGCTCGTCGCCCGCGGTGCCGTCACCGAGCTCGAGCCGGGTCTGTACCGCCGCGCCGCCTGACCGGGCCGCAGGGACGGTCCCGGTTCACGCCTCCAACCCGTGGCGCAGTTCGCGCTTGAGGATCTTGCCCAGCGCGTTGCGGGGGAAGTCGTCGACGAAGGTCACGCCTTGGAGGTGCTTGAAGCGCGCCGTGTGCGCGTTGACCAACGAGCAGACGTCGCCGGCGGAGATCTCCGCCCCCGGAGCCCGGCGGACGAACGCGTAGGGCACCTCCCCGTAGCGCGGGTGGTGGGCGGCGACCACCGCGCACTCGGCGATCCGCTCGTCGGCGTAGAGGAGGCCTTCGAGCTCCTTGGGGTACACGTTCATCCCGCCGCGGATGATCATGTCCGTCTTGCGGTCGACGAGGTACAGGTAGCCGTCGCTGTCCAGGTAGCCGATATCGCCCCAGTGCAGCCGGCCACCGCGCAGAGCCGTCGCCGTCTGCTCGGGCATCCCCCAGTAGCAGCGGATCGGTTCGTAGAGCCCCGCGTAGGGACCGGTGTCGTAGGCCGAGGTGCAGATCTCCCCGATCGAACCGACGGGGAGGTCTTTGTCCTCGTCGTCGACGATCGTGACGCGGATGTGCGGGTAGGGGACGCCGACGGAGTCGAACTTACGCGGGCGGTCCATCGGGTCGGTGGAGACCATCACCGGCCCTTCGGTGCCCCCGTAGGCATGGACGAAGCGGAACTGGTAGCGCTCTTCGAATGCCTTGCGGATCTCCGGGGGCATCGGGGATCCCCCGCAACTGGCGACGCGGATCGACGACAGGTCGACGAGAGCGGCCTGGTCGGCGGGCAGGTCGAGGAGGTCGGCGAACATCATCGGGATGCTCGCCCCGATCATCGTCGTGCGGTCCTCGCGCACGTGCCGGGCGAAGCTGACCGCGTCGTACTTGGCCATCAGCCGGCACGTGCTCCCGGCGAGCAGGGCGACGACCGGACCGAGGACGAGGATCGACAGCAAGTAGATCGGCAAGACGGAGAGGAACTCGTCGGCAGCGGTGATCGAGAACCGCTCGATGACCATGTCGACCTGGACCCCGAGGGCGCGGTGGGTGTGCGTCGCCCCCTTGGGCACACCGGTCGTGCCCGAGGTGTAGAAGATCGTCGCGTCGGCCGACGGATCGAGCGGCACGGCGCGCCTCGGCGGTCCGTCGAGCTCACCGGTGGCAACCACACGCTCGACCGACGGAGCACGGTCGGCGACCGCGTCGACGACCTCCCGGCATCGCCCGGGGTCGGCGATGACGACGCGGGGCGCGGAGTTGTGCAGTTGGTAGAGGACCTCTTCCGGACCGAGTTGGGCGTTGATCGCGACGAAGATCGCGCCGAGCTTCCATACGCCGATCAACGAGGCGACGAACTCGGTGGTGCTGCCGGCCATCACCGCGACGCGGTCGCCACGCCGGACACCGAAGGCGTCCAGCGCGCCGGCGATGCGCGACGCCCGCTCGTCGAATGCGGCGAACGTGATCTCGCCGTCGTCGCTGCGGAATGCGAGCTTGCCCGGGTGGTGCCCAGCAGCCACCTCGAAGCGCTGGGCGAGGCTCATCGGTGTGCTCATCGGCATCCTCCTCGGTGGCAACCCGGGTCGGTTCGGCCGGCCGGGCACGGCCCGGCGGGTGGCGGATCCCACCCCCGGACCACTCCCGAGCCAGGGTTCCTTGTTGACGTTCTACGTTGTACCATAAGATCTTCCCGAGGGTCGGAGGGGAACACCGTGATCAGTTCGATCTCGTTGGAGTTCGTTCGCACCCGCACCGTGGACGGGGTCCTCCTCCACGGGGCGCTCACCGGGCGGGGCAGCCGGGAGGGCTTCCTCGGCGTCCACGGCGCGTGGGGGAACTTCTACGGAACCCCGGTGTTCGACCTCCTCGAGGTCGCCCCACGCCACGGGCTGGCCGCGCTGTCGCTGAACAACCGCGGTCACGACCTGGGCAGCCTCGGCGACGGTGAGCCGTGCATCGGGCTGATCCGCGAGCGCTTCGAGGACACCCTGGCGGACCTCGACGCTGCCGCGGACGTGATCACCCGGGCCGGTGTCGAGCGGATGGTCTGCGTCGCGCACAGCTTCGGCGCGCACAAGGCCTCGTACTGGATGGGCGAGCGCCAGCCCGCGCAGGTCAGCGGCCTCGTCCTGCTCAGCCCGGGGCCCCGCTTGCAGTCCGCCGAGAAGTGGTTCGTCGACGGGCCCCTCGACCGCTACCTGGAGCTTGCCGAGCAGGCGATCGGCGAGGGTGAACCGCAGCGCCTGATCGTCTTGTCCTCCAACGCACCCGTGCCGATGGTCGCCCAGGCCTCGACGGTGATCTCGATCTGGGGCCACGACACGATCGCGGCCAGCGAGCAGCACCTCCCGAGCGTGACGGTCCCCGTGCTCGTCACCGTCGGCGAGCGTGAACCCGGCCCGTACAAGGACAAGGCGGAGACGGTCGCCGCATCGGCGCCCGATCACGAACTGATCGTGCTCCCCGATGATCACTACTACTCCCACGACCGGGCCGGGTTGTGGGAGGTCGTTCTCGACTGGGTCCGCCGCCGTGGCCTGCTCGATCTCGACAGCGGCCCCGCGGCGCCGCCGACCCCTTCGCCGGCGGCAGGAGGACTCGCCCGATGAGCACCGACTTCGAGGCCTACGAACGCCTGGGGGACTACCCCGTCGACGAGCGGCTCCGCGAGCAGCTGTACGCCGAACAGCTCGAGTGCACGGTCGCCTGGACGAACCGCGACGGGTGGCCGGTCGGGGTGATGCACTGGTTCGTGTGGCACGAGGGCCGGTTCTGGGTCACCGTCGTCCGCTACCGAAAGCGGGTCGCGGCCCTGCGCGCCCGGCCACAGAGTTGCGTCGTCGTGTCCAGTGCGGGGACGAGGCTGGGCACGTCGCGCACCGTCACGGCGAAGACCTTGGCGACGATCCACGAGCTGGACGAGGTGGGCAGCTGGTTCGTCCCCGCGCTGGGGGCCAAGGCATGGGGCCACGACCCCGCGGAGCGGGCGAACTTCGAAGCGATGCTCCTCGCCACCGACCGGATCGTCGTCGAGCTCGCCCCGGTGGCCTACATCACCTACGACGCGGTGAAGATGTACCGGGCCGTGATCGCCGGCCGCTCTGCGCAGCAGGCGACCGGCGGGCATCAGGCCGCCGGCTAGCGGAGCACCTCGACGATCGTCGCGTTGGCCATCCCGCCGCCTTCGCACAGCGTCTGCAACCCGTAGCGCCCGCCGGTCCGGATCAACTCGTGGACCAGCGTGCTCATCAACCGGGCCCCGGTCGCGCCGAGGGGGTGACCGATGGCGATCGCGCCGCCGTTGACGTTCGTCCGCTCCAGCGAGGCGCCGGTCTCCTTCGACCAGGCGAGCACCACAGGGGCGAACGCCTCGTTGACCTCGAACAGGTCGATGTCGTCGATCGACAGCCCGGAGCGGGCGAGGACCTTCTCCGTCGCCGGGATCGGGCCGGTGAGCATGATCACCGGGTCGCTGCCGACGACCGCCATCGTGTGGATGCGCGCGATCGGCTGCAGCCCGTGCCGATTCACCGCATCTCCGGAGGCGATCAGCATCGCCGCCGCGGCGTCGGAGATCTGGCTGGAGACGGCCGCGGTCAGGCGCCCGCCCTCGACCAGCGGGGCGAGGGAGGCCATCTTCTCCAGCGTCGTGTTCGCCCGGATCCCCTCGTCGCGCACGACGTCGCCGTAGGCGACCACCTCGGCATCGAAGCGCCCCTCGTCCCACGCGGCCGCGGCCCGCTGGTGGCTGGCGAGGGCGAAGCGTTCCAGGTCGTCGCGGCTGATGTCCCACTTCTCGGCGATCATCTCCGCCCCACGGAACTGGCTGATCTCCTGGTCCCCGTAGCGCGCGTGCCAGCGCTGCCCGCCCATTGGGGTGCCGTAGCCGAGCTCCTCCCCACCGGTGCCTGCGCTGGCGATCGGGACCATGCTCATCACCTCGACACCCCCGGCGACGACGACGTCTTGGGTGCCGGAGAGCACCGCCTGGGCGGCGAAGTGGAGCGCCTGCTGGGACGACCCGCACTGGCGGTCGATCGTCGTCCCCGGCACCGACTCAGGCATGCCCGCGGAGAGCCACGCCGTGCGCGCCACGTTCCCCGCCTGGGCGCCGATCTGGTCGACGCAGCCGAAGATCACGTCGTCGACCGCGCCGGGGTCGACCCCTGTGCGGCGCACGAGCGCCTCGATCGCGTGCGCGCCGAGGTCAGCGGGGTGCACGGTGGACAGGCCGCCGCCACGCCTGCCGATCGGTGTGCGCAGTGCGTCGACGATGAATGCCTCGGCCATGATCGGTTCCTCACTCGCTCGGTGTCGAACGGATCCGCGCCTTCCACGCGGCGAAACGCTCCGGGAACTCGGCGCCGCGCAAGGCGACGGCCTGGGAGCGCGGCTCCTGTTCGAGGATCTCTGCCTCCAACCCTAGCTCCATCGCACGGTAAACGTTAGATCGTGTCGATTCGATGGCGTGCGCGGGGAGGCCGGCGAGCACGCTGGCCATCTCGATCGCCTCCTCCCGGGGGCGAGCGGTGATCCGGGAGACGAGCCCGAGGCGCAAAGCCTCCTCGGCCTCGACGAGGCGACCGCTGAACAAGATGTCCAGCGCGTGGGCGGTGCCGACGACGCGGGGCAAGAAGTAGGACACGCCGTAGTCGGGGACGATGCCCATCGCGACGAACGGAGCCCCCATCCGCACCGTCGGCGAGGCGAAGCGCATGTCGCAGGCCAGGGCGAGACCGAACCCGGCGCCGACCGCGGCCCCCTCGACAGCGGCGATCGTCGGCTTGCGCAGCCGGCGCACGAGGACGGGGGTGGCGTGCGTACGGCGCACGAAGCGCTCCGCGTCGCTCGCCGTCGGCTGGGTGAACCCGGACGAGTCGAGGTCTGCTCCCGAACTGAACGCGCCACCGGCACCGGTGACGACCACGGCGCGCACCTCCGGGTCGCGATCGAGGTCACGGAACGTGTCGGGGAGGATCTCAGTGAGCAGTGCGTCGTCCAGCGCGTTGAGCCGCTGAGGCCGGTTGAGGGTGACGACGACGACGCCGTCCGCGGGCCGCTCGACGATCAGCCCGGCCATGCCCAGCCCTCACCGGGATCGGTGAACGGGTACGTCTTGCCGCCGAGATCGGTCCGCCCGCGGTAGAGGAAGTCGAAGCGGCGTACGGCGAAGCGCCAGCCCTCGGCGGTGCGCTGAAGCGTGTCGTGGTAGGTGCCGATGAAGTGCGACCCGCTCCCGTCGGCGGCACGGGCCAGCTCCTCGATGTACCAGCGTGCCGCGGCACGCTCGCCGGCGACGCGCACTTCACCCTGGTGGGCGAACTGGACGAGGAAGGGGAAGCCACCGAGCAGCCCGTCGAGGCGGGCGGCGATCGCCTCGGACCCTTCGGCCGTGCCCAGCCCGGGCACGGTCCACCCGCCTTCGGGGACGAACAGGGCGGCCAGCGCGCCAGAATCACGCCGATTGACCGCGTCGGAGAACGCGGCGACGAGGTTGCGGATCGCCAGTTCGTCGGCGGTGACGTCGGGTGCTGCCATCGTCAGTACCTCCAGGTTCCGTCGAGGCCGGCGATGCGCTGCCCGAGGATCAGCTCGGCGCACGTCAAGCCGGTGCGCGCGGCACGGTCGATGCCGACCGAGCGAGCGCGGTACGTGTCGCCCCCGAGGAACAACCCCTCGACCCCGGGCACGACGTTGTGTGGGCGCATCGCCCCGACCAACCCTGGGCGTGCCTTGAGCCCGAAGTTGGTGATCACGTGCCGCGACTTCCACTTCGCCGAGCGCATCGCCGGGTACATCTCGTCCATGTCGTCCTCGAGGCGCTTCATCATCTCCTCCTGCTTCATCCGATCGGTGACGTCGGTGAGGTCGCAGGCGACACCGCAGACGAAGAGGAACTCACCCTCGGGTGCGGTGCCCGCGTCGATCTCGGAGTGGAGGTAGGCGAACCCGGGCAGGCCGGTGCGTGGCGTCGCCCCGAACGCCCCCAGCTCGCGCGGCGTGTACTGGTAGGCGGGATCGGTCAGCCCGGCATAGAACCCGATCCACGTGCCGCGCGCGTCGAGCGTCGTCATCCGTTCGATCAGCTCGTGGTACCACCCGGGGATCGACCCCTGCGGGATCAGATCGAGGACCTGCCACGCCGGGACGGTGAGGATCACCGCGTCGGCGTCGATCCGCTCCACGGGGAGGATCTCGTTCGGCGTGCGCCGTTCCCCGACCTCGACGAACACGCCGCGCACGCGCCGATCCTCGATCGCCACAGAGGCGACCTGGACGTTGCGCCGCACCTCCGCGCCCCGTTCTTCGGCAAGCGCACCGATCGTCTCGAACAGCTCCTCGAAGCCGCCTTCGGGGATGTAGGAGTAGCCGGGCTTGCGCTGCTCGCGCAGGTGCAGGGCCCGCATGAACAGGTTGTCGCTCGCCGAGTGATCGTCGGAGGATCCGGTCTGACCCTCGAGCACGGCGAGGAACTCGAACAGGCTGATCACGCCCTCGTGGCTCGTGCGATCGGAAAGCCACTTGCCGAACGAGACCTGGTCATAGTCGTCGATCTTGTCCAGGTCGACGTCGGCGATCTCGGTGATCACCTTCTTCAGCTCGGCGCGCGCACCGCCGTAGACCTCGCCGGCCGCCTTCCACCCCTCGTCGGTCCACATCGCCAATCCGTCGTTGGACGGGCCGTGGACGAGCTCGTGACCGAGGTGGGACATGATCGCCCCCAGGCCCGAGCCGGGATCCTCCAAGATGTGCGGGCCCCACTGCAGCTTGTAGCCGTCGTGCTCGAAGTAGCGCGCCCGCCCGGCGAGCCCGGCGTCGCGTTCGAGGAGCAGGACCCGCTTGCCCTCCTTGGCGAGGACGGCGGCGGCCACCGAGCCGGCGGCACCCCCACCGACCACGATCACGTCATAGCTCATCGGTCTCGTCCTCCTCGCCCCCGTTGCTCGGCCTGGGCTCCGATAATCGAATAGTAGGTCGATTACACGTCTGACGCAATAGGTGAGGTC
This sequence comes from uncultured Ilumatobacteraceae bacterium, assembly GCA_964592165.1. Lineage (GTDB taxonomy): Bacteria > Actinomycetota > Acidimicrobiia > Acidimicrobiales > Ilumatobacteraceae > JAWKHV01. The sequence goes on along the minus strand of CAZQEJ010000006.1, from coordinate 29,936 downwards.
AGCGGGCGGGGAGCCGTCACTCGCCGCGGAAGTGGGGCTCGCGCTTGGCCGCGAAGGCGGCGAAGGCCTCGGTGAAGTCGGCGGTGGCGAACAGCGCGGGGAGGACCATCCGCTCGAAGGCCTGGACCGTCTCCATGTCGGTCTCCAGACCCTTGTTCATCACCAGCTTCGCCGCCCCGAGAGCCCGCGTCGGCCCCGCGGCGAGCTCACCCGCGTACGTCCGGGCGGCCTCGGCGAACCCCTCGGCGGGGAGCATCCGGGTGCACAGCCCGATCCGCTGCGCCTCGTCGGCCTCGACGATCCGCCCGGACAAGACGAGCTCCTTGGCCGCGAGCACGCCGACGATGCGGGGCAAGAACCACAGCGCGGCGTGGTCGGGGATGATCGCCCGGCGGGTGAACACCGGGCCGAAGCGGGCCCGCTCCGAGGCGAGGACGATGTCACAGGCCAGCGCGAGAGCGAACCCGGCGCCGATGGCGATCCCGTCGACGGCGCTGATCACCGGCTTCTCCATACGGAAGATCCGCCCGGCGACCTCGGTGGAGATGTTCGTCCACAGATCGGCGATCGCCACCGGATCGTCGCCGGCCATCTCCGCCGGGTCCCCGCCGGCGGAGAACACGTCGCCCGCGCCGGTCAGCAGCACGGCGCGCACCGAGCGATCGAAGGCCGCCCGGCGGACCTCCTCGGCGAGCGAGGTGAGCATCGGCGTATCCATCCCGTTGAACTTGCCCGGACGGGACAACGTGAGGATCCGCAGACCATCGACGTTCTCCACGATCACCTGTCCTGCGGTCATCGTCAGCCTCCTTCGGCTTGCAGCCCGTGCAGGACGAACTGCACGAGATCGTCGGCGATCTGCTGCGCGTCGTGCCCGGCATGCGGGTCGTAGCGGATCGCGAGCTGGTTGCACATCCCGACGATCGCCGCGGTGGCGACGTCGGGGTCGGCGGCGCGCAGCGCGCCGCTACGCACCCCGTCGACGATCAACCGGCGCAGGCCGGCGACGTACTCGCGGTCGAGAGCGCGCAGCCCGTCGGGCACCGGCAGCCGGCGCCCCTCGGCGAGGTAGATCGAGATCGCCGGGTAGCACTTGGCGACGTTGGCGAAGTAGCGGTGCAGGACGCGGGCGAGACGCGCCGGCGGAGGCGCATCTCCGGCGACCTCGGTGGTCAGGTCGGCGATCGCCTCCCGGTAGGGGTCGAGGAGGATGCTGAAGAGCAAGTCCTCCTTCGTCGCCACGTAGTGGTAGAGGCTGCTCTTCGTCAGGCCGAGCTCGGCGGCGACGTCTTCCATGCGCGTCCCCTGGTAGCCGAGCCGGCGGAACACGCGGGCCGCGGCGGCGCGCACCTCGTCGTCGGTCTTCGGCGGTTGGCCGGCGGGCCGGCCGACCCCACGAGCGACGCCATGACCGGCTCGTGTCACGGCCATTGCCAGAAGAATCGACTCATGAGATGATTATGCCACGCTCGAGTCGGGCGGTGGAACGTTCGGAGGAGACCTGGTGAGCGAGGAGATCAAGTTCGGGGTGCCCGGTTCCCAGTTGCCGGCGCGCGATCCGGTGCGCGCCGTCCTCGCCGCGGAGGAGGCCGGCTTCGAGTCGATGTGGTGGGCCGATCGCCTGATGGGGTGGTTGCCCGACGGGCCCCACGAGTTGCTCGACCCCTACCCGCTGCTCGGAGCGGCAGCGGTGGCGACGCGTTCGATCCGGCTCGGCACCGCGGTCAGCGATCCGATCCGCCGCCACCCCGGCCAACTCGCCCAGACGGCGCTGACGATCCAGCAGATGTCGGCCGGCCGGTTGATCCTCGGCCTCGGCTGCGGGGAGATCGCCGGCACGACGCCGTACGGGATCGCCTACGACAAGCCCGTCGGGCATCTCGTCGAGGCGTTGGAGGTGCTCAAGGAGCTGTGGGCCGATGGCACCCCGGCCCGCTGGTCCGGCGCCCATTACCGCATCGACGGTGGGATCTGCGGCTTGGCCGCGAAGACGCCCGCCCCACCGATCTGGCTCGCCGCCCACGGACCGCGCACGTTGCGCCTGACAGGAACGACGGCCGACGGCTGGTTGCCGACCGCGTCGGGTCCGCAGGCATACGGCACGCAGCTCGCCCAGATCCGTGCCGCCGAGGATGCTGCCGGCCGGCGGGGCGCCGTCGAAGCCGGAGCGTTCCTCTGGCTGATCGCCGCCGAGTCGGGCGAGCGGGCGCGCCAGCTCCTGCGCACCCATGCGGTCCGCGCTCTCGGGCTGCTGTTGCCTCAGGGCGCTCTGCGGACCACACCCCTTCCCGACGGGCCATGGGGCGATCTGCTGCCGACCGATCCCCGGATGAACGATCTCGTCGCCCAGATCGATCCGGACGAGCTCGCCGAGGTGCTCCCGATCGGAACCCCGGAGGAGATCGCCGCCGAGGTGATCCGCTACGTCGAAGCCGGCGCCGAGCACATCGTCCTGTGCGACATGAGCGGCGCAGCGGGCGAGGACAACGGGCTCGGCATGCGGCCGCTGCAGACCCACATCGCGATCCGCGACGCGGTCCGGGCCCGGCTCACGGCGCCCCCCGGCCGACGGTAGGGGTCAGCGGGACGAGCCGACGATCTGGTCGCGCCACGCGCCGAACGCGCCAGCGAACTCCGGACCGTGCAGGGCGACGGCCTGGGAACGGGCCTCGTGGACGAGCACCGCGGTGGCGAAGTCGATCTCCAGGGCCTGACGCAGCGCCGACTTGGTGACCCGCAGGGCCCGCCGCGGCCCGGCCGCGAGCCGCGTCGCGTAGTCCATCGTGGCGGCGAGCGGATCATCGTCGATCCGCCAGACCAACCCCATCCGCAGGGCCTCCTCGGCCTCGACGAACCGACCGGTGAGCATGATGTCGAGGGCATCGGCCATGGGCACGACGCGGGGCAGCAGCCAGGACAACCCGTAGTCGGGGACGAGCCCCATGCGGATGAACGGCGACAGGAAGCGGGCTCGGGGGGAGGCGATGCGCACGTCGCAGGCCAGCGCCGTGCCGAAGCCGGCGCCTGCCGCGGCACCGTTCACCGCCGCGATCGTCAGCTGCGGGAGCGAGTGGAGGGCGACGACACCCTCGAGGGTCGAGCGGGTGAAGTCCTCCGCGTCGACGACGTCGGGCCGGCGGAACCCGGAGCAGCCCTCGAGATCGGCGCCCCCGCAGAACGCCGAGCCCGCACCGGTGATCACGAGGACCGCGATCGATTCGTCGCCGCGGACCTCTTCGTAGGCCGCGGGGAGCTCTTCGACCAAGAGACGGTCGTCGAGCGCGTTGCGCTTCTCCGGCCGGGCGAGTGTGAGCAGCGCGACGCCGTCGCGCTTGTCGAGGACGAGTCGGGCAGCGTCGGTCATCCCAGGGAGCCTCCTACGTTCGAACGGCTCAGTGTTCCTCGCCGGTCTGTTATTGTCAACGCTTGACGTTCAGCGGAAGGGAACCCCGATGGGCATGCTCGACGGCAAGGTCGCATTCGTCAGCGGTGGAGCACGCGGCCTCGGCGAAGCGTACGTGCGTGCCCTTGCCGGCGAGGGAGCCGCGGTCGTCTTCGGTGACGTGCTCGACGATGCCGGTCGCGCCGTCGCCCGCGACATCGGGGACCGCGCTCTCTACGTTCACCTCGACGTGACCCGGGCCGGTGACTGGGCGGCGGGGGTGGCGGCCGGCGAAGCCCGCTTCGGACCGTTCACCGTGCTCGTGAACAACGCCGGGATCGTCCACTTCGCGCCGATCGAGGACACCAGCCCGGCACAGTTCGACCGCGTCATCGACGTCAACCTGCGCGGCACGTTCCTCGGCATGCACGCCGTGATCCCGAGCATGCGCCGCGCCGGGGGAGGCTCGATCATCAACATCTCCTCCACCGCCGGCCTGCGCGGCTACGAGAACCTCGCCGGATACGTCGCCTCCAAGTACGCGGTGCGCGGTCTGGCCAAGACCGGCGCGCTGGAGCTCGGCCCGGCGGGCATCCGGGTCAACAGCGTCCACCCCGGACAGATCGAGACACCGATGACCGCGCCGTTGGAGACACACACCACCCACGTCGCCCTGCGCCGGCGCGGCGTGACGGCCGAGGTCGCCAACCTGATCGTGTTCCTCGCCAGCGACGCGTCGTCGTTCTGCACGGGAGCGGAGTTCGTCGTCGACGGCGGGGAGACCACCGGGCTCCCGGAGCAGGCCCGGCGCGGCGCGAGCGGGGTCGGCGGATCGCCGTGACCGGGGTCGGCCTGTGCCTGCCCCAGCTCGGCCCCGGGCTGAGCGGGACGCTGATCCGCCAGTTCTGCGAGGAGGCCCAGGCCGCCGGGTTCACCAGCTTGTGGGTGCAAGAGCACCTCTTCTTCCCTCATCGTGCGGCATCCGGCTACGCCGGCCGGCCGGGGTGGCCGAC